>JADHWD010000089.1 GCA_016783645.1 bacterium
GCATTTGTAAAGGAGCGTTGAAATTGGAAGATACTATTCTGTTTAAATGCTTCGCCCCTGCTTTAGAAAAAAACAATTAGAATATCGGTGATTTGATAACTGGATTTCATCGAATAGAGTTAAGAGTTAAGAGTTAATTTAATAAATTCAATGTTTTCATCCCTTTTATCCCTTTCATCCCTGTAAATTTTAATAAGGGGAAATATCACTGTAAGAGATGGACTCTTATACTTAATGCGTAAGATACTAAAGTCCAGAGTCTAAAGTCCAATGAAAATCTATAACCGCTTAATCGATTGGAAATCCCGCAATCACAAGGGATTATTTGTTTTAATCGACCCTGACAAAGGCGGTATTTCCGATTTAGTGTCGAGAGCGGTTGTATCACAGGATAGCGGCGCGGATTTGATTTTAGTCGGCGGGTCGCATCTCACTATCGATAAATTCGATTCGCTGATAACCGCTGTCAAAGATGAAGTGAGCGTCCCGGTTGTTTTATTCCCCGGCGGAGCCGGGCAATTATCCGGCAAAGCGGACGCTGTTCTTTTATTATCGCTTATATCCGGGCGCAACCCGCAATATCTGATCGGCGAACATGTGACCGCCGCGCCCATAATAAAAAGAATGGGGATTGAAGCTATCCCCACCGGATATATGCTGATCGAATCGGGTAAAATGTCCGCTATCGAATTCATAACCGGCACTAAGCCAATTCCCCGGGATCAAATTAAAATCGCTGTTTCACATGCCATAGCAGGGGAACTGCTGGGGATGAAGCTGATTTATTTGGAAGCTGGCAGCGGCGGCGCCAACCCGGTGCCGGTAGAAATGATCACCGCCGTCTCAAAGAGCATCGAGATTCCCTTGATTGCTGGCGGCGGAATCCGTTCAGCGGAACAGGCGCAAAACGCTGTCCAAGCCGGAGCCGATTTCATCGTGGTGGGAAATGCCCTTGAAGACGCTTCCGCAGGAACTTTAGTCAGGGAAATGAAAGCGGCGATTAATCCGCTTCATCCGTTTAATTCGTTGTGAATTCCTAATAAATTAGGAGTTCGGACTTCAGTCCGAACATGAACAGGCTAAAGCCTGTTCTCCTAACATAGCTTTAATCGCTTTAATAGCTTGTGAATTATTACCTTCAATTACCTCTATTACCTGTGAATCTTTGACACCGGCAGGTCACACCCTCCTTCGGCGTGCAAGACCTGCCGGAACGGTGTTTTTTACTTGCTAACTTGCAAACTTGCAAACCTGCAAACTTATTTTCGGGATTAGTATGGAAGAGAACAGTAAGAAGGAAGAATCAGGGAATGAATCCCGGCACAGAGGCGATTTCAGCGAGCGTATTGAAGAGGAAATCGAACGCGCCTCTAAAGTGATTGAAGAGAAAGCGCAGGAAATCGGCAGAAAAATTGAAAGCGAGTTCAGAGGCGGAAAAAAAAGTGAACATTCGGAAAGAAGATGCCATCACTCCGCCGGTAATTTCTGGGGAGTAGTCCTGATAATATTCGGATTTATCTTCTTAGCCGAAAACCTTCGTTGGATTGACTGGAATATACCTTTCTGGCCTTTGTTGCTGATTGTTGTAGGCGCTTATCTAATCTACGATAAGAGGCGGGATGACTGACTGGCCGGAAAGAGCGTTCCTCCAACATATATCCTCCGCCTTAAAAGCCAGCGCCGCGGTTAAGAAGGAGATGGAGAAACAATGCCTGAATACGATTGCAGCGTGCGCTATGATGATAGCGGGAGCTATGAAACAGGGCAAAAAAGTGATGTTCTGCGGCAACGGAGGCAGCGCCGCTGATTCTCAGCATTTAGCGGCGGAATTCATTGTAAGGCTGTCAAGCGCGAGGGATCGCCAAGCGCTGCCAGCGATCGCATTGACCACCGATACTTCTGTGCTGACCGCCTGCGCCAACGATTTCGGTTTCGATAAAATTTTCGCCCGTCAGATTGAAGCTTTGGGGAACGAAGGAGATGTTTTAGTCTGCATCTCCACCTCCGGCAATTCCAAAAATGTGCTTGAAGCCGCTGAAACCGCAATAGCGAAATCTCTGAAATGCATCGGTTTTTTCGGCAGGAATCCCGGAATCATCGCGCCTTTGATGAATATCGCCCTCCATATACCGGCCGATGACACCCGTCTGATTCAGGAAGGGCATATCACCGCCGGACATATCATCGTGGATTTAGTAGAGATAATACTCTTTGAAGGGATTTCGGATTGATTTTCCTCAATGCGGGATTATTAGCGGCGGCGATGGCGGCGGGTATTCCGATATTGATACACCTGTTCAGCCGCCCCAGACGGCGTGAGATGGATTTCAGCACCCTGCGGTTTTTAAAACGGCTGGAACAGAAGAGACTCAAACGGTTAAGCATCACTCAATGGATACTACTCGCCCTGAGGATATTGGCAGTGCTGGCGGTAGTATTAGCCTTCGCCAGACCCGCATTGAAGAATACAGCTTCAGCTTTAGCCGGTGATACCCGCACCAGCGCGGCGATTATAATCGACAATTCTATCGCGTCTCAAACCGTTGATTCCCGAGGCAGTCTGATTTCGCAGGAGAAGATGTCGGCGGTTTCGATATTAGAATTATTCCAGCCGGGTGATGAAATCCTGCTTATCACCGGCGCTGAACCCGCCGGTATCATCGGAAGCGGACCTTTTCCCGGCGGCGGGGGAAAAATCAGAGCGGAAATTTTCTCCATTGAAGAAAGCGGCGGCGGATTCGACTTTCAGGGTTCTTTGAAAATTGCACGGGAATTCTTATCCAATTCCAGCGCGCCCAATCGGGAATTATATATCTTTTCTCCCTTTTTCATTCCCCAGCGGGAATTGGCGCATTTGGACAGCCTGCCTGAACGCGTGAATCTGATTCCTGTCTTATTCGGCAGTGGGAAATTATCCAATTTAGCGATTGTTAAGACTGAAATCGAAACGCAGATTATTCAGCCCCAAGCGCCTGTCACTCTCTGTGTCACCGCCGCTAATTATAGTGATGAAAACCGTATGGATATTCCCATAAGCGTATTTTTAGGAGAAGAGCGGGCGGCTGACGGAAATATCGATATCGCTCCTCATAGTGAATCCACTATCCGCTTCAAAATTATACCGGAGAGCGGCGGTGTTAACGGCGGATACTGCCGGCTGGAAGCTGAAGACGCTTTACAGGCGGACAACCGCCGGTATTTTTCCTTCAAGGCGATGGATGAAGCGAAGACGGCTTTGATCGGAGATCCACAAGAAATTAAGTTAGTGGAATTGGCCTTACAGCCTTCGGCAAAAAATGATCTGCCGGTTAAATCGGTCAAAATTTCCGATCCCAATGAAATGAGTTCATTGACAGAATTTGACGCCGTATTCTTGCTGGGGATAGAGCGGATTTCGCCGTATCTTACAGGCAAGCTTAAAGAAGTGTTGAACCGCGGCGGCGGACTCCTGATTGCGCCTTCGATTAGAACTGATATTCAGTCCCTAAACCGCGTTTTGATGGATGAAATCGGCGCACCGGGATTGGGCGAAGTTGTAACTTCCAGCGAAGGAATCCGCTGGGATAAAGTCGATTTTGACCACCCGTTGTTTGAAGGAGTTTTTCTGGAAAACCGCGCGGTAGAATCACCGCTGTTTCACAAACGGTGCGCCGTCTATGAAAACGCCGGTTATTCCGTGATTGAATTCAACAGCGCTCAATCTTATCTGCGGGAGATTCACTCAGAGGGCGGGAAGATACTGCTGTTTTCCAGCGGTTTCACCTCCGATTGGAGCGATATTTCACGCCGGGGAATCTTCGCGCCTTTAATCTACCGCTGCGCGGTCTATCTCGCCAGCGGCGGGAAAGGAAGCGTGGAAGAATATACTGCCGGCGGAATTATCGAATACATCACCGAAAGAGCTGAAGGACGGTATTCCATAGTTCTACCGGATGGTTCACAATCGGAAATATTACCGGCGGTTTCCACCCGGGCGCTCCTCCTGAAATACGGAGACACCGGGCATCCCGGATTATACCGGCTTCAGATTAATGATAACACAGCGCAGATATTCGCGGTAAATCCCTCGGTAGAGAGTTCACCGCTGATCCAGCCTGAAGGTTTAGATGAATATATTAACTCACCGGACGAAAGCGTGGACTTAGCGGCGTTTATCACTTCCAGCCGCATGGGTGTGGAACTATGGAGATGGATGCTGGCGGCGGCGATGCTGTTCCTGATATTAGAGACAGCGATTGCGAGGATGATGAGATGAAAAGAGTTAACAGTTAACAGTTGACAGTGAACAGTAAACGGTAAATGTAGGGGCGACCCTTGCGGTCGCCCTTGAACCTATTGAGGGGTGATGTCGACTCTCCGCAGTCGACACCAGATATAACAATAACCGGCGGCAAAAACACCGTCATTCCGGCTATTAGAGACAGCGCTTGCGAGGATGATGAGATGAAAAGAGTTAACAGTTAACAGTTGACAGTTGACAGTTGACAGTGAACAGTAAACGGTAAATGTAGGGGCGACCCTTGCGGTCGCCCTTGAACCTATTGAGGGGTGGTGTCGACTCTCCGCAGTCGACACCAGATATAACAATAACCGGCGGCAAAAACACCGTCATTCCGGCTTGTCCGGAATCGGTTTCATCGGCGGATTTAACCGCTTATTACATGTGCAACAGAGTCCCTGCACTCTGTTGTATATTTTTGTATTTTAAGAGATTGTCGCAGAGTGCGGGGACTCTGCGACACATCATTTTATTAAATTTTTCTATTCTCGGACAGACTGTAAAGCCCAAAGTCTAAAATCAAAAATCACATATCATTAACGGAATTTCAGGAGGTGAAGCTCCTATTTGAATAAAGTCCACCAGTTATCGGAAAAGAAAGAACGAGCCATATTAGTGGGAGTCACTCACAGCAAGATAGAATCCTGGCTCACCGATGACCGTCTATCTGAACTTAGACAATTAGCGGAGACCGCCGGCGCTGAAGTGGTGGAAGTAGTGCATCAGCGGCGGGCGGTCATTGATCCGGCTTATTATATCGGTAAGGGCAAATGCGGGGAATTGAAACAGCTGGCGGGAGAATTGAATGCGGATTTGATCATATTTGACGATGATTTATCGCCCGCTCAAGCCCGCAATCTTGAAGGTCAGATTGAACGCAGAATAATCGACCGTTCAGGTTTGATCCTTGATATATTCGCTAACCGCGCCCGCACTAAAGAAGCCAAATTAGCGGTGGAAATGGCGCAGCTGAACTACATGCTCCCCCGTTTAACCGGACATTGGGAACACTTATCACGCCAAGTCGGCGGCATCGGAGTGCGTGGTCCCGGCGAAACCCAGCTGGAAACCGACCGCAGATTAGTCCGAAAACGCATAGGCCGGTTGAAGGAAGAATTGGAACGCATTGAGAGAGGGCGGGAAACCCGCCGCAAACGCCGCAGTGAAATGCCCATGGCCGCTTTAGTGGGATACACCAACTCCGGCAAATCGACATTATTAAATGCGCTCACCCGCTCTAAAGTATTCGTGGAAAATCGTTTGTTCGCCACCTTAGACCCTGCAGTCAGGAGATTCCAGGATGAAAAGGGGCGGAAACTGTTATTCACCGATACCGTGGGTTTCATCCGTAAACTGCCGCACCATTTAATCGCTTCCTTCCGCAGCACTTTGGAAGAAGTGATGAAAGCGGATTTGTTACTGCATATTGTCGATCTTTCACATCCCCATTACCTTGACCAAATGGAGCAGGTGAGGGGAGTTTTGCGACAGCTGGACGCTATCGATATTCCCTGCTTGGTAGTGTTCAATAAAGTGGATTTAGTCCGCCGCGAATCCGCTTTGATTCAAGCCCGTCAGTGCTATAATAGAGCGGTCTTCATCAGCGCCCTGCGAGGAATCGGACTGGAAGATCTGAAAGACGCTGTGTTCCGGATGCTTGAACAACCCCAGATTCAGGGTGAAGTGATTATCGAAATCGACAGCGCCGCCGAATGGGAGGAACAATTTATCGATTTGACGGTTGAATCGAAGGATTTTATCGAAAATGAAATCCGCATCCGCTTCCGCGGCGATGGTTCCCGCCGAAAAGAGCTGGAAGATTTCCCCGGAAACCTGTCTTTGCAGTTTGTCGATTGAGGCTTTGGACTTTAGATCTTTGATTTAAGATATATTGAAATTCGACATTGGTTTGATTATAAATAGAGATTGCCGCAAGGCTTCTGACCGCTATATAGCGGACTTCACCCTTTCGCAATGACACAATTGGATGCTTTGTAGTACTATTCTTTAAAGTCAATACACCTAATCCCTAACCCGGACGAGCCGGAACTAAAAAGGAATATTGAACAAGGAATATCGAATTACGAAATCCTCGCTGTTGTGAATATTTTGACATTCCTTGTTCGATATTCGTTATTCAAAACCATTTTCTGCCAGAAAAAGCAAGAAAATCAGAATTAAGGTACTACGCCTAGTCCGGGACTGCGCCCGGAAGAGGAGGCTGCGCAGTTGAAATTTTTTTGAACCGCAGATGACGCTGATAAAAAAATGATGACACTGATATTATAATCAGCGGAATCAGCGTAAATCAGTTTTTATCAGCGGTTCGAAAAGAAAAAAATATTCTGAAAATATCGACAATTTTTTGTCGATGTCGCAGCGGTAAGCGCCTAAAGGTACTGACACGATAGCTTAATTCTGAAAGACTCTCTACAGCGTCATTGCGAAAGGCTGAAAACCTTGAAGCAATCTCTCTTAATAAGTAAATTATCTGTAACTATAATAAACGACAATAATAATTGTTCTTTAGAGACCGATTTTTACATGAACATATGTCTTAGTATTCGACCCTGAAAGGGTCGCATGTGAATAGCGGTAGGTGAAACCTACGGTATAAATTAAACGAAACGGTTCGACCCTAAAGGGGTCGCACAAATACCTAAAATTATTGTCGCTCATTATAATATTAGATGACAGTACACTTAGACTTTGATATTCATTCCCACGCTGGAGCGTGGGAACGAGAGAAAAGGCTTTGATGCAGGGGCGAAGCATTTTAAGCTAACAATATAAATATTAATCACTTATTAAAATGCTTCACCCTTAAAAGAATATGTAACCCCGCCTTTCGAGGCTTTTCAATAAATGAGATGGGATTTCTTCTTTTTAAATAGGGGCTCCTGGAGAGCCGTAGTGTTCAACAATCAGGGTATTTTATGCTATTTTTTGGAGGAAACTTTATTGAAATCTTTAGGCCGCCAGATTATGGTGGAACTGTACGACTGTGATTCTGCGATTCTGAATGATGTTGAGTTCATCAGGCGTGAGATGCAGGAAGCCGCGGTCCGCTGCGGCGCAACGGTTGTGCAAAATGTGTTTCACCAATTTAATCCCCACGGAATCAGCGGAGTAGTTGTCATCGCCGAATCCCATTTAGCGATTCACACTTGGCCCGAATACGGCTACGCCGCATTAGACCTCTTCACCTGCGGTGAAGAGATCAATCCGGAAATCGCCTTCGATTATCTGGAGAAAAAATTCAAGGCTGGTTCATCTTCGCTTATAGAAATGCGCCGAGGTATAGTGAAACCCCGAAGCGGCGAACTGCATCATAAGTCTTTGAAAAAGGGTTGACTGACATCCTGCATTCAATATCAGCGCACAGGTTCTCAGCCGCCCGATACCACGCCGGATGAAAAAATCACACAATGTATGATGATTAATCCGGAGAATATGGGTCTTAATACAATCAGCAAGAATTAATTTTATGGAAATAGAACCTCCCAAACATTTATACATCGCCGCAGGCAGCGCCGAAGGCATCACTTCGCTGAACGCCTTCGACGGAGCGCTCATTGATGCCGGTATCGGTCATTATAACCTGGTGAGGGTGACCAGCGTGGTGCCGCCGAATGTCGAGATTATGCTGGAGTTAGGACCTTCGGCGGGTTCGGTGGTGCCGGCCGCATTCGGGAGTATCCATTCGGTCACTCCGGATGAACTGATCGCCGCCGCTGTGGCGGTCGCCCTGCCCCGGGATCGCTCCAAACATGGATTGATAATGGAGTACTCCGCCCGGGGGCATAAAGAAGAGAGCGAGGAGATTGTTCGAAAAATGGCGCGGGAAGGGATGAAACTGCGGGGATTTGAAATCGGAGAATTATTCTCACGCTCAATCGAACACCGGGTAATCAGAATCGGCTGTGTGATCGCCGCGGCGCTGCTGTGGTAAAAAAATCATCTGACTCTAATAAAAAGAGATATAGGCAATGAAAACATTGAATCAGATTCTGTGGATTTCGCTTCCGGTATTATTAGCGTTCACTTTATCGGTGTCCGCCGAAACCGGAAGTGAAATTGAAAATTACGGAGTTGAGAGTCATTTTCTGTCCAACGGATTGAAAATATTGACGCTGGAAGATCACAGCGCTCCCGTGGTCTCCTTCCAGATGTGGGTGCATACCGGTTCCCGCAATGAATATCCCGGAATAACCGGCATCTCCCACCTGTTTGAGCACATGATGTTCAAGGGTTCGAAGAAATACGGACCGGAGGAGCATGCCAACTTGGTGAAGAAGCATGGAGGTGTGTTGAACGCCTTCACCACTAATGATGTGACGGTGTACTTTGAAAATATCGTCAGCGACAAACTGGAATTAGTGGTATCATTGGAGGCGGAGCGTTTAGCGAACCTGGCGCTGATCCCGGAAACCCTCGCTTCCGAACGGGAAGTGGTCAAAGAAGAGCGGCGTTACCGCACCGACAATGACAATTTCGGCAAGCTGTTTGAGCAGCTCATAGCCACTGCATTCACCGCTCATCCCTATGGATGGCCCGTCTTGGGATGGATGTCCGATATCGACGCAATCACATTAGAAGATTGCAAAGAATACCACCGGCTCTATTACGCTCCCAATAATGTTATCATCGTTTTGACCGGTGATTTTAATACCGAAGAAGCTGTGGCGGTGATCGATAAATATTTCGGAGCGATCCCTGCTCAGGAAAAACCCTCTGAAATAGTTACCGCTGAACCGGAACAAGGCGGTGAACGGATTGTCTATGTCGAACGGGAAGCCCGGCTTCCGGTATTGATGGCGGGTTATCATATCCCTCCCATCGGTCATCCCGATATTTATCCCTTGCAGGTGCTGCAGAAAATCATGTCCGACGGACAGAGTTCCCGGCTGTATCAGAAGTTGGTCTATCAAGAACAATTAGCGATATTCGCCGGGGGGATGGTGGACGATTGTGAGGACCCGGGTCTATTCTTTTTGTGGTTGGGGGTGAACACCGGGCGCACTATGGATGAAGCCAAAGAGATGCTGTTCGCCGAAATCGACCGCTTCACTAACGAACCGGTCAGCGAAAGGGAGTTGCAGAAAGCCAAGAACCAGCTGGAAGCCGATTTCATATTCAGACTGCAGACTAACATGTACAAAGGCTTACAATTAGGCGATTACGAAGTCCGCGCCGGAGATTACCGAATGTTGTTTGAAGCCGATCAATATTACCGCGATGTCACCGCGGAAGATGTGATGCGGGTGGCTGGGCAATATCTGAAGCCGAGCAACCGCACATCCGCCATTTTAGTTCCTATAAAAGGTTGATTTTTTGTATACAGTTGACAGTGAACGGTGAATATAAAGATTACCATTCAAGCAGGTCTTGTTGTAGGGGCGAAGCATTTTATCTACTAATTTTGTTATTTTAAAAATCTTACAAAAATGCTTCGCCCCTGCAAGAATACGCAACCCCTCTTATTTAAGCGCTAATAGAGATTAAAGGGGATTATAATTATATCGGTTATCCAGTTTATTCAGGTAATAGGATCATCATGAAAAAGTCTAAAAAATCCCCCCTCCCCCCCTTTACGAAAGGGGGGTGAAACATTTCCCCCTTTGAAAAAGGGGGATTAAGGGGGATTTCTTGAAAAAATTAAAACCTTTGTGAACTTCGTGCCTCCTTTGTGTCCTTTGTGGTTAATTAATAATGCCTTAAGGACTCAATACAAAAATCATTTGTCATAATCCAATAAATCGGAAATATTTAAAATGAAATACAAAACTCTCATCATACTGCCCCTCCTGTTCCTGCTGGTCTCCTGCTTAGGACACCGGGAGTTAATTGAGCCGGAGCCTATCGTAGAACCCGATATAATCCCCGCTTACACTCCGCCGGCATCGGAGGAATTGACCCCGGTCATCCTGCCTGATATACAGACCAAAGTGTTGGATAATGGTCTGAAGATAATTGTAATTCCGCATAATGAATTGCCGGTAGCGGCTTTCGAGCTGATGATAAAGAGCGGTTCTTTAAACGACCCGTTAGGCAAAGCCGGGCTCGCTTCCTTCACCGCTTCGCTCCTGCGCAAGGGGACGGAAACCCGTAGCGCCACCGAAATCGCCGAAGAGATCGATTTCATCGGCGGCGATTTAAGCGCTGGTTCAAGCTGGGACCGGACTTATGTGACCTGCCAGGTGTTGAAACGGTATTTCGACATCGGATTGGATCTTATGAGCGATATCGTCCTGCATCCGGTGTTCAAAGAAGATGAAATTGAACGCCTGTGCCTGCAGTCAATCTCTTCCTATAAGATGAACCTGGACGATCCCGGTAATCTGGCGGATGAAAATTTCGCTTCTTTCCTCTTCGGCGAACATCCCTTCGGTTTCCCTTCAGGCGGAACTGACGAAACTATAGCGGCGATCACTCGTGATGAAATTGTCAAATTTTATGAATCACATTATATTCCCGGCAATTCGATGATAGTAGCGGCGGGAGATGTGGAACCGGCGGAGGTTTTCAAGGCGGTTGAAGCGAAGTTCGGAGATTGGAAAGAGAGCGGTATTACCAAAGAAACTCTCCCGGAATTGACCGATATAGAAGGTTATAAAATTCTTTTAGTCAATAAACCGGACGCCACGCAATCACAAATAAGGATGGGGCGCTTCGGAGTGGCGCGCTCTAATCCCGATGTCTTCCCCATTATTCTGATGAACTATATTTACGGCGGCGGCGGATTCTCCTCCAGACTGATGAAAACCGTGCGGTCGGAAATGGGATTGACCTATTCGATTTATTCGAACTTTGAAATGCATTTGGAACCCGGCGCTTTTGAAATCAGCACTTTCACCAAGAACGAATCGGTGAAGGATGCTATTACTGAAATACTCGCTCAGATGCACCGCATGAAGGCTGATGATGTAATGGTCGAAGAACTAAGGGACGCCCAGTCATACCGCACCGGTTCTTATCCCATGAGATTTGAAACCCCCGCTCAAATCGCCGAGCAGGTGATGGCGGTGGAATTATACGAATTGGGCGACGACTATATCGAAACTTACCGCGATAAAGTGCAGGCGGTCACGGTTGAACAAGTACGGCAGGCGGCGGAAAAATATCTCGACCCTGACAACCTGGCGATTGTGGTGGTGGGCAATAAAGACGAAATCTACGACCAGTTAGCCGGATTCGGCGAAGTGCAGGTGGTGGAGATACAATAGGCTGCGATTTTAGATTTTAGATACTTACTCATTCGATGTAAGAGTTCATCTCTTACAGTGACATTTCCAATTATTAAAATTTACAGGGATGAAAGGGATGAAGGAGATGAAAACATTGAATTTATTCAATCTTCGATGAAATCCTATTAT
>JADHWD010000090.1 GCA_016783645.1 bacterium
CTTGACAGAGCGATAATAGTGCATAGTTTAGCTATTTCGGAGGGTTGAAAGTTTATGAATCCGAGATTGAACCATCTCGCCGGTTCAGGACCTCGGTTGACAGCGAGGATGAATATCAGTAACGCCAGCGAAACCGCATATAAGATATAGGCGACGGCGAAATAGAATTTGGGCGGAAGCAGCATAGCGGTGATGAAAACGGCGGCGCTTAATGCGGCCCAAAGCAACTGCCGGTTGAAATAATCCGAATGCTCCGCATCATAGTCGCCGACGGCGCTGTTAATAGTCATCAACCCCGCAACGATAAGGAATACAAACAGGACGATCAGGAAGTAATCCGGGGATCTTTTAGTCTTGGAATATTTTTGGCCCATCAACCCAGAGGTTTAGTTGTTTTTTCAGCGCTTTGAATATATTCTTCAAGCAGGTGTTTACGAATGATTTCAAATACGATGGGAGCGGCGGCGGTGGAACCATGTTCGCCATGTTCAACTATGACGCAGACTGCGATAACCGGATTATCGAAGGGGGCGAATCCGATGAACCATGCATGATCTTCTCCGTGAGGATTCTGAGCGGTGCCGGTCTTACCCGCCGCATCGATTTTGGGGTCATTGAGCCAATGGGCGGTGCCTCTATCACCCTTGACTACGAGATGCATTCCCTGCAGTAATAGCTCGAATGTTTCCGGTGAAACGCCTTCAATCTTTTTAAATTCCGGCTGATATGGTTCCCAGAAGTGGGGATTATGGTAAAGCACACCTTTCAGCAGGTGGGGCTGCGGGATTAGACCTCTATTGGCGAGCGCGGCGCAATAGACCGCCATCTGCAGGGGCGTCGCCAGCATTTCACCCTGCCCTATAGCGATATTGAGCAGATGTCCGCGGGTCCATTGACCGGGTCCGTAGCGGCGGTTCATATAGGCGGAATCGGGGACTAATCCAGATGATTCGCCTTCTATATCGATTCCGGTAATCTGTCCTAATCCGAATTTTCGTATGTACTCCGCCATTTTATTGATTCCCATTTTTAAACTCAATTCGTAAAAATAGACATCGCAGGATTGTTCCAGCGCCTGCAGTGTTTTTATCTTACCATGACCGCCTTCCCGCCAGCATTTGAATGTACGCCGTCCCAATTGTTTAAAGCCCGGGCAATGAACCTGCGTGTTAATATCGACTAAATTTTCTTCCAGCCCGCCTGCCAGCACCGCCATTTTCAATAAAGAACCGGGCGGGTAGACACCCTGCATGGTGCGGTCTAATAAAGGTTTATCGGGATCCTCTATCAGGGCTTTCCAATCGGATGATTCCAGGACTCCGGCGAAAACTTCAGGATCATAGCGCGGAGAAGAAGCCATCGCCAGCACACCGCCGTTAGCGGGATCGACCGCTACTACCGCTCCGCTTTTTCCCTCCAATAGCTGTTCGGCTAATAACTGCAGGTCAAGGTCGATTGTGAGATAAATATCCGCGCCGTTCGCCGGTTGAACCGATTTCATCCCGCCGATGATGCGGACCGGATTACCATAAGCGTCCACTTCTTCAAAATGGTAGCCTCTTGCGCCCCATAGAAAATTATTGTAAGCCTTCTCTATCCCCTGCTTGCCGACAATATCGCCGGCTTTAAAATCCTGGTAAGCGGATAATTCCGTTTGAGTTATTTCGCCCAAATAACCAAGCAGATGGGAAGCGGTTTTCACGGGGTAGAACCGTTTGGCTTCGACTTTTATCTCAATACCGGTCAAAGACAATCTGCGTTCTTCCACTGCCGCTATAAGCGCAAAATCCACATCCCTCTTTAATCTGACTTCACGGAGACTGCCCTTCGCTTTTTCCAAGACGGTTTCCCACTGTGAAATCTCATTGCCGCCGGATATTGACTGTAGTAATTCCAGCGAAGTCCGGTCGCGGTTCAAATGCGAAGTATTACCTACGATAGTATAGCAGGGGCGGTTCTCGACTAATATTCTGCCGCGCCGGTCAAGGATAAGACCTCGGACCGGATCCTCCTCCACAATCTTGACCCGGTTCTTATCAGCCTGCATGATATATCGGCCGCTTTGGTGTAACTGCAAATATCCCAGCCGGACAATTAGAAGAAGAAATATCAGTCCGAAAGCGATGCGTAATATTATTAGTCTGATTTCCATCAGCTCTTATAATCAAGTTTGAAACTTGGAAGAAGTGATATCAGAACACAGATGAAGAAATTATAAAGTGAGAAGGGTAAAACCTGTTTCCATAAGAACATGAGGAAGCCTTCATATCCGCCTCTGCTAAATATATAATGATAGAGCAGATCGTGAGTGAAGATACAGAGGATTAAGCTGGAATAGAAAACCCCTTTTGTATCCGGCGGTTTTTCGGGGAATAGCAGACCGAGAATGAATCCGGCGGTGGTCTTGGAAACAGCGTTCAAACCGATGAAACCGCCGCCGATCAAATCCTGAATCAAACCGATGAAAAATCCGGCGAGCATCGGTTTTATTTTGCCGGAGCCGATGAAATACAGCAGAATGAAAATCAGGATGAAATCAGGGCGGTATCCCCTTAAAGCGATTAATTCAACGCAGGTCAACTGGAGTAAAAAACTTACAGTTATTCCTATATAAAATAAAGATTTATTCAAGAGATTGGATATTCACTAAATTGTTATTAACACTATAAATATTATCCGGAAGCCGACAACCAGCTATCAAAATTTTACATCCCCGCCGGGTCTCAATGAAGCGTAACCCGGAAAGAATGATTAGTTTCAAAAAGAACTATTTATTGATTCTGATATAAAATTTAAAGTTACTAATTACCTATAGCAAAATCAAATTTATATCCACAGTTTTAAATAGGTGTAAAATGAGTTACTTTCAAAAATCCTCAAAGGGTAAGTCTGTATGTGTAGGGGCGAAGCATTTTCAGGAAAATGATAAGAATTTAGTGGATGGGATTTTGCGGCAAGCCGGTTTCTCATAAATCGAGCAATACTTGCACACTTGAGAACTTGTAGGCTTGCAAGCTAGTGCAAAATAAAAAACCGCAGCGCTAATCACTACGGTTTTAATTCAGCAAAGCGGACAACCTCCGGCTGTCCGGGAATTAAGCTCATGTGAAGCCTTTGGTTCCGCAGTTTGCTTGAGAAGAACCGGCGTTGAAATTACCGCCGATGGAACATGAAGCGAAAGCGGACAATTTCTTGTCTACCGAATCACTGCCGCAGGCGGGGCAATCGGGTTTTTCCTCCGCCGAAAGCGTCAATTCTTCAAATTCGGAGCCGCAGTCCCTGCAGATGTATTCGTATATCGGCATTAACTTCCTCTGTATGATATATTATTAATTCTTTTCTTTTACTATTTCCTGCGAATTCTGATTCCCCTGATCCTCAAGGGAACACGATTTCGACAGTCATGTGGAAATTCCCATTTTAGGCAGAATGACTGCCTGCAGGATAATCCATGCGGCGATGACCGTTATAATCAAGATAAAATCCATATTAGTCTTCTTTTTAGTTATTTTATTCATAGTCGTTGCTATTGTCAACTATCGATTGATACTCAAGATTCTCTGATAAGTTCCATACCGGTCATCTCATTTTGCAGAGCGGCGCGGAATTCTCTCAGAGAATTCATCACAATGTTCCAGCGTTCAGGCGGAATATCTTTCAAAATACGGGCGAAATTTTCATAACAGCATTTTTGCAGATCATGCAGTACTCTTTCACCTTTCACAGTCAATGATATAAGGCAGATGCGTTTGTCATTAGGATCAGGCGTCCGCTGAACCAGCATTTTATTCTCTAACCCGTCGATTAGGCGGCTAATGCGGCTTTTTACCAAATTCAGACAGCCGGATATGCCTTTGACCGTTAAATATTTTTCACGGTTGAAACAGAGCAGACATTTGGCTTCGGCGGCGGTAAGACCTAAACGGTTAGAACGATTATACTGAATCCGTATATACAGTTCACTCAACTCTTCTGTCACTTTTTGAAGCTGACGGATACCCTGCTCGATGTGAGGGCTGTTTATACCGTAATAATCGTTCATAGTGTGAATAATATACTGATATTTTCTCATAATGTCAATATTTTTCTGAAAATAACTGTAGGGTGGGTTCTTAACCCACCCAAAATAATCCGTTCCCGCCGGGTTTCAAGCCCGTTTTAGGGCGTAACCCGGCGGATTTAACCGTTCTTAACATTACTCTACCCGTCAGGTTACTCTGCGTTTGAAACCTGACGGGAACAAAATCGATAATGTAGAGGCGACCCTTGCGGTCGCCCTTTAGACTATTTTCATGCTCTGCAGCGCGCCGCAGGCGAATGAGAGTTTAATTTGTTATTTCCGCAAAAAAATATTATATTATAAGTTTTTGATATGTTGAATTTATCACATCTGGTTTCGAGGTTTCAACTACGGATTTGAAGAACCAAATGGGAGGATTTTACATCTGTCCGGCTGTCTGTTTAGCGGTGACACTGCTTCTCGCTGTGATTATTCCATCGCAGGCGGATGAGCCTGATTGGGTAGATTACCAAAATCTTTCATTGGATATTCTCTCCCATTTGATTCGTTTTGATACCACTAATCCTCCGGGAAACGAACTGCCCTTGATGAAATATTTAAGCAGGAGGTTAAAAAAAGAGGGTGTTCATTGTGAAATATTCAAAAGCGATTTAAACCGCGCCAATCTAATTGCGCGCTGTAAAGGTGACGGCAGTCAGGGCGCTTTCATGATAGCGGCACATGCGGATGTAGTCAGCGTTGAAGGGCAGAAATGGAATTATCCACCGTTTGAAGCTGTGATCGATGATGGTTATATTTATGGGCGGGGAGCTATGGATGATAAGGGGATGCTCGCTCTGGGCGCGGCTGTCCTTATTATGCTGAAACGAGAAAAAATCCCGCTCTCCGGGGATGTTATCTTGTTAGTCACCGCTGATGAAGAGGCTGGCGGGGGGAAGGGGATACAATGGATGCTGAGGCGGCATCCGGATAAATTGAAAGCCGATTTCGCTCTCAACGAAGGAGGGCGGATTTATATGAACTCTGATACGGTGCAGTACGCCGGAATCGCCACAAACGAAAAAGTGACTTATAACGCTCGTCTAACCGCCTCCGGTCATCCCGGACATTCATCGGTGCCGAATGAATATAATGCCGTCTACCGGCTGGCGGGGGCGTTGAAAGCGCTGGAAGAGGCGGAGATGCCGGGACATTTGATCCCGCCGGCTAGAGAATTCTTCGCCGGATTAGCGCCTTTTGAGCCAAACATCCGATATGATCCTGTCCGGGATGAAGTGACTACCAGCATCCGCCGCTATAACGCTATGACCAAAGACACATTCATCCCCACTATGTTACAAGCTTCGGTAAAGAACAATATCCTGCCTGAGAAAGCGGAGGCGGTGATTAACTGCAGGTTACTGCCGGATTCTGACCCGGAGGTTTTTTTTCAATATCTGCGGGAAATCATCAATGAAGATTCAATATTGCAATTAGATTACATCCGGCGGCGGGAACCGCAGATGCCGACTTCACCGACCACATCGGACTTGTACTTAGCGATAAGGGAAACCGTCAGCAGGTTTTGGCCGAACGCGTTGTGTTTGCCGTCAATATCCACCGGTTCCACTGACAGCGGCAAATTGCGCAAAGCCGGAATACCGACTTACGGATTACTCCCCTTCCCGTTATCGAGCGAAGATTCCGGCAGAATGCACGGGCCCGATGAGAGGTTGAAGATTGAAGATTATTATACCGGACTGCGGTTTTTATATCAATTGACAATTGAAATAGCGGCTGCTTCCGAAAAAGAATAGGAGGCCGGACTTTAATCCGGTACTTTTGAACAGACTAACCCTCATACGCTGGCGGCGCACAACGAAGCAGGAAAATAATTTCAAGGGCGAAAGTGGAAATATTTATTCCCAATAGGTTTCAAATCCGCTGTACAGCGGACAAGACCTGCCAGAACAGCTTCTTGCGATATGAGACACGACAGTCTGTCCGAAAATACCATATTGTCATTCCGGAACGCCGAAGGCGTATCCGGAATCCATTGTTATTTAATGACATAAATTGGATGCGATTCTTCACTTCGTTCAGAATGACTAATTGTCGGACAGACTGACTAGACTTGAGACTTTGACTCGAAACTCGCAACTCTTAACTCGAATCTATTTTCAAAGTAAATAAGGATTTCATTATGAAATCAGAGAATGTTAACACGGAGCGCTTGATTAAAGTGCTGATAGTTGACGATGATCCCGGAAGTATCAGTTTCATGAAATCTGCTCTCGAAGATAAGTATGAAATTTATTCGCTCACTTCCGGAAACGGCATATCTGATATTATTTCCGAAAAAGGCATAGATGTGCTCTTATTGGATATCGTTCTGCCCCACAACGACTCTCTGCAGTTGACCAAAACACTGAAGAAGGGCAATTCGGATTTAGGTGTGATATTAGTGACCGCATATTCCTCGGAGGAGCGCGCTATAGAGGCATTGAAGTCCGGGGCTGATGATTACCTGCGTAAACCCATGAGTCCTTCGGATTTGATTTTTGCAGTGGAGAGGAACTGCCGCCGGCGGATGGAGCGGCAGAAATTAGAAGAGGAACGCCGTTTGATGAAACTTCGTAATTCTGTCAAGCAGGTTCAGCGGTCGATTAGAGATCCGATAAATGTGATATTCGGATATCTGGAATTGTGCAAGAAAAAATATAATTACTGTGATAATCCCGAGTTGGAGAAATTGTGTGAAGCGATTAAGAGAAACGCAATGACGATATTGAATGTGGTGAATGGATTATTGGAGGATGAAGAGAAAAAAGAAGAAAAAAGAGACCATGAAAGATAAAGCTTACGAAATATTGATAGTCGATGACGAGAAAGACCTGCGGGAAATGCTGCTTGCCGCGCTGGAATTTTTTGGTTATAAGGGATTGACGGCTGAAAACGGAGCCGTAGCTTGGAAAATGCTCAACAGCGGCGTCAATCCGGACTTAGTCATAACCGATATTAATATGCCGGAGATGGACGGCAGGGAACTATTAAGAAGAATAAATGATAAATTCCCCAATCTGCCGGTCATCGTGATCACAGCTTACGGAGCTGTTAAAACCGCCGATAAATTACAGGTAGCCGGCGCCGATGATTATATTGAAAAACCCTTCTCGCTCGACAGACTGTCGAAATCTATTGAAAAGATTTTTAATAGAAAATAATTATTCAATGAAGTAATCAATCTTGATTCGGATATCTTCCTTCATCATCGCCTTGACCGAACATAATTTTTCGCTGGAAAGATTCACCGCTCGATCCATCTCCCGCTGATTTATCCTTTCACCCGATATATGATACCTAATAGCGATATCCGTGTATATTTTAGGGACTTTATCCGCCCGCACTCCATCGATTTCCACCCTGAATGATTCGATTTTCAGACGCCTTTTATTTAGAATGTTCACTATGTCCATCGCTCCGCAGGATGCTAAAGACGCCAGAAACAACTGCATGGGTGTGGAACCGGCTGTTTCAACCCCTTCAGGTCCTGAATCTATCACTGTTTCATGTCCCCGTTCATCGATGGAAGTGAATTTCATTCCGCCTTGCCAGTTTGATACGATTTTTATCATATCAATTCCTTTTTCATTGCTTTTAAATGGGTAAAGAGTGAAGAAAAAATTGCCATTCCTGCGCAGGCGGGAATCCAGTCAACTTGGATACAGAATTCAGTTCTCTAATTCGTTCAATTCGTTATGAATATTCGTATGCATCCCGCGCTGGAGCGAGGGAACGAGAGGGAAGGGCGGATAAAAAAAACCACCCTGCATTATTTCCCAGCAATAAAATACTGGATTATTATTCCGATTTTGCGGGAGGTCACATCAGCCGTACGGCTGACAACTTAGCATGAAAATAGTTTGACTCTTTCAGGGTCATCAGGATTAATATTCTACTTCCGTAGGTTTCACCTACGGCTATTCATGTTTTTCCCCTTCGGGGAAGGGCGGCCGCGAGGGCTGCCCCTACATACAGGATATTTGAGTGGTGTCATGCGTCCCCGCATGACACTAAGGTATTGTTTATATTATGCATGGTGTCGACTGCGGAGAGTCGACACCACAGTGAATTAAATCCTAAACCCCAGCCCCTAAACCCTATTTTCAGATTAAATATAAAAAAAGCCGGGGTGATTTCCCCGGCTTGTTCATGCGAATTGGAAATTCTATTGAAAATCAGAGATTTTTCAACATTTCATCGACTTCATCGCAGGTTTTACGCACACCGGTGACCGATTTCTTCAGAGCTTCTTTTTCAGCGCCAGTTAAATCGGCTTCGATGATTTTTTCTATGCCGTTTTTGCCTAAAATAGCGGGCACGCCGACGAACAGACCATTGACGCCGTATTCGCCTTCTAACAGGGCGCAGGTGGCGATGATCTTCTTTTTGTCGAAGATTATAGCTTCCGCCATCTCCAGCGCGGCCCAGGCGGGTGATACGAATGCGGAACCTGAACCCAGAAGCCCTACGACTTCGCCGCCGGCTTTACGGGTGCGGGTTTCAATAGCTTCCAGCTTTTCAGCGGAGATGAATTTTTCCACCGGCATACCGCCGATTCTGCAGGCGCTGCGCACCGGCACCATATCATCGCCATGACCGCCTAATACTAATGCTTCAACATTCTCCACCGAAACCCCAGCCTCTTTAGCCACAAAATAGCGGTAACGGCCGCTGTCCAATTGGCCGGCCATGCCCATCAGCTTGTGCTTGGGTGGATTCAATGCCTTGTAAAGGGTGTAGACGATAGCGTCCAGCGGATTAGCGATAGAAATGATGATGGCGTTGGGACAGTATTTGGAGATGCCTTCAGCCACGGCTTTGGTGATCTTCAAATTGGTGGTAAGAAGTTCTTCGCGTGAAGGAATAGTGCCGTCAGGGCGTTTTGTGCGGGGAACGCCGGCGGTGTTTATCACCATATCACAGCCTTCCAGCACATCATATTCCTTACCAGCGTCATATTCGAAATCGACGCCGATAGTAGGCGAACCCTCAGCGATATCCAGAGCTTTGCCTTTCGCCAAATCCGGCGGTTTGACATCGATCAAACCGATGCGCTTAGCTAATCGACGCTTCACGATCTCAGCGAATAATACTCCGCCGATGTTTCCCCCTCCAACTAATCCTATCTTGTTCAACATGATACAGTCCTCAGTAATGAGTGTGAGTTAATACCTGTATTTTTCAGGCTGATTTATTTAATAAGTGTAAAAGTCTGAAAGTGTGAAAGTGTGAAAAAAAAACGGTAAAAGGATAATTATCGAAAAATAGCTCTCAAATCAAAAATCAAGAATCGAGAATCGAGAATCGAGAATTCGATCATTATTCCGCTTGCGGGATGATAGAGACGATTTTCTTTCCGCCGCGCAGACCGAAATTGACCACGCCGTCAGATTTGGCGAAAAGCGTATGATCCCTGCCGATGCCGACATTTTTACCGGGATGGTAATGAGTCCCTCTTTGGCGGGCGATTATAGTTCCCGCTTGAATAAAACTGCCGGAACTGCGCTTGACGCCCAGCATTTTAGGCTTGGAATCGCGCCCGTTGCGCGACGAGCCTACACCTTTCTTATGAGCCATCTTTAACCCTCCTGAGCTGTAGTTATTTCATCGATCTGAATCAAAGTATATCCCTGGCGGTGTCCTCTAAGCCGCTTGAAGCCTTTACGGCGTTTCTTATGGAAAACTATTATCTTATCCGCTTTGCCATGTTCTAACACTGTCGCCTTGGCTTTGTAAGCCGAGCAGTCTGAACCGAACAAGGCGTTATTATCATCGAAATACGCTTTAACATCTGCAATTTCAAATTTACTTCCGACTTCATGATTAAGAGTCGGCACTTTTATCCTGCCGCCCGGCTCTACCCGGAATTGAAATCCCTTTATATCCGCGTAACAATACATGTTCCAAACCTTTCTAAGAAGAGATAAAACTAATCTGTTAATATAATATAAATATATTAATAAATCAAATTACAGCTGCGGATTATCTGATGCTAATATTTAACTGAAAAACAGTCGACGGTTGACAGTCGACATTCGATAGTGAACGGTGAACAGTAAACAGTGAACGGAATAAATCACATATCAAATATCAAATATCGATTTTACCACTTATTTATTTTATCCCAAATCACTTCCCGCAACCGCTCGATTGGATAACGATCCTGCTCCAGGGAATCCCTTTCGCGCAGTGTAACTGTTTTATCCTCTAATGTCTGGAAATCGACGGTGATACAGTAGGGTGTGCCCACTTCATCCTGCCGCCGGTAACGGCGGCCGATAGCGCCTTTCCGGTCGTAAAACACGCGGAAATAGGGTCTCAAATCTTTTTCGATTTCCTGCGCTATCTCCGGCAGTCCGCTTTTATTCACTAAAGGGAAAATCCCCGCCTGCATAGGCGCGATATGGGGTGATATTTTCAATAACACCCGGTTTTCACCCGCCACTTCCTCTTCGGCGTAAGCGTCCAGCAGAACTACCAGCATGGTCCGGTTCAATCCGGCGGAAGTTTCAACAATGTACGGTAAAAATCGCTCCCGGGCCGTTTCATCGAAATAGGTCATGTTCTGCCCGGAATACTCCTGATGCCGTTTTAAATCGTAATTGGTGCGGTTATGGACGCCTTCCAGTTCGCCCCATCCCCAGGGGAATTGGTATTCGATATCCACCGCCGCCGCCGCATAGTGCGCCAAATCCTTAAGCCCATGTTCCCGCAGGCGCAGTTTCTCCCGCCTGATCCCCAGCCTCACATAATAATCGAGTCTATCCTGCACCCAATGCTTGAACCATTGATCAACTTCCGAAGGGTGGACGAAGAACTGCATCTCCATCTGCTCAAATTCCCGGGTGCGGAAGATGAAATTGCCCGGGGTGATTTCGTTGCGGAAAGCCTTGCCGGTCTGAGCGATGCCGAAGGGAAGCTTCAAGCGGGAAGCCTTCTGAACCGTCAAGTAATTGACAAATATCCCCTGCGCGGTCTCCGGGCGAAGATACACCACCGATGCGGTGTCCTCCACCGGTCCCATGAAGGTCTTGAACATGAGATTGAACCTGCGGGAGTCGGTCAATTCACCGGCACATTCGGGGCATTTTCGGCTTCTAAGATTTTCTTCCGGCAGGTCGTCCTCCCGGAAACGGCGCTTGCAGTTCTTGCAGTCCACTAAAGGGTCAGTGAAGCCCTCGATATGCCCGGAAGCCTCCCACACCCGCGGATGCATCAGGATCGAAGCGTCCAATCCCACAATATTGGGATGCAGCTGAGTCATCTCCCGCCACCAGAAATTGCGGATGGAATTCTTCAGTTCTATTCCCAAAGGCCCATAGTCCCAGCAGGAATTCAAGCCGCCGTATATTTCGGAAGATTGAAAGATTATACCTCTGCGCTTGCAGAGGGAGACGATTTTGTCCATTAAGTCGG
>JADHWD010000004.1 GCA_016783645.1 bacterium
GTCGACTCTCTGAAGTAGATATCATATATAATAATAACAATACCTTAGTGTCATGCGGGGACGCATGACACCACCAGGAACTGTGCTGGCAGGCGTCCCCGCCTGCCAGTAATCCGATTTTCATGCTTGGTGGTGCGCCGCAGGCGCATGAGGGTTTATCTTGAAAATAGCTGTTAGTAGGGTGGGTTCATAACCCACCAGTGGTACGCATTCCCACGCTGGAGCATGGGAACGAGATGGAAGGGCAGACGCAAGGTCTGTCCCTACAAATAAATATCCAATATTGTAGAGGCGGCCCTTGCGGCCGCCCTTGAGACTATTTTCACGCTTGGTGGTGCGCCGAAGGCGCATGAGGGTTTATCTTGAAAATAGCTGTTAGTAGGGTGGGTTCTTAACCCACCAGTGGTACGCATTCCCACGCTGGAGCATGGGAACGAGATGGAAGGGCGGGTTATAAACCAGCCCCTACGAAGGGCGATGTAGGGGTGGGTTTTTAACCCACCCAAAAATTCACCGGTTTCGTAGAAACAGGTTGCCTAAAGCCCAGAGCCTAAAGTCCAAAGCCGATATTTTCACGCTTCATTGTGCGCCGCCGATGCATGACGATTTACTGAATCTCATTAGGGATATCTATGGTAAAAGCCGCCCTCAAGGACGGCTTTCCGGAATGATAAATTATCGCCTGTATTTTATATAAAAACGCATTAAATATCTAACTGCTTGATATTACAATTTTTTCACCGCCTGCTCAATTTTATTCAAAGCTTTATCGATATTCTCCACGGAGTTGGCATAACTGAAGCGTATATAGCCTTCGCCGAACTTGCCGAAGGAAGTGCCGGTCAGAGCCGCTACTCCCGCTTCGTTCATCAGGAAATCCTCCATCTTCTGCGATGGAATGCCGAATTCCTTGATATTGGGGAATACATAGAACGAACCTTTGGGGCGCAGGCATTTGAAACCTTTAATGTTGTTGAGTCCGTCAACGATGACATCGCGGCGCTTTTTGAACTCCGCCACCATTCTGAAGACTTCATCCTGGGGACCTTTGATGGCTTCGATACCGGCGCGCTGGACGAAGCTGTTGACGCAGGAATTGGAGTTGGTCTGTAGCTGCGCCACCCATTTAGCCAGCTCCTTAGGCATCAGTCCGTAGCCCAGCCGCCAGCCGGTCATGGCGTAGGTTTTGGAGAAGCCGTCGAGCAGGATAGTCAGTTCCTCCATTCCGGGAATTTGCGCGATGGAGTGATGTTCCCCTTCATAGATGATGTTGCAATAGACTTCATCGGACAGCACCCAGAAGCGTTTTTCCAGGGCGATATCGGCGATAGCTTTGAGGTCATCTCTGGTCAATACGCCGCCGGTGGGGTTCTGTGGTGAGTTGATGATCATGAATCTGGTCTTGTCCGTCACCAACTTTTTGAATTCATCCACATCCATGCGGAAGTCGTTCTCTTCGCGCAGGGGAATAGGAACGGGTTTAGCGCCCATCCAATTGATGACAGAGCCATAGATGGGGAATCCGGGATTGGGGTATATGACTTCATCGCCGGGATTGACAGCCGCTAATAGCGAGAAAAACATGATGGGCTTGGCGCCGGGCGTGACCACTACATTGTCGGCATCGTAATGTTTCACTCCCCGGCGTTTGTTGATATCATCGGCGATCGCCTGACGGAGGTCGGGATAACCGGGGGAAGGATTGTAGTGAGTATAACCGGAGCGGACCGCTTCCACCGCGGCTTCGATGATATTCTTTGGAGTATCGAAATCAGGTTCGCCGATTTCCAAGTGTATAATTTCCCGTCCCTGCGCTTCCAAAGCCTTGGCTTTAGCCAGCACTAAGAAAGCTGTTTCCGTGCCTAAGCGGGACATCGAATCTGCTAATTTCATAAATTATCCTTTTATTTTATATTCTTTAATGGTCGTTTCAACCCATTTCAAGACTTTTTCAGCTAATTCGACAGCGTATAACCAATCTTCACTGGTTATATCTTCAAATTCTCCGGGATAGCGAAAATCTACAGCATATTCAGTCAGCTTCTCCGCTGCTTCCACAAAAGGCGGCGCTATAATGTTTTCAGGAAACCGAGATATAATCTCTTTAATTCAGTGAGTCTTGGTAATTTCAATATTTGAAGCTATCAATACAGCTTTCAGCGCTTTCTCCACAGCCTGTTGAGCGTGAAAACATCTGATTTCATAGAGAACTTGCGGAATGTCAACTTGCGCTAAGCACAAATCGCTTTGGGCATAGCTTAACCACAGCTATAACGATTTTAATTTTCCTTTTCTTTCTGGCATAGACTATTTTTCCCCATTTAAGGGCGTAATAATATATAAATCCCACATCATCCCTATGTTCAATTAAGTCACTCTCTGTAGCAACCACCAAATCGAAAGGAGTTGCGAACGCTTTGATCTCGGAATAAAGATGACTAACAATATTCCGCCGATGCGTCCCATCCGGCATCACCACCAGCAAATCTATATCGCTGTCCGCTCCCGCATCCTCTCTAGCATGCGAGCCGAATAGGATAATTTTTAACGGATCGACCAGATCGACTATCTGTTCGACCAGTTTTTGTATTTGCGATTCAGCTTGGGTCATGGCAAGTTCTTATATACGATTCACTGGTGATGATGGTAATAATGGTAATAAACAAAAATTCACAAGCTATTAAAGCAATTAAAGCGATAATTACCATCATCACAATTATTACCAGTGAATCTTTCACCAGTGAATTCCCTATTTTTTATCAAACAGCGCCTTCGCCGCTTGGGCGATATGTTCGCCGGACACCTCGAACTCTTTGATCAATTCCCAAGGCGCGCCGGATTCGCCGAACCGGTCTTTCACACCAATCATGTCAAACAGCGTCCGTTTTTCCAATCCCGCCCGCATAATAGTGGAAGCGATCCAGTTGCCGAATCCTCCGATTTGATGTTCTTCAGCGGTCACTATGCAGCCGGTTTCAGCGGCGGCGCGGATTACAGCTTCTTTATCCAGCGGCTTAATAGTGTGAACATTAATTACCCGGGTTTCAATATTGAAATCGTTTTTCAGAATCCAAGCCGCCCGCATCGCTTCCGGCACCATAGGCCCGCAGGCTAATATTGATAGATCTTCGTTTTCATTTTTATAATCGGCGCTCAACTTCCATTCAAAAGCGTCCTTGAAATTAGATTTTTCGCCTCTAAAACGGATGACTGTGGCTTTGCCGTATTCAAAAGGAGTGTCCATATCAGTCACAACCGGTGTCGCTTCCCGGGCGTAGCGGATAAACTTGGGTCCGATATGATGAAACAGCAGATATTCGGCGGCGCGGTAAGTTTCATTGACATCGCAGGGGACGGAAATTGTCATATTAGGCAGACCAGTCAATTGGAACAGCTCTTCTAAAGCTTGATGAGTAGCGCCATCGGGTCCCACTGACACCCCGCCATGCGCTCCGATGACGAATACATTGAATTCGCCGTAACAGACGGTAGTTCTCAATTGGTCGAGGTTTCGTCCTGAGGAAAACACTCCGTAAGTCCCTAATACCGGCAGTTTGCCTTCTTTGGCTAATCCCGCCGCAGCGCAGGTGCCGGATTGTTCGGCGATGCCGACGCTGATGAAACGGGGTTTCCTTTCAGGATGATCGGAGAGGAAATGAGAGATGGTGATAGAGCCTGAGATATCCATCCCGATGCAGATCACCCGTTCATCACCGCCTTTATCCTTCAGCATCCTGCCTAATCCCCAGCGTGTGGGATCCATCTCGACTTTCATATTCTCACCTTCATTCCACCAGTAATTTCGGGAGAATTTAGGCTGTTTGGCGTCAAGCTTTCCTTCAGCTTCAACCTGATACATCTCCGCCTTTTTCAGCATCTTCTTGTAGTCGATCTTATCTTCGAGTCCCAGTTCCTTCAGACCTTTCAACATCTCTTCATGATTGGGGACTCTGCCATGCCATCCGGCTATATTCTCCATGAAGGATACGCCTTTGCCCTTGACAGTGTGTCCTATAATCACAGTGGGCTGGCCTTTGTGAGCTTTCGCCAGTTCCAAGGCATGGACGATCTGCGCCATATCATGCCCGTCGATTTCAATCACATTCCAGTTGAAAGCTTCAAATTTAGCGCGCAGGGGATCGATGTTCATCACTTCTTCCACCCAGCCGTCAATCTGCAGGCGGTTTTTATCGACGATGCAGATGAGGTTATCCAGTTTGAAATGTCCGGCTTCCATCGCCGCTTCCCATATCTGCCCCTCCTGCAATTCGCCGTCGCCGTTGAGGGAGAATACATGGTAATCCTTGTTGTCCAGTTTCGCCGCTAAAGCGATTCCCACCCCGATTGACAAACCCTGTCCTAAGGAACCGGTGGATGCTTCCACGCCTTTGAGTTTCAACCAATGGGGATGCCCCTGGTAGGGCGCATATAATTTCCGCAGCCGGACTACATCTTCAACATCGAAAAATCCGGCGATTCCCAATCCCAGATAGAGGTTGGGCGCTTTATGGCCGGTTGACCAGATGATGCGGTCGCGCCCGTCCCATTCGGGATCAGCGGGATCAAGGTTAGCGGAATGCAGATATAAAGCGGCGGTGAAGTCCATAACGGACATAGTGCCGCCGCCGTGGCCGGAGCCTGCCGCCCGCAGTGAAATCAAATTATAACCCCTCAATAAATTCGCAGATTCCTCCAATTCCGTTATGGAATAGGATTTTCTGACTTTCATGGTAGTTGAATCTATAAGCGCCATTTATCTTAACTCCATGTATTTGTGAGTATTATGTTTATATAAATTTGCTGAAATTACCTCAAGGATGCCTATGGGTAAATTTATATAAAGTATTCATTTTTAAGTACAAAATCAAGTATTATCGCTTGTTTTTGTAATTCTGCGCAGTATTTAGTAAATTTTAATCCGCTTCTTGCAACTTGCATCTTACAACTTACAACTTGTAAACTTGTCAAACTAAAACGGAGAATCATAGATGACCAATCTGAATAAACAGGGTGTGCTGGTGATCAATCCCGGCGCAACATCGACGAAAATAGCGGTGTTCGACCGCGAAGACCCTCTATTTCGGGAAAACTGCCAGCATGACACACAGGAACTTGCCAAATTTCCCCAAGTAATCGACCAGTTTGAATACCGCAGAGATATGCTGGAAAGCAAATTAGCGGATATTCTTTCCGATGTGAAACTGCTGGGAATCGCCGGACGCGGGGGACCTTTGAAGCCTTTGGAAGGCGGAACCTACTTAGTCAATCAGGCGATGATTGACGATTTGAAAAGCCTCAAATATTCCGACCACGCTTCCAATCACGGCGCATTGTTAGCGCATCATTTCGCTGAAAAGTACGGTATCAACGCTTATGTTGTGGATCCGGTGACTGTGGATAACTTCACGCCTTTGGCAAGATTATCGGGATTACCGGAGATACAGCGTAAATGCCGTTCCCATGCATTAAATATCAAAGCTGTCGGCCGAGTGGCGGCGGAAAAACTTGGAAAGAAATTGGAAGACACTTACTTGGTAATACTTCACCTCGGCAGCGGTTTTTCCATCTGCCCTTTGCAAGGGGGCAGGATTATCGATGTCAACGACGCTTTGTTAGGAATGGGTCCCTATTCGGTTCAGCGCGCCGGCGCTTTACCTATCGGACCTTTGGTGAAATTATGTTATTCCGGGAAATACACCGAAGAAGCTTTATTGAAAAAACTATCGGTGGAGTCCGGTCTGCAGGCTTATATCGGCACATCCGATATGAAAGAGGCTCTAAAGCGCATTGAAGAGAATGATAAAGAGGCGGAATTGGCTGTCGAAGGGATGCTATACCAAACCGCAAAGGAAGCCGGAGCCTGCGCCGCGGTTCTAAAAGGTAAAATAGATGCGGTGGTACTGACAGGCGGATTAGCCTTTTCGGACTATGTATCCGGCCGCTTAAAAGAATATTTGGGATTCCTCGCTCAATTCATCGTGATACCGGGAGAGTTCGAAATGGAAGCTTTGGCGCGGGGAGTGTACCGTGTGCTGGATAATGTGGAAATTCCCAAGATATATTCATGAGTATATTCAGACGATTTTTTGAACTTTAATAATAAAAATGGTATATTATATCTTTTATAATTTCAGCGATAATGTATGATATCGAAGATAATATCAGGCGGGTACGGGAACGGATAGCTGAAGCGGCGGATAACTGCGGACGGAAGCCCTCCGAAATCACTTTAATCGCCGTCACCAAGACACACCCGGCTGAGATAATCGCATCGGCGATAGAAGCCGGAATCACTGATATCGGCGAAAACCGGATTCAGGAAGCCGAAACGAAATTCAGTCAATTGGGGCTGGAAGAACCGTCTTTAAAAGTCAAACGCCATTTAGCGGGGCATCTTCAGCGGAACAAAGTCAAGAAAGCCCTGCAGCTCTTCGATATCATCCATTCGGTCGATTCCCTGCGGTTAGCGGAAGCGGTTTCTCAATCGGCGGCGGAATATCCTGAACCGGTTGAGATTCTAATTGAGGTAAATACCTCCCGCGAAGAATCTAAATTCGGTCTAATACCGGAGGAAACTATAGAAACTATTGAACAAATTTCACAGCTGCTTAATATAAAAATATTGGGATTGATGACGGTGGCGGGTTTTTCCGACGATATGAAAATTGTGAGACCGCAATTTGTGGAATTGAGAAAGCTGTCTGAAAAAATCGACAAAATGCGCTTCCCTAATGTTGAAATGCGGCATCTGTCGATGGGTATGACCAACGATTTTGAAACCGCCATCGAAGAAGGCGCCACTATGGTGAGAATCGGCACCGCGATTTTCGGTGAAAGGGTAACTGTTTAGTTTTTTGAAGATGGCGGGGTCAGGGACGACCCCGCCTACCTTAGTCTCGTAGTCCGGGTCGTCCCTGACCCGGACATAAATAATCCTGAAATTCAGAAAGCTAAACTGTTACGTGAAAGGAATTATTAAACAGGCGGAAATATGGACACTTTTGCGATATTATTACTACGTTTTATCAGTTTCGTCATTACCATTTACATCTGGCTGATAATCATTCGGGCGGTGGTATCCTGGTTCCGTCCGGATCCCTATCATCCGTTGATGAGACTGCTTTACCGGCTTACCGAACCAATATTAGAGAAGGTGCGAAGGGTGATACCGGTTTCCGCCGGAGGTTTTGATTTTTCCCCGATTATCGTACTGATTTTATTATATATATTAAAATCTTTAATATCCAGAACTTTGTCAGATATTTTATGGCGTCTGCATTAATATTTAAGCCGCAGACATCGGTTTTCATTATAGGGAGTCGAATGTGAACCTGACCGCTCTCGATATCAAGAAACATGAATTTTCCAAATCCTTCCGGGGATTCGACGCGCAGGAAGTGCAGGCTTATTTGGAGATGCTGGCGGAGGAATTCCTCAATCTTCAGAAGGAAAATGATAACTTCACCAGGAGAATCCTCCAACTGGAAACCCAATTGAGTGATTATAAATCATTGGAGGAGAAATGGAAATTCACTATGATGAACGCTCAAAATTCCGCTGATAAGGCGCTGGAAAGCTCCCGCAAGGAAGCTGATATATTGAAGCGTGAGGCGGAATTGAAGGCGGAGGAGATAATCGCCGAAGCCCGCCGTAAAACGGCGGGGTACCGCGAAGAATTGGATATGCTGCAAGCGGAGAAAAATAGCTTCATCAAACGCCTGAAGCATCTGTTGAAATCGCAATGGGAATTGATCGATGTATTGGAAAAGGAAGATGAGGAGTAGTTGGTTAAGTGGTTAAGCGGTTAAGCGGTTAATTGGTGAATAATATAGACTTTTTCCGCTTTATCCGCTGTGAATTTTATCAACACATAACAACACAAGGGGACATATTGGATCAGGGACAATCTTTACGCAGGAAGGTGGATGAAGCCGCCGCCTTTTTAAATAATAAAATCGGTTATAAGATACCTATCGGCATAATACTCGGCACCGGGCTGGGAAAATTGGCTGAAGATGTGGAACTGGAACAGGAGATTTTATATCACGATATCCCGCATTTTCCCGTATCGACGGTGGAAAGTCATGAAGGAAAACTTCTGATAGGCAAAATCGAAGGAAAGCCGGTTGTAGTGATGCAGGGCAGATTCCATTTTTATGAAGGCTACACCATGCAGGAAGTCACCTTTCCTGTCAGGGTGATGAAAGAGATCGGCGTCGAATATCTACTGGTGTCTAATGTCGCCGGAGGATTGAATCCATTGTACCGTGAAGGCGATTTGATGATTATGGACGACCATATCAACCTGCTGGGAGATAATCCTTTGCGCGGAGTTAATGAGCCGTCCTTCGGTCCCCGCTTCCCTGATATGTCCGAACCCTATAATAAAGGATTGATAGCGATAGCTGAAAAAGCCGCTTTAGAGAATCATATCCCCTTCAAACGGGGAGTATATGCGGCGATGACCGGACCAACCTTGGAAACCCGGGCGGAATACCGCTTCCTGCGCAATATCGGCGCCGATGTTATCGGAATGTCCACAATCCCCGAATGTATCGTGGCGAATCAGAGCGGGATGAAAGTTTTCGGCGCCACCATCGTGTCCGATTTATGTTTCCCCGATAATTTAAAACCGGCGACTTTGGAAGCTATAATCAAAGTCGCTAACGGCGCTCAACCGAATTTGACGGCTTTAATGAAAGGCGTTATTAGGAATATTGATTTTAGATTTTAGATTTTAGATTTTAGATTTGTGATTTTAGATATACTGACAATAAAGATTATTTCTATAAAGTGTCCCATTGTGTCATTGCGAAAGGGTGAAGTCCGCTGTTTTTCGGACGAAAGCCTTGTGGCAATCTCCTGTTTTTAATCGAACCAATTTTGAATGTCAATACGATTAGATGTAACAGTTTAGCTCTCTGAAGCTTGGGATTATGCATGTCCGGGTCAGGGACGACCCGGACTACGAGACTAAGGTAGGCGTCACCACCATGTAGTCGGGGTCGTCCCTGACCCCGACATACTCAAGAATCTTGATTTGTTCAAATTCTTCAAAGAACTAAAGTGTTACGATTAGATTTTAGATTTGGGAAAACTGAAATCATCGTATAACCCAGCTTAGGATATTTTATGAAACCGAAAATATATTTCATCTTTGTTCCGTTCATCATTCTGCTTTCGATCCAGCTCGCATCCGCTCAGGATTCATTCTACCTTGAAGAGATATCGGTGCATATCTTGGCTTCAAAGGGTGAGATCGATACGGTCAATAACCGGATGTGGGTTTCCGGGGATAAATTTCGGCGGGAGATGATTGAAACGGGGGATATCCTGATAGGAAGACTGGATAAAGGTGTGTTCTGGCAGATTGACACCGCCGATAGTTCATACACGGAAATCGATGCGGAAACTATGCGCTCATTCGCCCTGATGGGGCTGTATATGATGGGACTGCAATCGGACGATAACGGAAACATTAAAGTACCAAAGGATCTGTACACTAAAACCGGGCGGACGAAGAAAATAAACGGATGGGACACTTTTGAAATGTCCATTAATCCCAAGTACGCTAAAGACAGCGGTATAGCGCATGTTTCGCTATGGATATCCCGGCAGGTTCAGCTTCCCGCCAAGATCTATTCCGATATGATGCGCAAATTGTTCGGCAATCCTACCGGCGAAGTTGAAAAACTTTTCGATATATGGAGCGGATTTGAAGGATATCCGGTGATGGTTGAAACCTCAGCTATGGGAATCACCAACATTAATAAACTGGTAAAAATAGAGCGGAAGGATATTCCGGCGGATAAGTTTGAATTGCCGGAGGGATTTAAAAAGACAGAATAATCTATAAGATTTGTGCTGCGAATTGCGAGCCGAATGGAGGGCAGACACATAGGTCTGCCCCTACAAAAGACTATCCAATATTGTAGGGGCGAACCCATGTGTTCGCCCTGAATACATAAAACTGTTCTAGCAGATATTGCACGCCGCAGGCGGGTGTGACCTACCAGCTTTCCCCGGTTTCGGAGAAACCGGGCTACACAAAGCTAAAAGCCGCTATTTTTTTACTTCGGGGCGCACTAAGAGATGCGGGAGGCGGGTGAAGAATCGGTTGTTATTTTGTGGTGTCATGCGTCCCCGCATGACACTAATACATTGTTATTATTATACATGGTGTCGACTGCGGAGAGTCGACACCACAAGGATATAAAAATTGTAAAGATACGAGCTTAATAAATTGTTCCAAGATGTTCCAAATAAAGTGAATTTCCCGGAGCTGGAGGAGGAAGTCCTTCAGCGATGGGAAGATAAAGATATATTTCATCGTTCGATAAAACAGCGTGAAGGAAGCGCGGATTGGGTGTTCTATGACGGCCCTCCCGGCACTAACGGTCTGCCCCATGTCGGGCATATGATGCAGTCGGCTTTGAAAGATCTTTTCGGGCGGTATAAGACTATGCGCGGATTCAGGGTGTTACGCAAAGCCGGATGGGACACGCATGGTTTGCCGGTGGAATTGACCGCCGAGCGGGAATTGAAGCTAAAATCCAAGCGCGATATTGAAGCTTATGGAGTCAACGAATATATAGACTACTGCCGCCGAACCGTTTTTCGGTATAAAAAAGAATGGGAAGAGTCTATCCGCCGGGTGGGCAGGTTCATCGATTTGGAAGACGCTTACGCCACTTTGACCACCGATTATATTCAATCCGATTGGTGGACTATCAAGTCGATATGGGCGCCGTCCGATGAAATGCGGCGGATATTGGGATTGAATGAAGACGAAAAACTGCTGTACAAAGACTTCCGCATATCTCCCTACTGTCCCCGCTGCGGGACTTCACTGTCAAATTTTGAAGTGGCTCAAGGCTATAAAGACACGGTCGATTTCGCTTTATTCCCCAAATTTAAAGATGCGGATGAGGATGATTTATATTATATCGCCTGGACTACAACAGCCTGGACATTATTATCCAATGTTGCATTAGCGGTAGGACCTAATATCGATTATGTTTTCATCAAAAAGAATGGGGAACGCTGGCTGTTAGCGGAAGCGCGGCTGGAAGCTCTGGCGGAACATCTCGGTGATTATGAAATAATCGGGCGTATTAAAGGTAATGAACTCGCCGGCAGGAGATATATTCCGCTGTGGGATTTCTTGAACCATCCAGGCACAACCGCTCATCAAGTGATAGCTGATGAATATGTAACCACCGAGGACGGCACCGGCATTGTCCATTTGGCGGCGTACGGCGAAGATGACTACCGCCTGATCCGCGCTTACAATCTGCCGGTGATTCAAAATGTCGATGAGCATGGCGAATGTCATGGGGGGATATTCAGCGGACGGTATTTCAGAGACCCTGACCTCGATGTGGACATCATCAAAGATTTAGCGGCGCAGGGACTGCTGTTTCACAAAGAGAAACACGCCCACTCTTACCCCTTCTGCTTCAGATGTAATGAAGCGCTGATGTATTTCCTTAGGGGTTCATGGTTCATCCGCACTTCCAGGATAAAAGACAGGCTATTGGAAGCCAACCTGAAGATTAGCTGGTATCCTGATCATATCAAGAAAGGGCGGTTCGGCAACTGGCTGGAAAACAATGTTGACTGGAACATCTCCAGAGAACGTTACTGGGGTTCACCTTTACCGGTTTGGACTTGCGAAGCCTGCGGCAGTCACAAAGTGATGGGCTCTTTGAAAGAATTAGGCGAAGAGTACTATAATTCGCATGATGAACATCTTCCGGCTGATTTCGACCCGCATAAACCTTATATCGACCAAGTTCCGTTGAAATGCAATTGTGGCGGGATGATGCAGAGGGAAAACTTCATGCTGGATTCCTGGTTCAATGCGGGGATCATGCCGTGGGGACAGTTCGGTTATCCCTCGGCTCCGGGATCAATAGAGATATTCGATAATCAATTCCCCGGCGATTTCATCTGCGAAGCCATCGACCAGACGCGGGGATGGTTCTATACTATGCTGGCGGCGGCGGTGTTAGTAAAAGGTGAATCTTCCTATAAGAATGTCATCTGCACCGAATTGATATTAGATGACAAAGGGCAGAAGATGTCCAAGTCTAAGGGGAATGTGATACACCCTATGGAGGTGATGAAAAAATTCGGCGCTGATCCCTTCAGATGGGTATTCTTCAATTCCAATCCCTGGACGGTGAAATATTTCAGCGAAGATGTGATAGTGGAAAGCCTGCGGAAGGTCATTATTCCCTTGTGGAACGCCTACAGCTTCTTTGTGACTTACGCTAATGTGGACGGCTGGAAACCTGCACAGGATACCGCGCCTAAAAGTCCAAATCTGCTCGACAGGTGGATTATATCGGAATTTCAGGCGCTGTTGAAAATAGTTACTGACCATTTGGACAGCTATGATGTGGCTCCCGCCGGGAACGCTGTCGAAGATTTCATCGATAAATTAACTAACTGGTATATCAGAAGATCGCGCCGCAGATTCTGGAAATCGGAGAATGATTCGGATAAACAGCAGGCATATTCGACATTGTATTATATTCTGTTAAGATTTTCCCGGCTTTTAGCGCCTTTTCTGCCTTTCCTCAGTGAACATTTATACCGGAATCTGGCATCCGCTCTACCCGATAGTAAAGACAGCGTGCATCTGGAAGATTTTCCGGTCTCTCAGCCGGAACTGCGGGACGAAGCTCTGGAACGATTAATGTCTGTGACCCTTGAGGCGGTAACTTTAGGGCGTTCACTACGCAATGATTATAAAATCAAGATAAGACAGCCTTTGCCGGAATTGAAGATCATCGGCAGTTCTGAAGAGGTGAGTGAAACCGGTGATATCATCGCCGAGGAATTGAATGTGAAGCGTATCACTTTCGCTGATGAAGAAGACGGATTGATCAGACTGAATCTGAAACCCGATTTCCGCAAGTTAGGTCCCCGCTTCGGCAAGCGGATGAAGGAAGCTCAACAAGCGATTCAATCGCTATCCCATGATGATATAGAAAGATTTTGCCGCGATAAAAAAATCACAATATTGGGTGAAGAACTTTGCGAAGATGATTTATTAATAGAAGAGAGCGCCGGTGAAGGGTTAGGTTTCAAGCGGGGAAGTAATGTGAGCGTTATCCTCGATATGAATCTCACGGAAAAGCTGATCGATGAGGGTTACGCCCGGGAATTTGTCAACAAGGTGCAGAACCTTCGCAAGGACACCGGTTTGAATGTGACTGACCGGATTGATATATCGTATTTATGCGATGACCGGCTGGCGCTGGCTTTGCAAACACAGATAGATTTTATTAAACGGGAAGTGTTAGGAATAAATCTTGAAAGAAAAGATAATTTGCCCGCAACAGAGGTTAAAATAAACGACAGGAAGGCGATAATAATAATAGAAGTAAATAACGAGTTTCGGAGCTGAAAATGACTGAAACACAAAGCGGTTTTTCACCGGAGGAACTGCAGTATTTTAAAGATTTGATTATCGAGAAGCGTGAGATGCTGGTCAAAGAGTTGACCTATCTCAAAGAAGCGTCGCTGGAAACTTCCTTGAACGCATATTCCGGTAATCATTCCACTTACACTTTTCACATGGCTGATCAGGGAACCGACGCTCAGGAGCGAGAGAAAGCGTTCATGTTTGCTCATCGTGAGAAACGATTCTTAGACCATCTTGACCGGGCGCTGGATCGGATAAAAGACGGGAGTTACGGTATTTGTATGGAATGCGGCGAATTGATCGCCAAACCGCGGCTGGAAGCGGTTCCTCACGCCCGATTGTGCATCAAGTGCAAGCAGGAAGAAGAAGGCAAGAGATAGTTTTCAATTTATTACTTTTTAATCGTGTTTGACAAATTGAAGATACTCTGGGTCTCATTCTTCATCATAACGCTTGACCGTTTAAGCAAGACGCTGATTAAGCATTACTTAGATCTCCATGAGTCGATTTTAGTGATTGGTCCTGATTTTTTCAGGTTAAGCTATATTGAAAATTTCGGGATCGTCTTCGGCTGGTCTTTCGGTAATATATTTCTGCGAAATGCTTTTACTATCATTGCGGTTATACTCCTATTGTTCTATTTCTATAATCAAAGACAAGCTCCGATAATAATCCGCTTTCCGCTGGCGTTGATAATCGGCGGCGCGCTGGGAAATTTATGGGACCGCCTCGTCTACGGCAGTGTGATTGACTTCCTCGATTTCGATTTCCCCAATTTCATCCACGAGCGCTTCCCCGTCTTCAATATCGCTGATAGTTCCATTACAACAGGTATGACCATTCTGGTCATTTATATTGTTTTTTTCGATAAACATCGTAAAACCATTTCCCTGGAGGTAAAAGATGATATCGCCGCCGGGGGAGATATCAATAATAGTTTCTCCGCATCAAAAGAAGGAACGGATTGACCTCTATCTGAAAAACCATATCACCGACATGTCCCGCTCAAAGGTTAAAAAACTGATTGATGCGGGAATGGTAAAGGTCAATTCCAAGCCGGTTAAAGCCAGCCATCTGATTTCACCGGATGAACGGATAATAGTACAGTTACTTCCGCGCGAGAAACCCGCATTTGAACCGGAAAAAATCCCGCTTGATATTATTTATGAAGATGATTATTTAATTGTGGTGAATAAACCCGCCGGGATGGTAGTTCATCCCGGACATGGCAACTGGTCGGGCACTTTGATGAATGCGCTGTTAGGACACAACGAAGAGCTATTAGATGAAGGGGAGGATTTTCGAGCGGGTATTGTTCATAGATTAGATAAAGATACGACAGGGCTGTTAGTCACGGCGAAAGACGAGTTGACACTGCGCAGACTTTCCGGTCAATTCAAAGCAAAAACAGTAGAGAGAAAATACAATGCTATAGTGTGGGGAATTCCTAAAAAACCGCAGGGGATAATCGAAGGGAATCTGGGACGCTCTAACCGGGACCGGAAGATATTCACCATCCGCCCCGACGGCAAATACGCTATGACCAGCTATACTGTGCTGGAAAGACTGGATTTCCTATCTTTGATAGAATTGAAATTATCGACCGGGCGGACTCATCAGATACGAGTTCACTTGTCGCATTTCGGACACCCGGTGTTCGGTGATCCGGTCTACCGCGGCAGAGGCGTTAATTTCGCCGGATTGATATCGTATCAGCGTGAAATTTGCGGACGCTGTCTGAAGATAATGACCCGGCAGGCTTTACATGCCAAGACTTTAGGATTCATCCACCCCGCTTCCGGCGAAAAGATGAGCTTCGACAGCGATCTGCCGGAGGATATGAAGGAAACGCTGGGGATATTAAGGGAAGAGAACTAACAAGGATTTAATTAAGTTAAAAGTTAAAAGTTAAAAGTTAAAAGTTAAAAGTTAAAAGTTAAATGTCATTGCGAAAGGCTGAAAGCCTTGTGGCAATCTCACTAATTGATTATTAATAAGAGAGATTGCTTCGCTTCGCTCGCAATGACACTAACCTGAAGGAAATTAAATAATAACTTGCTAACTTGACAACTTGCAAACTAAAATATGACAGAAACAAACGAAGATTACAAGGGTTACCGCGAACCCTTGTTAAGTGTATTGAAACATTATGAAGCCAAAGTTTGGTCGGAGATAGAAGCGGAGACCACGCGCGGCGCTTTCAAGGGGATAATACTTCCCCGCAGTGAAACCGCTGATCCGAACCATCTCGTGATTAAGATGGATAACGGATATAATGTCGGCCTTCATTATAACACTATCGAAGATATTCATATTATAGGCAGAAGAGTAGCGGACTATCATATACCGGAAAAAGAATTTCCCTATGATCCTATCAAACGCAATGTAACTCTACTTGGCACCGGCGGGACTATCGCTTCAAGGCTGGATTACCGCACGGGAGCGGTGATACCGGCTTTCAGTCCGGGAGAATTATATGGCGCGGTGCCGGAATTAGCGGGGATATGCAATTTAAAAACTAAAAAATTGTACGGTGTGTTCTCCGAAAATATCGGACCTCAGCATTGGGTGGGGACAGCTGAAGCTATCAAAAAAGAGATTGAGAACGGGGTAGACGGCATTGTCATCGGGCACGGCACTGATACCATGCATTATACCTCCGCGGCGTTATCGTTCATGATTAAAAATCCGCCGGTGCCGATAGTAATGGTGGGTTCACAGCGGTCATCTGACAGACCCTCTTCCGATGCAGCGCTTAATTTAATCAATTCAGTATGGACTGCGGCGCATTCCGATATCGCTGAAGTGATGGTCTGCATGTTTGGTCCCACATCCGACCAGTATGATTTATTGCATCGAGGGACCCGGGTCAGGAAGATGCATTCTTCTTACCGCTCCACCTTCAGGACTATCGGTGATACTCCTATCGGTTATGTTTCCCAGCAGGAGGGATTGAAATTGATCAAGCACGATTACCGCAAGCGAAGAGCGGAGTGCAAAGTCGAAATAGACACAGTTTTCGATGAGCGGGTGTCTATCGTGTATTATTATCCCAATATGAAACCGGATATCATCGATTCATTAGTCGATAAGGGTTACAAGGGGATTGTCATCGCCGGCACCGGATTAGGACATGTCAACAAACCGCTGTATCCTTCTCTGAAACGCGCCTGCGATTCCGGAGTGCATATATATATGACGGTCGAGACGCTGTGGGGATTCGTGCAGATGTATGTGTACGACACCGGGCGGGATATTATGGATTTGGGTGTGATCCCCGCCGCCAATATGCTGCCGGAAACCGCTTATGTCAAACTGGGATGGGCTTTAGGGCATACGCATGATAAAGACAAGGTGAGAGATATAATGCTGACACCCATTGCCGGTGAGATAACCGAACGGGAGCCGATTGACGGGTATTTGATATTCCAGGGAGGTCTGCCGGAGCTGGAGGATTTTATGAAGTTACATATGAGATAATGTGTAAAAGTGTAAAGTTTGAAAGTATAAAAGAAGTATCCTCCTTCACACCTTTGCATTTTTTAATGAGGATGTCGGGGTCAGGGACGACCCCGACTACATGGTGGTGACGCCTACCTTAGTCTCGTAGTCCTGGTCGTCCCTGACCCGGACATGCATAATAAAGCTATAGTGTTATCAAATTTCAAATACCAAATATCACATTTCTACATTCACTATTCACTATTCTACATTCACTATTCACTATTCTACATTCACTATTCACTATTCTACATTCACTATTCACTATTCTACATTCACTATTTTATTAACAATAATTTCTTCGTCTGATAGTAATCTCCCGCTTTAAGTTTAGCGAAATATATCCCGCTTGTGAAATCCTTTGCATTCCATACAAGTTCATGATGACCCAGTGACAATTGACCAGTGACCAATGATTGAACTTCCCGCCCTAAAACATCATAAACAATCAGATCCGTCTCACCTGAGTATGGCAAATCGAAACTTATAACCGCAGAAGAATTGAAAGGATTGGGATAGGCTTTCATCAAGGAGTATTTAATTGGATTTTCCATCCGGCGGATTGAGTTTATAGAGCCGTTATACAGGTCGTAAGCTTGGCTCATCTCAATCTGCAGAGCGGTAAAATTAGGTCCTATGGCGAAAGCATAAGCGGCCTTTACTGAATCGTCCGGGGCTATATCGGAAATGCTGTTAACAATATAAGATGAATAGTCTCCGGTAGTTATATAAGAGGTATCATATTGGAATTCAATATGATAATAGGGCTGATTCACTATGTTGTCAACCTCCTCATCACTGCCGTTGAAATACCATCCGCTATAATTGCCATACATGATAGTATCGGGTTGGAGAGGGAAGATTAGCGATAATCCCGCGTAATCATCATTTAGCGAATATTGATAAACCGCGCGGTTCACCGTATCCACCGCAGTATAATCATCTCCGAAAAAATCTCCGACATCGAAGTCGCAGAAGAATATGGTCTTACCGCCGGTCATGCTGTCATCGGAGCAATTGATAATCGTGTATTCCAGTATAACAAAAGCGTCATAGAAGGTCGGACGGATGTAACTCCGCTGGATGACTGCAATGGAATCGGTTTGACCGGTCACCGTATCCGGCTGGCCGATAGTGTTGTCCCCCATGATCCCCTGCCCCACTCTGAAACCGGTGGAATCATAGAGGTAAGCCATCGGTTCAATATTGGTAAGTTCGCCGTCGATGGGAAAACCATTCAGGCTAGTTATGCGGGATTGATGAACTACCCCGCTGTCTTCATTGAAAGTGACTCCGAAAAATCCAAGATATACGCTATAGACATCCTCCGCATGCGGCAGATAGAGCAAAGTCTGATTGAATATCTCCTCATTATCGCCTGATCCGTTTCCGACCTTGACCGAGATATTCAGAGTTCCCGAAGAATCGTAATCTGCGGAACGGCTTAAGGCGGATTTAAGCTTGCTCACCTTGCCCTCGACGGAAGCGCTAAGCAGGATCACCGGAATAATGATAATAGGTATCATTATCTTTTTCAGCATGATTGTATAAAATTCCTTTTATGATGGTGTCCTAATATAATTGTCATGGCAGGCGGGGATTTATCCCCATAAGAGAGTAGGGGCGAAGCATCTTTTACTGATAGTAATATTTTGAAGATGTTACAAAAATGCTTCGCCCTTACAAAAACCATGAAAACTCGTAACACTTTGGCTTTGTGAATTTTGGGAATATGCATGTCCGGGTCAGGGACGACCCGGACTACGAGACTAAGGTAGGCGGGGTCGTCCCTGACCCCGCCATCTTCATAAAGATAAACATTTTCAGTCTATATAGCAACACCATAGACCATATCACCGGAAATATTTTGTATCCTCACTTTAAAAAATCCGGATTTTCCAAAATTCGGGACTTTGACCTTGATATAATTTTCCGTGAAACCACAGTCCCTGCTTGCGCCTTCAAAAAAAACCATCATCTCTTTCCCGATGAATCTTCTAATATAAGCCTCCCTTTTCCTGTGAACTATTTTTTTCAACTCCTCTGCCCGATCGGATTTGATCTCGAAGGGGACATTATCCTCTTCCACTGAAAATTTTGTGCCCGGGCGGGGCGAGAACGGGAAGACATGGATATGGGTTATCGGCAGGCTGTCTATTAGTTCTTTCGTACGGTTGAAATCCTCCCCGCATTCATGGGAGAAACCTACAATAACATCCGCGCCGATTCTGGCATCGGGCATCCAGGCGCTTATCTTTTTCACCAATTCGATATAATCGGATGCGGAATATCCTCTTCCCATCATCGATAATATCCTGTCACTGCCTGACTGCAAAGGGAGGTGGAAATGAGGGCATATTTTTTCATCAGAAGCGCAGATATCCAACAGTTCATCACTGAATCCAGGCGGCTCGATGGATGAAAGCCTGATTCTGACTAAATCCGGCAGTTTCACTAATTCATTCAGTAAATCCGCCAGATTACAACCGGTCTCATCTTTATATGAACCTATATCGACTCCGGTCAAGACAATCTCCCGCTGAACGCTTAAAAGTCTTTTGATTCTCTCAATCACAATGCTTGAGTTTAGAGAAACGCTAAGCCCTCTAAGCAAAGGCACAACGCAGTAACCGCACCCATGATCGCATCCGTCCTGGATTTTAACAAAGGCGCGGGAATGGAAATTTAAATCTTCAGCGGCGGGGAATCTTTCGAGGGAAGGATCTTCTGATACTTTATTATCACCATTGTTTAAAAGGGATAAAATTTTGAATTTATCCTTGACTCCGGCCGCTATTTTCACACCGTCTATACCTGCCGCTTCTTTATACTTAAGCTGGGGATAGCATCCAACCGCAATCACTTTGCCGGGCGAGAGCCTGGCTAATTTTCTGATATACCTTCGGGATTTGGCTTCCGCCCTGGAGGTCACGGCGCAGGTATTGACGATGAATAAATCGGCTTGTGAATCGGAGCAGATTTCATACCCTTCGGCCGCAAACTGACCGGCTATCGATTCAGTTTCAACCTGATTCAGTTTACAGCCGAAGGTGTGAAACGATACTTTAAGCTGTTTTGTCATCGGAACCGGTCTCTTCTCCACCGGCTGACTGTTCAACTTTATCTTCGCTTTGTTCTGCGGTTTCCGCTGAAGGTTCTTCAACTTCTGCGGATTCTTCAGGTTCTTTTTTCTTAGTATCTTTTATTACGGTTTCTTCAACCTTTTCCGCCGGAAGTTGGACATCAGTAGTCTTTTTTTCTGAAACGGCTGTATCCGGAGATTCTACCGGAGGCTGAACTGCAGTTGATAGTTCTTCCATGACTGCGGTATCCGGGGGTTCCGCCGGAGGCTGGACTTCAGCAGATTGCTCTTCCGATTCCGCCGGAGGCTGGACTTCAGCAGCCTGTTCTTCCGATTCCGCGGGAGGCTGGACTGCAGTTGATAGTTCTTCCAGGACTGCGGTATCCGGGGGTTCCGCCGGAGGCTGGACTGCAGCAGATTGCTCTTCCGATTCCGCGGGAGGTTGAACTTCAGAGGTCTGTTCTACTGAGACTGCTGTTTTTTGGATCTTCTCTGGAGAATCAGCTTCTGCTTTTTCTTCAGCCTTTTCTACTACGGGAGTTTCTTCGTCTGCAGGTTCGGGAATTTTACTCTCCGATGGAGTGGATTTTTCTTCGCTTGCTTTCTTCTCTTTTTTGGTTTTAGCCGCTTTTTCGGGAGTTTTTTCAGCTTCCTTCACCTTTTCGGATTCGCCGGGTGTTTTAGCGGCGGTTTTCTCTTTTTTCTTCGGCTTGGGTTTTTCATCGGGAGTATCTGAGCTCACATATTCCGCATATTCAGCCTGTTTGGCTTTCCTGCGGGCTTCAGTGGCGGATAGGACAATCCGCTTGGCTTCCTTATCGAACTCCACCACCACCAATTCCAATTCATCGCCCGGTTTCAACCGCTTTCTGACAGGACCTTCCTCATCCCGCCCTAATTGAGAGTTTGGTACAAATCCTTCGACACTCAAAGGCAGTTCCACTATTACACCTTTGTCAATCATGCGGACAATTTTACCGCTAGTCGATGTGTCTGCGGCGTACTTGACTTCAAAGCCGTCCCAGGGACTGTCCAGAGTCTGCTTCAATCCCAAAGCGATTCTTCTCTCATTACGGTCAAATCCCAGGATAATGACTTCAATCTCATCGCCTTTTTTGACAACTTCACCGGGATGGCGGACTTTCTTTGTCCAGGACAAGTCGGATATATGCACTAATCCTTCAATGCCGTCTTCCAATTCTACAAAAGCTCCGAAGGGCATTAAATCCCGGACAATTCCGGTATGCTTACTGTCGACCAGATATTTCTCTTCAAGCGTTTCCCAGGGATCGGGTTCAGTTTGTTTTAAACCCAAGGAAATCTTTCGCTCCTGTACATCGAGGCTTAATATAATGGCTTCAACTTCATCGCCAATGGATAACATTGAAGACGGATGCTTGATATGCTGAGTCCAGGACATTTCCGAAATGTGGATCAATCCTTCAACACCACGCTCCAATTCCACAAAAGCGCCGTAATTGGTGATAGAAACGATCTTGCCGGTGACTTTAGCGCCTATAGGATAGCGCTCTTCGACTCCCTCCCAGGGATGCGGCTGTAACTGTTTATAACCGATAGAAATTCTCTTCCGCAATAAATCATAATCGATGATTTTTACTAAGATTTTATCATCCAGGCCGACTACCTCAGAAGGATGATTGATTCTGCCCCAGGATAAATCGGTGATATGCAGTAATCCGTCAACACCGCCCAAATCAACGAAGACGCCGAAATCAGTGATATTTTTCACCATGCCTTCGACCACCTGTCCGATATACATTTCATTAAGTTTCTTCTCCCGCACTTCAGATAAGCTCTCTTCAAGAAGCACCTTGTGGGAGAGGACTATGTTTTTCCGAAGTTCATTCACTTTCACAATGCGGAAATCCATCTCCTCGCCGACAAGGGCATCGAAGTCTCTTATAGGATGTATATCTATCTGGGAGCCGGGTAGGAAGGCATCTATTCCCAGTATATCAACGACCATTCCACCTTTGATTCTACGGGTGATAGTTCCGTTGATAATTTCCATTTTCTGGTAGGCGCGCATCACACGGTCCCAAGTATGCATGAAATCGGCTTTACGCTTGGATAAAACGAGCTGACCTTCTTGATTCTCCACTTTATCTAAGAAGACATCGATTTCCTCACCGATCTTAATTTTATCTATATCATCAAATTCATCGATGGGAATAGTGCCTTCAGCTTTAAAACCGATATCGATCGCCACATCTTTATCGGAAATAGCTACTATTCGGCCCTTTACAAGGTTACCTTCCTGAATCTCAGTGAGACTGCTTTCATATAATTTCAACATTCTCTCGAATTCTTCAGGCGCATAGCGGGGATCTTCATCCAGGGAATCAACCTTAATGACTCTATCCGTTTCATCCTTTTTAGTTACAGCGGGATGGGATTTTGGCGTTTCAGGCTTCTTTTCCGGGGGGAAATCATCTTTGATTTCAGTCAAAGCGGGAGGTTCACTAACTTCCTCCGGCTTCTGTTCCACTGCAGATTCAGTTGTTTCTTCCGGCGGTTCGGGTTCAATGTTTTCCTTCTTCGCCGCGGGTTCTTCAGTCCCTTCTTCTTTATTCATTTCTTTTTCAGTCATCAAAAATCCAATTTTTCAGTTCTATCAGTTGAGGTATGAGGCCAATTAATATCTCATCCCCTTCTGACAATTATTTAATGACTGTTAATATAATTGATGTTCTTTATAATGAGCGAATTAAAAATATTCTTTCAAAATACTTTCAAGAATTTGATTCATTGTAACATTTCAGTTTTTTACAAAATCGTCCCCTTATTCGTCATTCCGGCTTGTCCGGAATCGGCAGGTATTATCACTTAATTATCTGTTCGCCTATCTTTTATATCTCTTCTATCTATTGGATGTCTTTTTTCTTTTTTCTTAACTTCATAATTATTATACAATTTCTCTGCTATCGCTTCAATAACGATGACTGAAGTTAAATAATCTCGCTCGCCTAACTCTTCCCATACTTCGTAAATTAATTTAGATAAACTACTTTTATTAAGCGTAAGTATATCGCCATTATTATCAAAATAATCATATTTTTTTATTTCATCTTGCAAGATTTCTACTATTTTCATCATATTTAAGACAGCCATATCAAATTCTTCAAACTTTCCACGTCCGGTCGCCTCGGAATAAGTCTTCCAAAAGCCTTTTCGCATTCGTTGAACTATGGGGGATTTTCTTCTTTCTTCCTTTCTTATATCTGTTTCTATTCGCCTTTGTTTGCTCCTTTTGTCTTCTTCTGGTAAAAACTCCTTCCCGAATATTGCTAATAGTTTTTTAAATCCCAGTAACATGTTTTCGAAAAAGAATATAGAGTGGTATTCTTTCAATCCTTCAAATATTTCATCAACATCAATTGGATCTAATAATACTGGAATTAATTGATCCTCATCTTTTTTTGTCTTATAAGTGGTAATTTCTCTCGTCAGCCAGTTTGATTTTATTGAATTTTTAGATATTACGATAATTAATGATTCTGATAAGCTTATTCCTTCATTGATCTCCTCAACAAATTTTGAACCTGGAGGAATATCAAATGGCGCATACCAAGTTTTAACATGATGATAATTTAAAATTTCCACCAAAAGATCAACAAAATATTGATCATGAGATGAATGGGAAATAAATACTTGGGCCATAATTACGCCCTCCTTCTGAATTGATTGTTAGTCAAATAATGTGGTATGATATTTAATTATTATCTATAAGATCGGAAAATAGTTGTATATACAATATGCAATAAGAAATGTTAATGTCTGTCAACTATCAATAATTCTTATTGATATTATTCATTATAATTATTCATAATATATTCCGCCACTTCTTCCAACTGCCACATCGGTGTAGAGGCGCTGCCGGACACACCGATAGTTTTAAATCCGCTTAATTTATCCATCGGCAATTGCTTTGGGCTTTCCGCAAAGAACGAATTTTCATTAGCGGATTTGCATACGGAGAACAATGCTGCGGTGTTGGAACTGTGTCTGCCGCCGATGAAGATCAACGCTTCAACCTTTGCGGCGAAATCCTTCAATTCCGACTCTCGTTTGGATACGAAAGGACAGATAGCGTTGTAAGTAACGAGATTGTCAATCTTCTCATCCAATTTTAGTTTAAGTCCCAGAAATTTCATTGGATCAGCGGTAGTCTGCGGGATCAGTAAAGCGGGGATATCAAAATTCACTTTCACTAAATCTTCATCGCTTTCAACAATTATCCCCCTGCCGCTGCAATATCCCAATAATCCGATGACTTCGGGATGTTTTTTCTTACCGAAGATAATAATCTGCCTGCCGGCTTCCGCCGCTTCCTTGATAATCTCCTGCGATTTTCTCACATTTTTGCAGGTGGCGTCGACAACTTCAGCGCTGATATTCCGCATTTTAGCGTAGACTTCAGGAGTTTCGCCGTGCGTTCGGATAAATAAGCGGCTGCCGTTGATCCGGTCAATCTCCGATGATATCTTCAATCCCAGCTGTTCGAGCCGGTGCATCTCACGCAGGTTATGAATCAACTCACCTCTGACAAAAACGACATCACCTTTTCTCAACTCCTCCTCGACCATCTTAATCGCGCGTCGCACACCGCCGCAGAAACCCGCTTCAGGATCTATCACCACCTTCACCATCATTCTATCCTATGCACATAATAAATATATCAAATCAACTTCTCTACTTCATCTCTGACATGCCGGGCTATCCGCTCAAATTTATCGGAACCTGAATAGATTGAATTCAGATTATATACAATTTCGCCGAATTTAATAGTTATACCGCCGGGTTTTAAGATTCTCTTTTTAATTTTATCACTACCGGTTATATAAGCCGGAAGAACAGCGGCGTCAGTTTTATCGACGATGAAGCCGATACCTCTGCGGAAAGGGAGCATCTCGCCCGTTCTGCTCCGAGTCCCTTCCGGGAACATGATTAACACTCCGCCTTCTTTAAGAGCTTTTATCGAATGTTTGACCGCCCGGTTATCGAAACCGTCCCGTCTGACCGGAAAAGCGTTCAGCATGCTGATCAATCTGCCGATTACCGGTATTCCAAAGAGCTCTTTTTTCGCCGCAAAATGAGCTTCTCTATACAGCGCCACCGCCAAAGCCGGGGGATCAAAAGCGGAGATATGATTACATGCGACAATCACAGGACCTTCCGCTGGCAGATTCTTTCCGCCGATGACGCGGAATCCCCAGACTATCTTCAATATTATTAGGACTAAAGTATGGATGAAGCGGTAAAAGGGATGCATCATTTAATCTGAAAATAGAAAATGCCAAAGAGGGCAGACACACAGGTCTGCCCCTACAAATAAACATATGGCTGTAGGGGCGAACCCATGTGTTCGCCCTTAAAAATATTTTCATGCTTTGGGGTGCGCCGCCGGCGCATGAGGGTTTACCTCTTCATATAACTTTCAACAATCGCAGTTATACGGTCAACAACTTCATCGATAGTCATATAAGTCGTATCGATTTCGATTGCGTCTTCGGCTTTTTTCAAGGGCGCAATTTGACGGCCGCTGTCCCTTTTATCCCGCGCGATAATGTCTCTTTCAACCTCAATAAGCTCAACTTCGACACCCTTTTCCCGCAGTTCTTTCCACCTTCTAACCGCCCGCTCATGCGGATCGGCGGACAGGAAAATTTTAACTTCAGCATCGGGAAAAACCACCGTGCCGATGTCTCTTCCTTCCAGCGCCACCCCTCCATCGACGCCCATCTCCCGCTGTCTGCCGCTCAATATCCGCCGTACGACTTCTTTTTCGCATACCGGACCGACCATGCGGGTCAAATCGGGAGACCTTATTTCATCCGTGACATCTTCATCATCCAGGAGAACCGAAGACGATCCATCCTCGTGCTTCAATTCTATCCGGCTTCTCTTTAATTCGTCACCTACAGCGGATTCATCATCAATATTGATTTTCCTGCGGAGTGTGATTAATGCGGCGGCGCGGTACATCGCTCCCGTATCAATATATTTGAAACCGAGTTTTTCCGCGGTCAGACGGGTAACGGTGCTTTTTCCCGCGCCGGCGGGACCGTCTATGGCTATTACGGGCAGTTTCCTTGACAATATCCGCTCAATCCTTCATCCTCAATCCCTGTTCCTCATGGATGAATATCCAGCTGACTAACCTGCCGATATGCAGTTCCGCTTCCATATCCCAATAGGGCAGACCATGATGATATAATGAAGAGGTGTCTTCGGGATCGATAGCTTCCAGGCTCTTCATAATTTTATTCATTCTATAAAGCCAGGTCTGCATATTAACCTCCCGCAGATCTACCCAGCCGTTGTAAGCCCAGTCTTCAAGATTTACATCATCGACCTTAAGGTTGTGTTCACCTTTGAAAACCGGAATCTTCATCGCGGGACCTCGGAGGAGAGTTCTGCCGTCCGGCATCAATATGGGTATGCCAATAGATATGATAGTGGAACGGAGGTCTGCATCTGTTTTTACAAGCTTTTCGCATTCATCAGACAGTATCGCTGGCGATAAAGCGAGAGTATGTTTCAGTGTCTTTCCGATTTTTTTCAGCAGGCAGGCTTCATATAACAGCTTTGATAATCTTGGCGGACCCAGATTTTCAAAGGCTACGCTGTCACAATCATGCTCTTCACCCAGTTTCTTCATCATCTCTAAAGCGTAACTGCGCATATAGCCGGAGCGGTAAGTGGGGCCCATGATAGCTCCGTCCAGCGCTGCGATAATATCTCTGCCGGTGGCGCCGCCCTTGATTTCATGCACAACATTGAAGGCGATTTCTTCCGGCGTCACGAACTGCATCTGCCCCACTTCGGTGATAGCGAAGAATTCTCCGTAGGAGAATATCCCGTTCTCGCCGGTGTCGATATATACCGATTTGAGATTTCGGTTTAACGCTTCCCACCCGGCTTCATCATCGGCTTCTATCGTATCATTCAGAATTGCTCCGCTCTCCGGGGGGCAGTCGAACAGCGGTATGGGGCTGCCGCGGCGCATAATTTCGCCGTAACCGATCTTCTTCCAAGCTATAGCGGTTGCAGGCTTGATCTCCTTGACCATAGGCGCATCGGGAGTGCGCGCCATCAGGAATAGCAATAACGAATGAGCTCCCGCTAATGAACTTTTACTGAGTAAAACCCTCGAAGGCCTTTCCTCGCTGTGAGTATAAGGGATATTCAATCCCATACCGCCTGTTCCGGAAGTGCCGACTTTGATATAGCTGGAGACACCGAATTTACGGGCAGCTTCATAGAGTATTTGAATATGCCTGATGAGCTGTGGGATGTAGGTAGTTCCCATGAATTTTTCCATCTCCGCCCGCACGATTTCAAAATCGCAGTTGGATTCCCAGTTATCCAGCTGTTTTTTCACATTATAATAGCTGGTGTAAATATCCTGATAAGCTAAAGCCGTGGCGGAATTTACGCAGTCTATTATGATATCAGGCTTATATTTTTCGATAACTTTATACAAATAGGAATTTTTTAGGGTGTCATCATCGAGAACTTCCAGCACATCCTTGAGCAGAACCGCCCGGTATTTGGGATTATTCATCAATTCCGGCCTGGGGAGGTCTTTGAATTCCTCCCTGACAAACAGGTTTCCCCATACAGGAATCAATGGGATATCGGTATTAGGGAATTCTGCGCAGGCCGCCTCCGTCTCTTCCTGATAAAGCGAGGTAATGATCAATTGGGAAGGATTATTCTTCAAAATTTCCCGGCAGACCGCTCGGCCGACTAGTCCGAATCCTCCGAAAATCATTACTTTTTTATCTTTAATCTGCATAAGCTAATTTTGATTATTATCGACTATAAAATTTCTATATATTTACTCTGAAAATAGGGTTTAAGGGCTGGGGGCTAGGGTCTAGTTTTGTGTTCTGGCAGGTCTTGTCCGCCGTACGGCGGATGTGACCTGCCAGCACTTGGGTCATGGGTCTTGAGTCCTGGGTCTAAAGTCCAAAGCCCAGAGCCGGTATTTTCATGCTAAGTTGTGCGCCGCCGGCGCATGAGGGTTTATCATAAAAAGCTGAAAGATAGAAAACGATCAAATGGATTCAATTCAATCGGATTGTTTCGATTCGCTCGCAATAACATTAACTTGGCGGGACAGTAAATTCATGTCTGTTTCCGTTATTAGTTCCGGGCTTTGAGGGAAATCCCTCTCACCTGGCAGGTCTTTCAAGTTGTCCATTCCGAAATAACGCAGGAACTCATTGGTGGTGCTGTATAGTATAGGTCTTCCCGGCGCTTTCTTCCTTCCTGTCACTTTAATCAATCCTTTATCCAACAAGCTTTGCAGGACGGAATCGCAGTTGACGCCTCGAATTTCTTCAATCTCCAGCCGTGTGACCGGCTGGCGGTAGGCGGTGATGGCGGCGGTTTCTAACGCCCCGCGGCTTAATCCCGAATGCCTTTTGCCAGCCCACAAATTTTCCACATAGCGGCTGAAACGGGGAAGGGTGAAAATCTGATACCCTCCTGCGATTTTCTGTATCTCAAAACTGCGTCCGCTCTGATGATAATCGAAATTGAGTTGTTTCACCGCGTCATCGTATATTTCCGGTGAACCGTAGCCCAAAGCGGAATATATCTGCCGGACAGTGAGCGAGTTGTCCGTTGTGATCAACAGCGCTTCAATCACGCATTTAACATGATTGAAATCTATTCCGAGTCTCTCATTGACCGGCGGCATCGACGGCTGAGGTTAATATGATTGTTCCGAAAAGTCTTCTTTGCCGCAGGATTAATATCCGTTGTCTCGCCAATTCCAGCATAGCGATGAAGGCGGCTACTAGTTTGTATCTTTCCATTCCTTCAACCAGTTCGAGGAATGATAATTTCCCCTTCGCCTCCAAAATCATAATGATAGAATTGATGACTTCTTCTATGGAAATTTTAGGTCTGTCCACAACCTGAGGCTGATTTTCCTCTTTCGCTTCAAGTAACTGCCGGCAGGCTTTGAACAAATCATAGGGTGAAAATTCGGTTTTAATGATATCTTCCAATCCCATAATGGAAGGGCTGAATCTACGGGGAAACATATCCGCCCTGACCGCTTCTATCCGCCGCAATTCTTCGCCGATGATTTTAAATTTATGATATTCCAGCAGTTTTTGCACGAGCGGATGGCGGGGATCATCATCCTCATCGCTCTTGGGGTTGGGCAGCAACATTTGAGCTTTAATGTGAAGCAGATAAGCCACCATTAAGATGAATTCACCGGCGGTTTCCAGGTTCAACATTTGCATTGCGTCTAACGCTGAAAGATATTGCCGGGTAATTTCACTTATCGGTATATCGAAGATATCGATTTCCTCGAGGCGGATCAAGTAGAGCAGTAAATCGAGAGGTCCTTCAAACTTGGGTAGTTTTACCGATGGACCTTCCAGTATCATCCGATACCCATCGCTTGGTGGACTTTTTCCATAGTATTAGCGGCTTCGATTCTGGCGCGTTCATTACCGTATCTAATCACATCTTCGACTTCATCTTGGAATTTTTCAAAATGCGCGCGCCTTTCCTGCAATGGTGCTAAAAACTCACTGATTTTTTCCGCGCAGTGTTTCTTATCAGCGACACAGCCTAATTTTCCGCTGCGGCAGTCTGTCTCTATTTGCGAAACTTCACCGGGATTGAATTTCTTCTGCCAGGCGAACACATTGCAGATATCGGGATTACCGGGATCATTCCGGCGGATTTTGGCGGGGTCGGTGATGGCGGACATCACCACTTCCCGCACCCTTTCAGGCTTGTCACATAACAAAATATGATTGCCCAAAGATTTAGACATTTTATTGCCATCGGGGCCCGGCAGTCTGGGGAATTGCGTCAGTTTCGCCTGGGGCAGTTTGAATGTTTCACCCCATATCTGATTGAATTTCCGGGCGATTTCACGGGATAATTCAATATGCGGCACCTGGTCTTCCCCCACCGGCACCAAATCCGCTTGATATAGGATAATATCGGCGGTTTGCAGGACGGGATAGCCCAAGTGTCCGTAAGAAATGCGGTCTTCCAAATTTAAAACCTTCGCCTGCTCCTTGACTGCGGGATTCCGCTGCAGACGGGGAACGGTCACTAACATGGACAGAATCAGAAAAAGCTCGGCGTGTTCCTTCACTTGAGACTGAATGAAAATGGGGCTTTTTTCCGGGTCGATACCGGCGGCGAGCCAGTCTATCACCATCTCCCGCGTCAATTCAGGAATCTTAGCGGTGTTCTGGGTGTCAGTGGTCAGGACATGCCAATCCGCCACCAGGTGAAAGTTCTGGTATTCATTTTGAAGATTCACCCAGTTTTCCAAAGCGCCTACAAGGTGTCCCAGATGGAGTTTCCCTGTTGGGCGCATACCGCTCAATATGCGCTTCTTTTCCATCTTTAAAAGTTAATAAAATTCTGTTAAAATAGCAAGTGTTTATGGGTAAATATTCATCATGATAAAAGATATCGGCGCTTCGCTGTTTTGTATGGGTAAATATTTAAATTCCATAAGAAGTTTCTATCGCGTCATTCCGGCTTGTCCGGAATCGGCTCCGGAATATTAAAATTCTTCCACATCTATTCGAGTGTCAAGCAGTAACACTCTTTCGGGACCCCAGCCATCCGGAAGAGGAAATGTTTCAAGGATTTCACCTTCAGGATTAATCTTCACAATATGGTCTGAATAAAGGCAACAGACATATACATTACCTTCGCTATCTACAGTCAATCCGGAAGCGCCGATTTCATCTTGTAGTAAAATAGGATTTTCCGCATCGTTGATAATCTGTTCTGATATGCAGTTATATTTCAGCACAACGGCTCCCTCGCCGGACCACCCGCCGGCGCCCAGATAAACATTTCCTTCAGCGTCAACCGCTTCATATCCAGGTGAGCCTCCGACAAACTGGGGACTGCCGATGGGTTCAAAGCTTGTCAAGTTCACCCGCCAGATTTCGCCGAAAGACGACCAGTAATCTCCGATACAAATCACATTCAATTCACCCTGGCTGTCCACGAAGAGAATACCGGGATTGACTCCCACATCTAAGGAATCTTCCAGCGTGAAAGTAGCGGCATTAATTTTCGCCACCCTGCCCTGCCCGTATACGAAGCTGACCATATCTAAGTTGGAGACGCCGATATAAATTTTACCTTCATGATATGTCATCCCCCAGGGACCCAACCCCACGGGAATCTCATCCAGGACAACACCCTGTTGATAATCGACCAGCGTCATAGTGCCGGACTGGAAGTTCAGGATCGCCAGAGAATCGCCGCCGATGAATTCCATAAAAGCGGGATTGCGGTAAGGACCTAATTCTATGAATTCGGTCCAGGCTCCTCCTCCCTGAATACGCTGCAAGGTGTTGTCGCCGGAATTGACTATATATAGATAGTCATCGTGATATTTAATTTCCGCCGGGGTGATGCCGGTGAGGAAAACATCGTTGAACACCTCTCCGGTTTCCAGGTCGATTACGGAAATAGTTTCCGCCAGGCTGTTGACGACATACAGCGCCTGAACGGGCTGGGGGACATCATCCGATTCATCTTTGATGCAGGAGATGAACGGCAGGATGATAATTAGCATGACAATAATTCTTTTTAACATTTTTTACCTTTCTTTAATTAGGCAGATTCAATATTAACATTAGATTATAATTTCTTCCCGGCATGGGGTAATCGGAGATGATAGAATATGATTTATCAGTAATATTTTCTATTCTGAATACTGTCTTAAATTCATAATTGTCAACGGAAAATTCATGAGCGGCGGAGGCGTCGAACAATGAAACCGCCGGTTCATACTTGGTGTTCGTTTCCAGAATATATCTTTTCGACATATAGCGGTGATTGATGGTGAAGCTCAGATTGGACAGTATGGTAAATGTGACGAATTCACTAGTTTGGATCTGCGGCTTGAAAGTCAGATAGTTATTATAATAGGTTTTACCTTTATTGCGGGGATCGGATAGAGTCGCGCTGGCTGATAATGTCACCGGTTTCCCTTCATATTGCATAAAAAGTTCCAATCCCTTGATGAGGGCTAAATCAGAGTTGAAGGGTTTCCATTGCCGCCGTCCGGCGGAGGTGTAACTCTGCCGCCAGATTATGATATCTTCTATCCGGCGGACGAAATAGACGGATTTCGCATAAATACCGCTCCCTTTCCATTCTAATCCGAAGTCGTATGTTTCTCCCCGTTCCGGCTGTAAATCCGGGTTAGGAGCCGAGAAGACATTTTCCGCCCAGAAAAGCTGGTTGAAAGTGGGCAGATTGAAATCGCGGGAATAATCGGTATAGACTGATATTCCCTTTATTAGGAAAGGCGAGTATCTTAAAGAGGCGGCGCTGGATACTATATTCCCGGCGTCGGAGTAAAAATCGCTCCTCACGATAGTCGAAAGATGCAAATTTCGATATTTCAGCTTGCGCTGAGCGTAAAAAGCTATATCATCGCGGATTTCGGTTTGTTCGTAAGCTGTGCTGGTGACTCTGTCACGGCGGGCGAAAATGCCTAAAGTTTCACTTCCCATCCGGTCAGATCTGATCAAATCGGATTTGATCTCCCATACCTGGCTGCGATGCCGGGAGGGATTATAGTTATAGATACCGCCGAAAAATATATAGGATTCGTTATCCGTATCGGTCTCGAAATATCTGAAAGCAAGATCGGCGGCATTTTTATCAATAATCTTTTTAAAATTCATATTGATACCGTCCAGGCGGCGGATTATACGGTCTTTTAGAAAAGGATTCTCAATTCCGCCGGGTGAACCGCGTTCGCTGGCTTGATGATGGTAACCGGCGTCGAAAATATTACTTCCGGTTTTATAGCTGTATTTCATGAATAAATTATGACTGTCGTAATCATCATTGATTCTCTCCTTTTCGATTTCATCCGATGCGGTATAAATGAAATTACCCTCCGATTCTGAACGGTTCAAGGAGATGAAGAGCGAATGCTTTCCGTAAGCATCTCCGAAATTCATAGTGTATTGCTTGTACCCGTAACTTCCGGTTCCGCAGCTGAGTGATTTTTCGCTGTTTCCGGAAGTATATATTTCGACCGCGCCGCCGAGTGAGGAACTTCCTTTAGATAAATCGGAATTGGGATTTACTATAATTTTCTCGACATTACTTAAGGGCACATTCTTCAAATCCACCTCTCCGGTGCGGGGATCATTGAGGCGGAAACCGTCCAGATATACCGATACCTGATTGGAATTGGCGCCGCGGATGATGATTTTACTCTCGGAAGCGCCGCCGCGGTCGAGGATTTGAATATCACCCGACTGCATCAAAAAATTCGATAAATTTCCGGCGCCGCTTCTGATTATATCGTTTTTAGTGTACAGCTTGACATTTATCCCCTGCCCTTCGACCGTAACCTGCGGTAATTCAATAAAATATGATTTCAATTCCGCATGAATATTGACAGAACCGCCGTTTGTTATTATCACTGCGCGGGACTCCGGGAAATAACCTAAGAAGCTTATTTCAATATCATACCTGCCGGCGGGAATATTATCTAAATTAAATCCGCCGGATTCATCGGAAACTGTTCCCCATAAAGTTCCGGTGATTTGAATCTGCGCGCCGGATAAAGGTTCGCCGGTTTGGCTGTCAGATACGCTGCCTTGAATTACACCGGCGGCGTGGAGGGATGATACGCAGAACATCAGTATAATGATAAACGGCAGGTTTTTTCCGAAAGACATTATCAGCCGTTTAAATATACAGCGGGAGTATGAACTTACTATGTTTTGCATTATTTTAAAGGTTCTTCATTATATGGTAGTGTCCCTATATAGTTGTTTTATAGCATTTAATTCGATATTATGCTGATTCGAAAATAAAAAAATGGTAGGTCGAGGGCTTGTCCCCCGACAAATTGTGCGGGGGGATAAACCCCCATAAGCGTTTAATCAAGATAAAAATCACATGATGTAGGGGCGAAGCATTTTAGGGTAACAATAATAATATCAATTACTTGTAAAAATGCTTCGCCCTAGCAGGATGCATATTCAAATTTAGATAGGGGCGGATGCCGTCCATCCCTGCAAGTCATCCCACATTTGTAGGGGCGGGGTTCCCCCGCCCTGATTTAAACGGATATTTTTGGGCGCGGAAACCGCGCCCCTACATCATGTGTTTTATACCTTATTTAAGCGCTTATGGGGTACTAAGGGGGATTAATTCCTTGATCAAATTTCCTGAAAGACAATTTTAAATGTCGTTTATTCTAAATTCTCAATTCTAAATTTTTCTTAGTCCCAAAACACCCAATTCACTCCCCATACCTCCTCCTTGTGAATCATGCTGTATCCGGGAATTATATCGTATTTCCAGGAGAAGATATTTTCCAGTCCCCAGAAGATAGAGAAATCTTTAATTTTAAAAGTGAAACGGGCGCCCCAGATATTATCATCCCACAGTTTTTCATAGCCCCCGTTAATCCTGCCCTCCCGCGCGCCGATATATCTCCCATGAAAGTCGATGACATATTCTAGGTCATCAAAGAAGGCTTTTCCCCGTTTGTCCAGCCAGATTTTACCTTCGGAATCGGGGATGAACTGTTCATCTTCCGATGAATTTTGATATGTATAGACTGTGCGCAGTCCAAATCCCCGCCATCGGCCCAGCGTCAATTGCAATTCGATGCCTTGAGTCTCCCAAACGCCGAAATTATCCCAATAAGCTATGATGGGATCAGTGATTCCGATTTTTATCCGATTCACACATTGTTTATAGAATAGAGAAGGGCGCAGCTCAACTTTGGGAGACATATTCAATAATCCGTACATCCGGGCGCAATAATGGGAGTCCGCAGTGAAATCCGAAGGATTTGTTAAGACCGCTTCAGACGGAACAAGCGCATAATCGGAACCGGGGAGAAATACTTCATCCGCTTGGTAGCCGTATGCATATTTAATCATATCCGGCGGCGATTGTTTAGCGCTGAAACTGACCGCCAGCCAGTCTTTATTATTCAGATTGTATTTCAGAGCCAGACAGCCGGATTGATAAACTTCATCGCGGTATTCAATCCCTGCGGCTCCTGAAAACATAAGGCGGTTATCGATCGGCTTTTCTATTGCGAGATTAAACCGCGCCCATCCCTGTTCTCTGTGAAACACATCAGCTAATCCGGCTTTATACCATTCCAGGTAGAGGGTGGGAATTATCCGGAATCCTTTCCACTTTCTGGTCTGATTGACCGCGAAGGAATAGCCGAATTCGGTATTATTCAGGTGGTAAAAATATCCTTCATGCAGTTTAAAATAGTGAAGAACCGCTTCCGTTTTAGAAGTTTTTCTTTGATAATTTGCGGTTAAAAAGAGGTCGGTCCGGCGGAGCAGGCGGCGGTCATTAGTGAAAGTAATTTTAGCGTCGTTGTTAGTTTTCATGAATTCGAAATTCAGCGTGAGATTATTATATGGATTCCAATGAAAAGCTCCGCGGAAGTTCTCACTCTTGACACCGCTGTTATCGAGTCGTCCGTTGAATTCGCTGACCTGTCCGCCGAATTGGAATCCCGCATTATGCCGCAGTCTTTGCGCTGTTATGAAATCAACTACGCCTAAAGCGTAATAGCCGTCATGATATTTGATGCGGGTGTAGGGAGTGTCTGGATCTACCGTGAATGGATGAAATTCGAGGACTCCGTTAGGATTGATGAATCCGGAACTTTGTTCCGATAAATTAATTTCCTTCAAATATCCCGGCGGTAAAGCGTTGAAATCCATCATGCCATGCAGGCGGGAATTCAAAGAGATTCCGTGAAGGAGCGCTGCGGATTGCCCGGCTTCGTGAAATATATAGGAAGGCTGGCAGAACAGCGCCAAATCGTAGTGATAAAAACCGGGCATTGCGCAGATTATATCGGCTAAATCCTCATGATTATAATACCGCCACTCTTTTTCTGATATTTGATACACGGGTTCGGAAGCGAAAGTATTTTCATCGGGTATTATCATTGTCAATAAAATTAGTCCAGCTATAGCGATGACCGGCGTCATCTTTTTTAAATATGTGTACGCCGGCGGGAGTACCAGGGCGAAAATAAGGGTGTTAACGCCCAGATGCAGGATTGCGAAGGGGATACCCATCTTCAAGGTAGTGAGCGTCTGCTCCCAGCCGAAACCGGCGGAAACGGGAAAACTCATGGTAGTCCAAAAATCATAATTCAATGTAATCAAGAAACCTGATATCCCAAAAATGATTATTCTTTTCGCCGCTATGGAATTTTCAATGATTCCAGCCAAAGCTCCTCCACAGGCTCCCGCTATCGCCATGCTGAATAATTGAGCGATCAACAATGGGGGGAAGGATAATCCCATAGGATTCAGCGCGGTGAAGAGGAATTCCGCTATCAAACCCACGAGTATTCCTCGAACGATTCCCAGCAATAATCCTGACAGGAATATCGCCGCGGTGATCAATTCGATGTTGGGAACCGCCACCAGCAAAAATCCCAGTCCGACTGATGCGGCGGCGCATAATCCGGTTAAAATATTTAATTTCAACCGCTTACGGGATATGTCGGACTCTGTTCGATAATCATTTTCCATGATAAACGCTCACAAAGGATATGTAATATTTGACTTTAGGTTTTGGGCTTTGGGCTTTGGGCTTTGGGCTTTGGGCTTTGGATTCAGTAGTCTGTCCTTCAATTTATCATTCTGAATCCGCTGTATAGCGGATTCAGGAGAACAGACTTTAGTCTGTTCACAGATGCCGGACTGAAGTCCGACCTCCTAATTACATAAGGATGACATATTATAGGACAGACTGTTTGGGCTTTGGATTCAGAATTCAGGACTTAAGATTTAGGATAAGGTTAAGGTTAAGGTTAACATATTTACATGCTTTTTCTTTTCAGTATTCACTCAATTTTCGGTAGTGTCCTTATATAATTGTCCGGGTAGGCGGGGGGTTTATCCCCCATAAGCGCTTGAATAAGCGGAATTGGATGTGCTTATCAGGGCGAAGCATTTTTTGCAAGTGTTTGATATTTTGCTTGTTACACTAAAATGCTTCGCCCCTACATTCCGTGAAAAATGTCTTAATTAAGCGCTTATGGGTTTATCCCCCCGCACAATTTGTCGGGGGACAAGCCCCCGACCTACCATTTTCTGATTTTCTAATTAGCAAAAAATCGAATTTACGATGTAAAACAACGTTATAGGGACACTACCCAATTTTCAAGGTTAGATTCTAACCTGTTGATTTACAACTTGTCAACTTGTCAACTTAATATAATAAAAATGCCCCTCCGATTGGAGGGGCAATAAACCCAGATGATTCTTCCTCTCCCTCGGAGGTATGGCGGACAGGCAGGTTTTCTGGCTGACGGCATCTCTCCGTAACTCCTTCCCAAGCGATATACTCAGTGGTTCTGTTACGGCAAACCGTCTACAGTTGCGGGACAGCGACTCTTCTCGTCTTCCCTTTTAACCCTTAAAAACGGGGACCTGTCAGAATATTTTGCGGTTGTTATTTTGCTCGATGGAGCGCGTCTTTTTCCTTGATTCTGGCGGCTTTACCGCGCAGATTTCTCAGATAAAACAACTTAGCGCGTCTAACTTTACCCTGGCGCAGCCGTTCGATTTTCACGATATTGGGAGAATGCAGAGGGAAAATTCTTTCCACTCCGATACCGGAGGAAATTTTACGGGCGATGAATGTTTCATTCAATCCCGACCCTCTGCGCGATATTACGACTCCCTGGAAAATCTGGATTCGCTCTTTATCGCCTTCCTTCACCAAATAATGCACATCGATGGTATCACCCGGCGCAAAATCCGGGATTTCCTTCAACTGTTCAGGTATTATTCTTGATAAATCCATATATGTTAAGCCTCATAAGTCAATATTACTTGAAATATTTTTATTTAGAAAATAGGGTATAGGGGTTAGGGTCTATGGTTTAGTTCAATGTGGTGTCGACTCTCCGTAGTCGACACCATACATAATAATAACAATGTCTTAGTGTCATGCGGGGACGCATGACACCACCAGGAACTGTGCTGGCAGGCGTCCCCGCCTGCCAGTAATCCGATTTT
>JADHWD010000091.1 GCA_016783645.1 bacterium
CGGCTTCCTTGAAGAGATATATCTGATCGAAGTGTTCAAAGGCTTGTGCATCACCGCCGGGCATTTCTTCGCCAATTTCTTCGCCGTCATCGCCAAGACTATTGGTCTGCGCAAAGACAGAGGCGGGGTTGTAACTATATACTATCCCGAAGAGAAGCGGTTTATGCATCCTAATCTGCGGGCTCGGCACCGTTTGATGCAAAGAGAAGACGGCACTCCCAAATGCGTCGCCTGCATGATGTGCGAAACCGTGTGTCCCTGCAATTGTATCCACATCGAAGCGGCGGAAGGGATGGATGATAGAGTGGAGAAATATCCCAAGCGATTTGTGATTGAGATATTAAGGTGCTGTTTCTGCGGGTTGTGCGCTGAAGCCTGCCCGGAAGACGCCATCCGAATGGACAGCGGTATCGTGGAATTCGCTTTGTACGACCGGACAAGTCCGGAAAACTTCTATAATAAAGAATTCCTGCTTAACAGCGCTCCGTTAATCAGCGGTCATCCGGTGCGGCACGGATGGACCGACGCTTTCAAGTATCCCGGCGAGACGGTCGAAGTCAACCGCGATCCCGCCAAGAAACCTAAAATACACTTCCCCGGTTTGAAAAAACAGCCCGCCGCTTAGAAAATGCTGTCTCTTCGCTAAGCGGCTCGTTTATTCAAAAATATAAAATCCCGCCATAAAAAGCGGGATTTTTCTTTTCTACATGATTGCGCCGGCGGCGCGCCACCAAGCATGAAAATAGTATCAAGGGCGACCGCAAGGGTCGCCCCTACATTATCGATTTTTTTATATGTAGGGACAGAACAATGTTCTGTCCCTACTGGATTCCCGCCTGCGCGGGAATGACGGTGTTCCCTCTCGTTCCCACGCTCCCGCGTGGGAATGCATACTAAAACCGCATCTATTATGCGGTTTTCATATAAAAATGACTTTATAATCTCCGTTTCCTTTTCTTCCGGATCAGCGGAACTACTTCACGGTTCCAAAAATATTCCACTGCGGTTCTGAGTTTTTCCAACGATGAGTCGTTCACTATAACCGCATGTGACCGCCCCGCTTTTTCAACAGCGGGATACTGCGATTTCACACGGTTTTGTATCTGTTCTTTATTGAAGCTGTCTCTGCGGGATAATCGCTGATAGACAGTTTCGTTAAGCGCGGCGATAGTTACCACTAGATCGAAATCGTGCGTTATACCCCATTCAAATATCAAAGCGGCGTCCACCACTATCACATCATAACTTTCCGCCGATTGGGAGATCATGTCTTTCATCTGTTTATACAGCGCTGGAAACACTATCTCATCTAATAGTTTCTTTTTGTCAGCGTCGGAAAAGACCAAATCTCCCAGTTTTTTACGAATCAAAGCGCCGTTTTCATCGAAAAAATCATCTCCGAACGCTTCGCGGATGCGCTTAAGGATTTCAGGATTCTCCTCCACTACTTCTTTGCCTAACACATCGGCGTGAATCACTTTAGCGCCCAGTTTGGCCATGATAGCCGCCGCTTCACTCTTGCCAGCTCCAATCCCCCCGGTCAAGCCTATCAATAATACCTTCTTCATCGCATCACCGCAAATTTCCCGGTCACGGATTTGACGCCGTCGGTGATATAATAGATATATATTCCGGAGGAAATTCTATCGCCGTTCTTATTCACCAAATCCCATTTTAATCCTCCGGAAAATACCGCTTCATCTAAAGTGACTACATGATGTCCGCCGCTGTCATATATCCGGACGACTGAATTATCAGTTAAATTAGCGAAGACAATACAGGATTCGCCGTCAACTAAATAATCAGGATGTTCCACTTTGACGGGATTGGGATACACGAAAGCTTGTTTCAAATTATCGCCGGCGAAGAACATTGTGACCTGATTATGATTGACATCCAAAGTATCGCCGCTCACGCTGATGATATTATTAGCGGTAACCGTATAAATAAATCCCAGCGCGCCCATTGGTTTTTCAGATAATGTACTAAGATGCACATATTTTGTATCTGTGGTATCCGCTGAGGCGGATAGAATATCAATCACACCCGAATTGCCATAAGTGATACTGTAATTAGAAACCACTTCTAAAGATTCTACGGTCATTTGCTGAGAGAATTCCAGAATAACCTCGCCTTGTCCCGTAAGACCGGCTCTCACAAGATAGGGCGTTTCGTCAGGCGTCATTACCTGGAAAGTGAAAGGACCGCTGTTGTTTATCAGCGAACCCTGCTGATCATAGATATCGCCTAAAGTGATCTGGTACTGACTCTGTTCAAAAGCGTTAGTGAAACACAAAAGGACTCTGTTCATACCGCTTTCAATCACAGCGGAACTGGGATATCCGATTCCATTATTAACGCTGTAATTGCTCGTCTGTGATGCGGAGGATGAGATCGGTTCTGAAAAGAACAGCCGGATATTATTGGGCGGGAATACCTGCCAGTCAATCAACTCCGGCGGATAGTTGGGGATGCCCGACTGTGTGACGGAAGAGGGTCCATATTGGAAATTGTAATACACCGCCACCGCATAGTAATAGGTGGAATCGGTGATGACATTGGTATCGATATAGACGGTATCAGAAGGTGATTGGGTGGAGGAATATGAAACCAGTGTTGTCAGCGTCATCCCCCGCCTGATATCGTAAAATCCAACATTAGTAACCTTGTTCCAGCTGAGCTTCACCGAATCGGGGCCCAGGGGTTCAACTTTGAAATTCATCGGCGCCTGCGGGAGATTAGTACCTCCGAGTTTTTCAAATGAAGCGAATCCATAGCCTCGATTGAATGTCAGCTCGGCAAGCCCATTGCCATCAATATCAAAACAAAGCGCTTGATTAGAGAAACATTCAGGGTACTGCCAATTTGGTTGGTAACCGCCCGTTTCCGTCCAATCGATTAGATAGAAATTCGGCGCTGCACACAGCATTATTTCATCTTTGCCGTCCCCGTCGGCATCCCCGCTGGAAATCCCGCTATCGTAGTAAAACGGATCAAGCGCGCCGATGATGCAGATCGAATCCGCCCGGTAGAAAGTAGTATCGGTAATATTGTAATCATAAAAATAAAAGAGCCAGTAGGCGAGATTATAACCGAATTCCACGAAATCGGTGGAGGAATGGCATCCGGCGGCGAATTCCATCACTCCATCCCCGTCATAATCACCGGCCGTGATGAAATCCCGGGTGTCTTTAAAAGGCAGAGAATCGCGGAATACTTCCGTGAAATTATAGTCTTCATCCACGCTCATGACAAATATATGATGCGCTCCGTCCCCGAATAATACATCATGTTCACCATCATCGTTGAAATCGCCCCATTCGCTGTGCGGTATCCCTAAAGCGCCCATACCCGCAGGCTGGGCGATGCCGCCAATTTCCACCGTCCCGTCTGAAAAATATTTGAACAGCGTATAATAACCGCCTGTCCGGACGAATAATTCTCCGTGCCCGTCATCCGGGAACAGATCCAATATCCTGGAACCATAAGCTGAATTAGTGTCGCTGTAGACTAAATTAACCGGAAATTCACCCGTTGCGGACTGCTCATATAAATATGTGTTCCCGAATGCGCTGCATAAAATTTCTAATAATCCGTCCGCATCCGCATCGCCGATATCCCGCGGAACCGCCACATCGTAACTGATACCGGTGGAAATGAAATCCTGCCCGTTGTATTCGAATAGTCTGAGGGTGTCAAATCCGCCGGTCTCAGAATATTGATTCAGGAGAACCTCATAAGCGCCGTCCTGGTCAAAGTCGACCGTTTGCGGCAGAAGATGTCCCGGCGGCAGAATATTAGTGCGTTTCAAGGGATAATAATTTGCATTGAACGGCGGCTGGGGAAAGTTTATTACACTGACAAAGGGACTTTCTTCTAAAAATAGACCCGCTTCATTAGTGGCGGAGATGATGCAGTTGTACAATCCCGTCAAGTCCGATTCAGCGACAGCTATCAGGTGTTCCAGCGCATAGAACGGATAATCGAATTCATGATATACCTGCCCGGTGAAGCGCAGAAGTACTTTGCAGAGCTGATTAGTCTTGAAAGAGATCAGTATAGCGTGCTCATCGCCGGAATATGCTGGTAAAAACTGTATGTCCGAAATAACCGGTTCTGAAGTGATCCGCTTGAAGCTCACCCGGTCTTCAATAAAACCTCCGTAATAATCTTCGACTCTTAATCTTATCGTATAAGTGGTGTCGATGAAGGTGGAATCCATGTTCAACACACCCAGTATCCCTTCAAACACCTGCCGTCCAACACTGCTTTTGAATTGAGTGAATTGCGATGGATTATAACCGATACCCCAGGACAGAGTGTAGTTGTCAAGATAGATGCCGGCGGCGCTGCCGGTGATTACCAGCGTTTCGCCGGCAAATCCCGTTCCTGAAGCGGGACTTTCAATTTTCCCGGTCAGAATTTCAGTCGTAATTAAAGCTCTTTCAATATTTAGCCTGCCGTGTCCTGACAGCGAATCCCATCCGGAGGAATAGATATCATCGGTCGTGGATAATATCAATCCCCTTAATTCTTCATTACTGAGCCAGGGATATTTTCCCAATACCATAGCGGCGGCGGCTGACACTAAAGGCGCTGAAAAGGAAGTGCCGGTGCCGCTCCAAAAATAATCATAGCCCGAATCCGGCACAGTAGATATAATTTCAAATCCCGGCGCCGTTAAATCCAAAGTTGATCCCCGGTTGGAACTGCTTAATATCTGGTCATTTTGATTGACCGCCCCGACCGATATAGTTTCATCATATCCCGAAGGATAATGGGGACCGCTGCCGCCGCTGTTGCCGGCGGAGGTTACAATCGATACTCCTTGATTATAGGCGTATTTCACAATGTCATGCAGTAAATTTGAAGCGTCGGAACTGCCGAAACTCATATTCAGAACCTTGACCCCATTATCGACCGCATACAATACCGCCTGCCCCACCGCTAATTCCGTGAGATACATACCGGCGGCGGCGCGTAATACGATTATTCTGGCGTTGGAAGCCGCGCCGGCTATACCGATACTATTATTAATCTCCGCCGCTAATATTCCTGCCACCGCTGTCCCATGCCCAAATGTGTCATTCGGATCATTATCCTGAATAAGATAATCATAACCTGAAGCTAAAAACGGATTATCCACAAAATCCCATCCCGCTATATCATCGATGAAACCGTTCATATCATCGTCGACTCCGTTGTAATCGGCGGAATCTAATATTCCTATAGGAGGCTGGTCTTCGCCGGGATTCAGCCAGATATTGGGCAGTAAATCCGGATGCAAATATTCCACGCCGGAATCGATTATTCCCACTAAAACCGGATTATCCGAAGCGATATCCCAGGCATCCGGAGCGGAAATCTGAGATAAATAGTATTGTTCACCGAAAAGGGAATCATTGGGGATGAATTCAACCTGGTGTAAAACATGCCGTTCCACCCATTCAACATCGGATAGCGCGTGGATTTTTGCGATGATATCCTGAAGGTGAGAGTTTTGCGGGAAGCGCAGCCGTAGAATCCGCTCGCCGTCAATATAACGGCTTGCGAATTTAGCGAAGGGTTTATCTAACTTCTGAAGGCGGTTATCTGAACAAATTTTATCGAAGTCATCAATGCCGGTTGTGAGACCGCCGTTGTCCGGCTGTAAGTTAACCGGCAGATGAAACTTCACAATCATTTCGTCAGGAACATGGCGGATTTGACTGAAGGCGGAAACGCCGGACAGGAGTAAGAGGAGAAATATTGTTCTTTTCATCGGCAATTTTCAAACTGTCAGGCTATCCCCAGAGATTTTTTAACGCTGGGTATCAATCCGCCTTCACGGAGAATATCCATCACGGAATCAGGCAGAGCCGGAAACCGCTTCTGCCCGCCGGGAAATACGATGGTACCTTTGCTGAAATCGATGGTAATCTCACCGCCTTGATCGACCGCGTCCGCCGCATCGGAAGTCAGCAAAGGTAATCCTTGATTGATAGCGTTGCGGAAGAATATGCGGGAGAATGACTTGGCGGCGATGGCGCCGATGCCGGCGAATTTCAGACAAGTCGCTGCCTGTTCCCGCGAAGAGCCGCAGCCGAAATTCTTCCCCGCCACTATTATATCGCCCTTTTGAATCTTCGACGGGAAATCCTTGTCGTAACCTTCCAAGGCGTGCTGAGCCATCTCCTCCGCCACAATTATCGGAAGGTATTTGCCGGGATAAATCAAATCCGTGTCGATGTTATCCCCCAATTTCCAGACACGGCCGGTGATGATGTTTTGCATAAAATTTCTTTAATTTTCAGATAGTCTAAATTCTACTAACATAATAGTTAGGAAAAATGGCATTTAAACGGAAATATGGAAGAACAAAACATTCTTTGATATATTTTCTCTCCCAGGGTTTATCCGATTCTTGATTAAGACGTTTTTTAATATTATCTTTTAGAATATGGAAAACAGCTTCGTTAAAGAATTTTTTATCTAAACCTATCACTATTATGTATATAACGGGATTTATATCGTTTTTCATAAGATGTTGATAACAATAACTATCCCTTGCTTTGGGAACAATCACCTCATTAACAAATTCGTGCTTTTTCAGCTTTTCAACTTTCTTTTTAATATCTTTCTCTTTTAAAGCTTCCATAGCATAATCTTTTATTTCTATAAACACCGTAATGTCCTTCTCTTCGATAATGAAATCTACGCGTTTCCAACCTTGAGGCTGCGGAATACCTTTTTTATCGAATTTCCTTGCGTGTCCTGTTTTAAAAGTGAATTTTAATTCTCCTTCGGTTAAGCAAGTCATTCTTTATCTCCTCCTGCAATACTTTTTAATGCTCGCTCGATATCTCTATCATAGATATCAAGAAAAGTTTCCTGGATCAAGTTTGGTTCTATCATCAGAAAATCATCGGTGGAATTATATTGAATTTTGTTTTCTTTATCATGATATAATGCGAAAAATCTTATCTTATCTTTCGTTTGTCTCAGCAAATCGAATTCTTTTAAAACTATATAATCATGGGTGGCGATGAATATTTGAACGCCGTCTCTTTGAAGTTTTAATAAAAGATCTATAACCACCTTCTTCATACTGGGATTTAAATTCGCTTCAGGTTCATCCCAAAACAAAATTGAGCCATCAACCAGCGTGTCGTTTTTAATTAACAATAAAAGAAGAGCAAGTTTACGCATCCCTTCAGCTAATAAGGTAAATTCTAATTCAGCTTTTTCTTTCCCGGCTTTTGTCTTTAAAAAGTATTCAAAATTCCTCGGAATGACTCTTCCGTCGATAATTTTCTGGAGAGAATTAATATATTTACTTCTAATGGGACTTGGACGCCCTCTGGCGATAGGTCTATTAGCGCGGTTGATAATATCATTATACACTTCTTCAAAATGAATCAACCTTTCCGCATAGAGTGATAAGAAACCCGGCGCGTTCGCCAGCATCTCTTTTACTGGGATATATGCTGAGTCTATTTCATAAGAACGCCAATTTTCAGCCCATTTATCCAAATCGTTAGTCGGCAGTTCTTTATAAACAGAAAAATCGCATCCGATTTTTAAATTATCCCCTCGATAAACTTCAATCGATGCTTTTCCGCTTCCGACTTTTCTATTTACTAATCTTCCGATTTTTCGCTGAGAAGGAAGAAATACTCGATTAATTTTATCTGCGAATCCCAGTTTGGTCTTTGTTATATCGCAAGCGGCGTATAAAACCTTTAATATATGGGTCTTTCCGGTTCCATTTGCGCCGATGAAGATATTAATTCCAGGAGAGAAATCCATCTTGATTTCATCGAAAGCTGTGAACTTTTTTAATTCCAGCTTAGTTAACTTCGAGTGTTCCAAATTTCTTCCTTCTCGTTGAAATATATACCATCACAAAATTTTATCCATAACAGCGAATAATCTCCATTTTTCCAAAATTTTGACTTTGAAATTTTTTGTAATCCTATTTCCAAAGTTGTAACATTATAGTTTTATGACAAAATCACCATAACCGTCATTCCGGCAAGCGAAGCGCGTCCGGAATCGGAGCGTTGTCGTTAATCCCAGCCGATTCCGGACAAGCCGGAATGACGATTAGGGCGCGGTTTCTGATAAAAAGCTAAAATGTTACCCAAAGTTTAATGCCCGATATTAAGCTCAAGCTTATTCCTTTGTAAAATCGAAGGAATCTTCCGCATACACCTGGCCGGGATACAATCCCATGTGCATCCTGAATTCGTAACCGCCGGCGGGAGCGTTAGCCGGGACAGACTGGGACATGGTGCGCGTTATGGTACCACCGGGCGGTAATGTCATCCCGTTGCGCAGTAGTATCGGACCATAGACATTACCATTGGGTAGCAGCACATCGGTCCACACATCGAAATTCACCGCCGTCGTTTCGCTGTTCTCTATGACGCCATCATAAGTGAAACTGCCGCCGCTGGCAGGTATCACAATCGGAGGATTCTCCGGCGTCAATGTGACTGTAACTTCCGGCGGAGTGATCGGTGTGGAGAATCCCAGCAGTTGGATATCGTCCACGAACCATCCGTCGCCCACTACTCCGCCGTCGGAGCGGAATTCAAAGCGCAGTTTCACCCAGGGCTGCCCCGCAAGGTTGTTCAAATCCATATGTTCGCTGACCCAGCTCAATTGCCCGCCGTCATAACCCGGCTGCCCGGAAGGCTGGACGCCTTGACCGGTGCCCGGTTCAGTGTATAATCCCGCTAAAGGAGTCCAGTTGACGCCGTTAAGCGAATACTCTACCTGCCCGAAATCCCAACTCGATTCGATGTCCCACTTGGTCCAGAATTCCAGCCAGGCGGAAGTGGCCGCGGTGAGATTTACCGGCTGGGTCATGGTCATAATCGCAGTGGTATAATTCCCGTAATTTCCGTAAGGGCTGTCGGCTAAACTATATACTCCCCAATGGGGATCGGAGGAGCACAATCCCCAGCCGCCGGATGTCGTCCAATTGCTCATGCCTGATTCGGCGTCATCGCTGAAAAATACTTCCGGCGTTCCCACTATCAGAGTGAAATGGCTGCTGTGGGTATAGCTGCCTTGAATTACTAACACATCGAATTCGACTTCATGCCCCACTGGACAGACGCTGTCCACCACCACTTCAAACGGATTAGTAGAATTATCAAATCCGGTTCGCTTCAACAATGGTTCGGTGGAATATGTGGATGTGTTCAGGATAATATATGGATCAGAAGTGGTCACTTCAACATCAACAGCCTCGGATGTTCCCCATCCTTTATTGAAAACTGAGACAATCAATCCTTCGGTCTCGCCGGGTGTTAAGAAACCATCTTCCACTTCAGCTGAAGAGTATTCCACCAATCCTCCGGCGCACCAGAACATGTGTAGATGTAACCGCAGGTTCTCCGCGGCATTCGGCATTATCTGGCTGATGGAAGGCCAGAAGGATGAACCGATTTCCGGCTCGATGTTGATGATGTCATGTTCATGAAGCTGCCAATCCTGGGTTCTGCCATTAGAAGAATACATTATCTGGTAACAATATCCGGTGGAATATCCATTCAGCGCTGAAGCGTAAGCCAGATATTCCAAGTGAACATCATAATGCTCCGGCGGGAAATCGTCATAGCCGTATGCGGTTAAGTATTTATCACCATAAGTATGAATAGTTATACCGGTGGTGAAATTATGCTCTTCAGTGAATCCCATCATAGCTTGTGTTTCCGGTTCGGAAGCGGCATAGGGACCGCGGTAAGTCTCGGAACTGGGAGTGGGGCTGGAACCGGCATTGTTGTAACCCCATTGATATGAATAATTACGGTTGAGATCGACGCCGTAGGAGCCGCCGTTGTTACGGCGGTTTTTACGCCACATACCGCCGCCGCCGGGATTGGTCTGCTGATTATAGATTAAGCCGTCAGGATTAACAACCGGAACGAAGTATAATTCCCGATTGTCGACGAGGTATGTGACCGCATCATCCGTCCCGTAATTTTCCAGCAGGTACCACATCGCATATAAAATGGCGGTATATGCGCCGGGTTCCCGGGCATGATGCAGACCATCGTAAATACCTTCAGGTTCATCCTCGTTGATGCCCGGATTGTCGGATATTTTCACCATCCATATATCATATCCGTTCCAGCCCTGCCCTATAGAGACTTTCTCCGTGCAGATTTCCGGATACAGCAGACGCATAGAATCGAGGTCGAATATAATCTGCTGGAAAGTGTAAAAACCGCCCATAGTGCCGTATTTCATATGCACCGGGTCTTCGTCCTGATAGGGCGGGATATTCAGCATATTCTGCCGGCATATTTCACCGTAATACTTCTCCAAATCCTCCTGAATAATACTGAAGACAATATTATTCTGTCTTAATAATGCGATTTCGCTTTCACTGAGGGGTATTTCGATTCCTTCACCTTTTATCATGCGGGAATCATCGAGTGGAAGTCCCAGCTCCGCCATAGTTAATATAGTTTCCGGAGAGGGATTCGGCACCATCACCATGTGATACTTCTCTTTAGCGGACAGCGGTTGAAATAAAAAGAAGCACAACGCGATTGCGGTGATGATAGGATTGAATTTTCGAGGTAACATAAGGCCTCCTATGCCAGGGAATCAGTTCATGAATTAGGATTATTTACCGAAATTAAATCTATATATTATAATCATTATTTTTCTAATTTTCAACTATATTAAGCAACAGACAGAATATAACTATATGCGCCAGTGGTGTGCGGCAAAATTGGAAAATAGCGGCTTTGGACTTTGGACTATGGACTTTGGACTTTCTTTGTGGTGTTATGCGTCCCCGCATGACACTAAGGTATTGTATTTATTATGAATGGTGTCGACTGCGGAGAGTCGACACCACAATAATATGTCGGGATTGAGACAATCCCGACTCCACAGTTTTACTTGCCACTTGCTACTTGTAACTTGCAACTCGAATCTATTTTCAGAGTAAACCCTCATGCGCCGGCGGCGCACAACTTAGCATGAAAATAGTCTTAGGGCGACCGCAAGGGTCGCCCCTACAACCTGATATTTGTGTAGTGTCGACTGCGGAGAGTCGACACCACAATAATATGTCGGGATTGAGACAATCCCGACTCCACAGTTTTACTTGCCACTTGCTACTTGTAACTTGC
>JADHWD010000092.1 GCA_016783645.1 bacterium
TCGACTAAAATGTTGTGCAAGTGTTGTACATGTGTCGTAAATGGTAAAAAAAAGACTCACGATTTACATCGTAAGTCTTTGTTTTTTAAAGTGGGCAATGGCGGATTTGAACCGCCGACCTCCTGCTTGTAAGGCAGGCGCTCTAAACCAGCTGAGCTAATCGCCCAATTCAGCTGTCAGTCTTTAGCTGTCAGTTGTTAGATTAATACTTCAATTTTTAAAATATATATTACATTCATTTATTTCCTTAATACAAATAATTGGTGTCGACTGCGGAGAGTCGACACCACATAATAACATATATCAAATATCTAATATCAAATATCACATATCTAAAATTCTTATCTAATCGTCCCTTCGTAATGGGTGGTCAACTGCTTCGCTTTCACATGTTCCAATGTGTAGTCTGGCAGCAGCATAGGAGCGATTCTATCAGTTTTGACACCAGCGTCATCAAGTTCCTTGTGATATTTAACCACATGTTCCAAAGTCAGTTTCCCTTCCTGGGCGCTGTTCAAGGCGTACTGCCCGGCGTTTTTACCGGAAATCCGCCCGAAGACCATAATGTCTAATAAGGAATTACCCATGAGGCGGTTTTCGCCGTGTATTCCGCCGCCGACTTCGCCGGCTACGAAAAATCCGGGAATCTTGGTGGAACCGTCGGATTTGAATTCCAATCCGCCGTTCTGATAATGCAGAGTGGGGTAGATCAACATCGGTTCTACACCGATATCTATTCCGAAGCGCCTGTATAATATATGCTTACCGGGGAATTCCCGCTTGACATACCCTTCGCCGAACATCACATCCAGCATAGGGCTGTCCAGCCACACTCCGAACTTACCGGTAGGCGTGGGAACGCCTTTGCCTTTATCGACGCATTCCTTGATAATGCAAGCCGCTTCCACATCGCGGGGTTCACGCTCGAATACGAACTGGCTGCCGTCAACATTCACTAAATTCGCCCCTGCGCCCCGGAATTTCTCGGTAATCAATATCCCTTCCGCCTGCTCCGGGAAAATTACACCGGTGGGATGATATTGAACGGTGTGCAGGAAACATATCGGCACACCGGCGCGGTAGCCTATAACGATGCCGTCAGCGGTGGCGCCGTAATGGTTAGTGGTCATGAAATTCTGCACATGCAGTCTCCCGCTGCCGCCGGTAGCCATCACCACAGATTTAGCCTTTATTGTTAAATATTCGGCGGTCTCCATATTATACAATACTGCGCCGCCGATATGATCCTTATCGGTCAGTATCAATTCGACTGCGGGTGAGAATTCAATTACAGTGATATCTTTTGACCGGTTGCGGGCTTCATCGCGAACCGTACGCATCATTTCAGCGCCGGTGATATCAGCGGCGAAATGCATCCGCTTGCGGCTGGTGCCGCCGCCGTGCATAGTCTTTAAAGTCCCATCTTCATATTTACTGAAATTACAGCCGAGACTTAAAAGCCACCTAATAACATCAGGAGCTTCGGTGACCAGCGTCTCCACTAATTCCGGGATATTGGTGAAATGTCCGCCGCCTATAACATCCAGATAATGGTAATAGGGCGAATCTTTCCAGCCTTTAGTCGAAGCTTGGATTCCGCCTTCAGCCATCATAGTGTTGGCGTCGCCGTGACGGAGCTTGGTGGATATGATGACTTTTGCGCCCTGCTCCTGCGCCAATAACGCCGCCGCTGTGCCTGCGCCGCCGCCGCCTATTACTAACACATCGGTCTCATAATCCACTTTGGATAAGTCTATTTTAGCGGGATTCACGCGGCTGCGGGCTTCCAGCAGATCCACCATTTCATGGCAGATACGGTAACCCTTATTAGGTCCAACCGATATTTCCCGCCGGCCCTCTTCTTTAACGTCGGGATGAAATTTATGCAGAACTTCATGCCGCTGGTCAAGACTCAATGCGGGGAATTCCTGACTTGCTTGTTTACGCTCGACCCTGACAGGACGGGTCGCCTCCACTCTCTTTATCAACTGTTTTAAACTATCGGGATAAGGCATCAGTAACCTCTATTTCAGATTTGTTGGTGTTCTTGATTAGTATGTTAAAAATGGCGTCAGGTCACACTTGCGATAGCCCGCAAGCAAGACCTGACGCAACATAAGAAAAGCTGTTCTGGCAGGTCTTGCACGCCGCAGGCGGGTGTGACCTGCCAGTCTGCATTCCCACGCCGGAGCGTGGGAACGAGATATAATATAAAGATTTCACTTCAACAGCGCATAATCACTTTTGGGAGTCCAGTCATCATCCGCCGCATGGGGTTCACCCTCACGCTCATTGTATAATTTCTTGAGCTTTTCGATTCCGGGAGCGACTTCATCCTGTTTGAACGGATTCAAAGTTCCCAGCGCCTTCAATTCATCAATGAATTGATTGTAGTATCCGGATTTAATAGTCTCCACTTGCTTATAGCAATGTTCACTATAAGGAGTCAAGAATCTGCCGCGGATCCTTCTAACCATCTGCGCGATATGATATTGCGCTAATTCGCCCATGCATCTTGTGGCGCACAAACCGCATTGGATACAGTCGAAGGATATTTCAGCCGCCTTGTCCAGATCGCCCCGCTTGATCGCCGCAATATAGTCCATCACCGGAATGTCCATAGGGCATACTTTAGAACATGCGTTGCAGGCGAGACAGCGGAATAATTCGGGATAAGCCTGATACACTTCCTCCGCTTCACCCTTGATTGTGTCCCAGTTATATACCGCCCGGTTCGCCGGAAAAAACGGTATCTGTGTCAGATACATTTCCGGCTGAACCACCGTCTGACAGGCTAATCCTACGCGGATATGATAATCGCCGGGCAGTCTATAGACAGTGCCGCATGCGCCGCATACGCCGCCTCTACATCCCGCGCCCCGGACAAACTTATAACCGGCGTACTCCATCGCCTTCATGATGGTCAACGATTCCGGCACTTCATATCTCTTCCCCATGATATAGACGGGGATAAATTTCTCTTCAACTTTGGTCTCAATCGCCGCTGTTTCGCTCATCGATTTACCTTTATTTTAAAATTAGTTGGCAAGTTGACAAGTTTGCAAGTTTAAAATTAGTAGCATTTTAGCTTTCATAAAACACATCATATTCGTCATTCCGGCTTGTCCGGAATCGGTTCCGTAACCCAAGAAGATTCCCGGCGTGTCCGGTTTCCGCCGAGCTTGAGGGCCGGTCATGAAAATTTAATTCCCGCCTTCCCTGCCTTTACAATCAAATAGTTGATGAAAGCGGAACAACTCACCAACATGAACCTCGCATCTTCCAAATCCAAATTCGATTCTCCCATCAGAGCATGTCTGATGCCTTCCGCATTGCTTGTCCAGCCGTATATTTTTATGAAAGCTTCTTTTAATGCTGTATGATTTATAATTGAATCATCGATTTTCTTTAAACAATCTCCTAATGAGGCTGTTTGTTTATCTGTAATTTTATTACAAAGAGCTTCAACCGCGCTTATCGATTCCTTTATTGAATTCCTATAGTCCGGTTCTTTCTTGTCTGATAATTTATCCAATGCGCTTTGAAGATGAATACCAACATTTTTAACACCAAGTTTAAAGGAACCTTCAATAGCTGACTCGATTGCCGCTATCTCTTCTTCATTAGTGATTGGGCTGATATAGTATTTGTCTTCGGTTTTGATAACTGTATAAGCAGAACATTCTCTTTTTAAAATATAATTTAAATTCATAATGAAACTTATAGTTCTACATTTATCCAACTCATAATGTTGATTTATGATATATTCAATAAAATCAAATACTTCATTCCAATAATATTTATAAAACTTATCTTTAATAAAATTACGGGCAACCTCCAAATATTTTGGTATATCATCGAGAGGTTCTTTATAAAAATGAATCCATATAAGTTTAATAAAATTCCAAGTGAATCTTACATCTTCATCATCATATTCTAATATATATCCTAAAATTGAATTCCACAGACTATTCCTCAAATCCTCATCCATCGATTCGAACTGCAACTGCTCTCGAACCGGTTTATATCCATATCTTTGGGAAAAAGTCTGCATTTCAATATTGTGCTCCGATTTCCTTTTTATTTTTATACTTAACGAAGTTATCTATAACTAATGATTTGTAGGGGCGGGGTCACCCCGCCCCTACAAAATTAGGCGAAATTTATTTCGTTAATTACAGATGACGATCTATCTAACCGAACATAGAGGTTTTTCTTTCTTTCACACTTTCACACTTTTACACTTTTTTTATACTTCCGCGCCCGCTAAAATCCCCTTCATTTCCAATAATTCCAGGGAAGAAGGCGGATTTAATTGAAAGCGGCAGACTTTAGGGTCGAGTCCCAGCGCTAAAGCCATCAGCTGAGTGAAATAGAATGTTGGTAATGGCTTCAATTCCCCGTAAGCCTTGATAATATCGCCCTGCCGGCGCCCTAAATTGTATTCGCATAATGGACAGCTCATTATCAACGCCTCTGCATCCTGTTCTTCCGCGGCAGCGATTATCTGAGAAGCGGCTTCCACCGCCGCTTCCGGATTAGCGATCATTTGGTAGGAACTGCAGCATTCGCTGGCAGCGGCGAATTCCACAAATTCCGCCCCTATAGCCTCCACAAAATCCTTGAATACCACCGGATTGACCGCCGGGTCGATGGTGATTTCTTTAGGACGAGTCAAGTTACAGCCGTAATACGGAGCTAACCTCAATCCGTTCAAAGGATTTATCACCGCGGAACGGACTTTGTCCCAGCCTATCTCATCGCGCAGAAAATCCAGCATATGGACGACTTCGACCTCACCGGCGTAGTCAGTTTCCTCTTCCATGAAATCATTGATAGTCTTGCGCTTCACTTCATCATTCCGCATCAGCAAATTCGCCCGGGCTAAGGTGTTGTAACACATAGAGCAAAGGGTCAATACTTTATCGAAGCCCATATCCTTGGCGCGTATCAAATCCCGCACCGGGGCTAATATATGAATCAAGTCATCATCGGCGAGGGAATATACCGCCCCGCAGCAATTCCAACGCTCCAATTCCACCAATTCCACTCCTAATTCCGCCATCGAAGCGATTGCGGATTCCTCCAGATTCCGCGCCTTGGATTTTAATGTGCATCCGGGATAATATGCTATTTTCATTATATTGTTTTCCTGTTTGGTGCGAATTTTGTGATTTATAATGAGCGACATTAATTTTAATCATTTAGTAATCCCCCCTTCCCCCCTTTAGTAAAGGGGAAGTCAGATTTCCCCCTTTTTTAAAGGGGGACTAAGGGGGATTATAGTCATTGTAAAACATACTATCGAACAAGCTATAATGTCGTTTATTATAGTTAAAAAGGATTCAGGACTTAAGTGATAAGTCTTAAACTCCCTGTCAGGTTACGCTTCGTTTGAAACCTGACGGGAACATTAATTACTAATGACCAATGACCAATGACCAGTGACAAATGACACATTCTACGCTGTATGCTTCCGGAAACAGCTTACCAATGCGATCGGCGGCAGTTCAGCTATCCGCTCCTTCTCAATTTCAAAGGGTTCGATATAGTTTTGGTTTTTCCGCAGTGTCAGCAGTCTGATAGCTTCCATAATTTTCGGCAGATCCAATCCCCTGGGACAGCGGACTAAGCAGGTGTGGCATGAAGCGCACAGCCAAACAGTATTAGCTTCAGAGACTTTTTCTTTCATGCCGAAATTGGTCATCTGTAATACGCTCCGGGGCGTCAATACCATCTTTTCTATCATAGGGCAGGAACCGGAACAGGTTCCGCACTGCATACATTTATGGAACGGCTGGCCGCTTATCTCTTCGACCTTATTTATGAAATCGGAATCGACTGTATTTTCTGAAATTATTATCGGCATCGCGACCTCTGTCTTATACTAATGAATACCACAATACTATAACTGTGTGGCGTAAAACAGCGAATTACTTTGTGAAAAATTTCTAAAACTTAAATATAAAAAATTACCTTGAAATAATCAAGGTAATGAAGGATAAAACGCTTTTTAAGATAAATCCTCATCAGCCGTACGGCTGACAACTTAGCATGAAAATAGTTTTAAGGGCGACCGCAAGGGTCGCCCCTACATTCCCGTTTTTTTTTGTGGGGACAGAACATTGTTCTGTCTCTACTGGATTCCCGCCTGCGCGGGAATGACACCAATGAAGCTGGCTTCATTTATGATACTAACCCCCAAACCTTAAACCCTATTTTCAAGGAAAATATTCATCTACTCAAATATCACTGCCGAAGGGATTGCGCTGGGGATAAACTAATCTGCCGCCTAATCCTAACTCGGTCAAGGCGGAATCAATAAGATTCACCTTCTGCCGATAATGTAAAAAGGCGCTTTTAAAGCCATTGACTATTAAACGCTTTATATCTTTCAATTGAAATCCGCCCTGCTCCACCGCATGATATAATTCATCTGTGAGGGTAGTGTCAGAAAACAAGCGGTTATCGGTATTTAAAGTCACCCTGACTCCACAGTCATAATAAAACTTGGCGGGATGGGCGCCGTAATCGCGGACTGAACCGGTTTGGATATTGGAGGTGAGACTGATTTCCAAAGGAATGCGGTGATCGTTGACATAATTGAGCAGATCGCCGTCCTCCTTCAAACGCGTTCCGTGACCCAGCCGATGCGCATTGAGGTAATGTAACGCCTGTTTGATGGAATCGGGTCCGTACGCTTCGCCCGCATGCACCGTGCAGTTAATACAGTTGTTGCGGATGAGGTAGAAAGCTTCTTTATGATCCTTCGCGGGAAACTGATCCTCGATTCCGGCAAGGTCGAATCCGACTACACCTCTATATTTGTAGGCGACAGTCAACTCAGCCAGCTTTATCGAAGAATCCGGGCTTATCTGCCGAATACCGCAGATTATCACACCATTCTTAGTGTCGTATTTTTTCCTGCCGTCGCGAAGTCCCGTTAAAACCGCCTCCATAACCCGTGTCAAATTGAGTTTCTTCTTCGTGTGAAGGATAGGTGAGAAGCGGACTTCGAGGTAGCGGATATTCTCCTTCGCAGTGTCTTCCACTAATTCATAGGCGATGCGGCAAAGATTATCCTCATCCTGCATCACTGCAAGGGGATAGTCGAATAGTTTGATATAATTCGGCAGGTTACCGGAACCGGCGGCGGTTCTGAATATCCGCCGCAATTCCTCCTCTTCATAAGAAGGAAGTTCTACTTTATCTTTTTTCGCCAGTTCAATAAGCGTCTTAAGCCTGAGACTGCCGTCCAGATGACAATGAAGGTCGGCTTTGGGAAGGCAGGCGATGTACTCTTTAATCTCCCGCGGTGATAAATCGGAAAAACTCTCAACCCGGTCAAAAGTAATAACCGCTTCTTCCGCTTTATTACTCATAAATTTAGGCCTTCTCAGCTCCGATAATCTGAATCCAGACACTTCGTGTCCGAGGTCCATCGAACTCGCAGAAAAATATCGACTGCCAGGTTCCCATCCTTAGACGCCCGCCTGTTATGATTATCGTCTCCGAACATCCAGTTAATGATGACTTGATATGCGCATCGGAGTTACCCTCCATATGCGAATAATTATCCGAATAAGGGATAATCTTCTCCAACTCCGTTATAATATCTTTAACTACAGCGGGATCGGCGTTTTCATTTATCGTTACGCCTGCAGTTGTATGGGGAACGAATACGATACATATACCGTTTTGTATTCCCGATTCATCAATAACTTTCTGAACCTGCCGGTCGATATTGACGAATTCGACCCGCTTGTTTGTCCTGACTGATATTTGTACCATTTCAGATGGTGAACAGACCTTTTTTATATGGAGTATCTTCCCGCAGCTTGGAATTTCTGATTCTCTTGATTCTTCTCAATAACAAGATATATGTGACTATTAGCGCGGATAATATTATCAGCGCCCAGAGATAAATTAATCCTAACATTTTGCGTATTTCCTCGATTGATATATATTTAAATAGTTGACGGCTGTTTGTGATTCGTTCCTGCTGATTTACTTTGAAAATAGGGTTTAGGGGCTGGGGTTTAGGGTTTAGTTCATTGTGGTGTCGACTCTCCGCAGTCGACACCATACATAATATAAACAATATATTAGTGTCATGCGGGAACGCATGACACCACCAGGAACTGTGCTGGCAGGCGTCCCCGCCTGCCACTAATCCGATTTTTATACTTGGTGGCGCGCCACAGGCGCATGAGGGTTTAATCTGAAAATAGCTGTTAGCAGGGTGGGTTCTTAACCCACCTGTGGTACGCATTCTCACGCTGGAGCATGGGAACGAGATGGAAGGGCAGACGCAAGGTCTGCCCCTACAAATAAATATCCAATAGAGTAGGGGCGACCCTCGCGGTCGCCCTTGAGACTATTTTTAGTACGCGTTCCCACGCAGGAGCGTGGGAACGAGAAACTTGTAACTTGCAACTTGCTGACTTGCTAACTTACCGACTCTTTTATCATCTGCGTAATATCTTTAATTTCAATACCTTCAATCCCTTTATCCGCCAGTCCGTCTTTGAGCATCAACTGGCAGAAGGGACAGGCGGTGCAGATAGTTTTAGCGCCGGAACGGATTAATTCTTCCGTGCGGACAATATTTATGCGTTTCCCTTCGGTTTCTTCGGCGAACAGCATTCCCCCGCCCGCGCCGCAGCAGAATGAATGATCCAGATGATTCTCCGCTTCTCTGATTTTGATTCCCGCGGCTTTCAGGAGACGGCGGGGAGATTCCACGCCTTTGGGGTATTGATATCGGCTCAAATAACAGGGATCGTGATAAACTGCACTCTTACCATTGCCTCCCGTGAGTTTCAATTTACCATGATCGATGAGTTCATTAATGAAATCAGTATGATGGACTATCACAAAGTTTTTATTCAGCCGCAAATCTTTGTATTCTTCCAAGGTTCGCAGGCAATGGGGGCAGGTGGTGACGATTTTTCTGGCGGGGATTGAATTTAATAGTTCGATATTTTCCTCCGCCAGCATCTGGAATATCATCTCATTTCCGGCGCGCCTGGCGGCGTCGCCGGTGCATTTTTCATTTTTCAATACACCATAGTTGACGCCGGCTGTCTTCAATAATTCAGTGAAAGCCAAAGCCGCTTTCCGGTAATTGAAATCATAACGCCCCATACAGCCCATCCAATACAGCGTTTCCTGATCTTTATACCAGGGTATTCCGCTCTTTTCGATGAATTCTATCGCTTCATGGGGCTGGTATTTCCAGGGATTGCCTGACCTTTCCAGATTATCAAATAACGCCCGCATGGGGGATGGGAACTCGCCGCCGGACACAAATCCGCGGCGGAATTCTATCAAAGGAATCACTTGGTCGATCCCCACCGGGCATTGATATGTGCAGGCGCCGCAGGTAGTGCACTGCCATATCATATCAAAATTCATTACCTCGGAAGGATTTTCATGCGCCGATTGAGTCAATAATGCTTTCCTGATATCCAGCATCCATTGTTTGGGATCGAGAGTTTTATCGGTGTTCCGAGCCGGACATTGATCATAGCATCGCCCGCATTCCACACAGCTGAATGCGCCTAATAAAGTATGCTTGTCCAAATCGAAAATCTTCTCCGCCCCCATCTCCTCCTTCTCAAAATCCAAAGGTCTTATCCTCGCAAGTTCTTCATCCTTGAAGAAAACAGTGAAGAGGCTTAAAACAAGGTGCAGGTGTTTGCTCTGAGGGATTAAAATAATAAATGCTAATATAGTGATGGAATGCAGCCACCAGTTGAATTGGGAAGCGGCGGTGTGTTCCGGTAAGGCATATAGTTCAAGCAGGTATGTTATCATCAGAATTTCGATGAACAACGCCACCAGCCCGGAACTCCAAGAGGTATGCTCACCTAGCGCCGCGGGTCTAAATATGAAACGGCGGATTGCCAATGAAGAGATACCGATTATCACCGCCGCCGCAAATACCGCCACAATTGAGCTGATTATCTTATAAAATACGCCGCCGCCTAAAAAATTCCAGCCAAATCCCTTAGCGAAATGATTGAGGGTGATGATGACGAAGCCCAGGAATCCCCAAAATACCAGCGCATGCATCAAACCGGCGAATGGACGCTCTTTAATCACCTTGGATTGAAAAAGAACTTCACTGATCACCCGGTTGAACCGCCGGTTGAAATTATCACTATTCAACCCGCCTCTGCCTTTCTTAATCAAGGAAAGACGCTTATTCACCGGGATATAAAAGAGTATGAGGGAGATGATTATCAGAATTGCGAGGATGATGGAAGACATCTTAAAGCCTGTTTTTACAGCGGATTAATCATGTATAAATATTAAGAAAAGCCGGGGGGAATCCCCGGCTTACTATTAAACTTTGATTTAAATAATTAGGATTTTCAGCTCTTTACTTCACTAAAATCATTTTTCTGGTCATAGAATAATCCCCGGCGTTCAAACGGTAGAGATATAATCCGGAAGTCAAATCCGCTCCTGAGAAGGTCTGAATGTACCTTCCCGCAGTCATCTCCGAATTAATCAATTGAGACACCAGACGGCCGGAAATATCATAAATATTCAGTGTCACACGGCAGTCTTTGGCGATATCGAAACTTATCGATGTCTCCGGATTGAAGGGATTAGGATGATTCTGCTCTAAGTTGAAAGTGAGCGGCAATTCACTATCCCTGCGGATTACGCCGGTCATGAGCACTTCAAAGGAGGCGTCATCGCTGTCACTCAATAAATCGGGATCGGTAGCGGTGAAAGTGACGGTTTCCATTCCGGTCCAGCCTTCGGGGAATGTTATCCAGGCTACCCGGTCAGTGTCGATTGTCACTATTAAATCCACCTGTCCGGCCGCGTCCCAAGTGATATCTTCATCCGGAGTGTCAGGGTCATACACATAGTCATCAAGACTGATAGGCTCGAATGTAAGCGAATCGTAAATCGTCTGATTGGGTATGTCAGACACTACCGGCGGCTGAGCCGGCCCGG
>JADHWD010000093.1 GCA_016783645.1 bacterium
GGGTAATTGTGTGTAATCCCCCTTAGTCCCCCTTTAAAAAAGGGGGAAACCAACTCCCCCCTTTACTAAAGGGGGGCAGGGGGGATTATTGAAATCAAGTGATATAAAAACAAACGATTCGCATCCACAATACAATCCTTGAAAATGATAAAAATCGCTACTCACACGATACAGCGAAGAACCACTATTATGATGTGCCGCAGAGTCCCCGCACTCTGCGGCATTCTCTTAAAATACAAATATATGCAACAAAGTCAGGGACTCTGTTGCACCTGTTACATCACTTTTTAATTCTCGGACAACCTGCGAGTCTAAACATCTGAGCCAAATATCAAATATCAAATATCTTTGACTAAAATTAAAATCCTATAATCCGCCAATACCCGAAAAACACCCACAGCCATAACACTACTAACGAGAGCAATAAGACCACCGCGCCATGCTTTAAAAAATCGCCTAATGTCACTAATTGTTCCCCCGTGACCGGATCCTTCGCCATCGCATAAGCTATTGCGTTATTAGGCGTGCCGATTATCAGCATGTGGGCGAACGATGAGGCGAAAGCTGTGGCTAAACCTATCATCCAGGGATGTGTGTTGGATATAGTCGCCATCGGAACAGTGATGGGACCTATAGCCGATACCGTAGCTCCGTCGCTCATGAAATTAGTGGTGATGCCGGTGAACAAGCTGACCGCTACCGCTAATCCTTCACCATGACTCATAAAATCCGGAAGCAGTCCGATGAATCCATCCGCCATAAACAGCGCCGCACCTGTAACCGCTAATCCCTTGCCTAAAGCGCAGGCGGAAGCGTACAAAGCGACAACTTCCCAGTGAATCCCGGTTATATCCTTCCACCGCAATATTCGGAAAATATTTAGCGCTATTAAAGCCAGCAATACCGGTCCACCCATCCCCAGCACATCGCTGGAGGTGATCCAGAGCAGTATCAGACCTATTAAAACAATCGCTGTGATATATTCCTTCTTATCCATTGGGCCTATTTTGTTGGAGGCCTGTTTCAAAATCTTCGATGCGTTTAGCTGTTTCACCTTAATCCGCTTTCCTAACGCCAAATAAAAATATAATCCGATCACCAATCCCATCACCGGCACAAAAGGCAGTCCGTATTTGACCCATTCCACGAAAGACGGGGCGGAACCATAATCAGTCAATATACCCAGCATCACTGCATTGCGTCCCCCCGCCGCCGGAGAACCCGGTCCTCCGCAGTTAGCGGCATAACAAAGTGAAAGCACAAACAGCGTCGCTAATGCCTTATCGCTCTTAAGGCCCTCACGCTGAGTCGAAGCCATATACACCAATATCAACATCGGCATAATGAACGCCACCAAAGCATGTTCCGATATGAAAGCGCAGGAGATTCCCATCAGCGGGAGAAAAATGAACAGAAACCGCGGAAGTGATTTCACCGGCCCTAAAAGCAGTAATCCTATCCTGCGATCCAAACCCGTCTTGCTGATCACCTTGGAAACCGCCAGCACTCCGAAGATGAATATCACCGCGTCTTTAGCGTAAGCCTGAGCGATATCGTCCGGTTTCAATATATCCATCAGATACATGATACCGCCGACTAACAGCGCTGTGATGCCGACCGGAACTGCCCCGCTCGCCCAAAATAAAGCGGCGAGCACTAAAGTACCCAGCATCACCTTCGCCCGGAAAGCCGCCTGACCCGCCGATAGAGAATACGATGATTTCTTCTCGCCTTCCTTCTTGTTCTTTTCACCTACACTGCTGGATCTGGCGTAGTAATCAGCGATAGTTTCGCCGCTTTTCATCTTACTATAATAGGCGTACCCCAAATGAGGATCTGTTATCTGTTCGGTCTTCGGCGCAGTCAAAAGCTCATTCATCCGCCGCGGAGCTGGTACGAATATTATCCCTAAGAAAATCAACAACCCTAAAATCATTATTCCCGGACGGGAATTGTGAGTGCCTAAAAACCATTTCCATACTGAACCCTTCTCCACATGAGGTATCTCATGACGCTCCATCGCATGCACCGCATCCGCCCGCGCAGCTTCAATCACTTCAATCAACCTGTCGATATCACACGGCTTCTCAAGATAAGTGTAAGCGTCATACTTGCCGACTTCCATCGCCGATGATACACTGCCGTGGCCGGTGAGAAATATCACTTGAAGTTCCGGACGGAATTCCTTTATCTCCTTTAAAACCTGTTCTCCGGAAATCCCCGGCATCTTGCGGTCTAATATCACCACATCGATATCCGGGTCGCCTTTCACCGTCTTAACCGCATCGCGCCCATCAGATAACGCGATAGATGCGAAACCCCGCAATTCCAAATGCTTTTGTAATATCTCGCGAAATTTATCCTCATCATCTACTATCAAAAGTTTGTTCATTTAACGCTCCGGTATGTTTATTCCTCTAAATAAGTCTGCAAGTTAGCAAGTTGACAAGTCTACAATTCAAAAATATTGTTTCGGCAGGTCTTGCACGCCGCAGGCGGGTGTGACCTGCCGGTATTTTTAGGCTCGGAGAAACCGGGCCGCCTGTAAGGGCAAACGGCGTTTGCCCTCGCAATTTGCATTCCCACGCTGGAGCATGGGAACGAGATGGAACTTGCTGACTTACATACTTCCTAACTTTCACACTCCCCGCCTTTGATTACAGCCGCCGCTTCCGAGAATAAGTCAGATAACCGCAATATTCCAGTAACCTCTCCCTTATCCCTCACCAATATCGATAATGACTGCCACATTATCATCCGGTGAATAGCTTCCACCAAAGAAGCGTTAATATCAATGCTCTCCTCTACCGAATGCATAACATTTTTGATTTTGATTATCTGCGCGCGAAAGCAAAATGATGAAAAATCATCCTGCCAGAACCGCATATTGTCGATCATGGAATCAATGAATTCCTCGCTTACACCCACCCTCGATAATCGATCCACATCGCCCAATGTGTTATACTTCGGTTCCAAAGCCTTCAAGAAACCCAATTGACCAAGTTTGCCGATGATACTCCCTTTTTTGTCGCTCACCAGCACCGCTCTATGAGGCTGCCGGTCACCCGAAAGATTCGCTTGAGCCTTGTCCAAAGCTATAAGCGCATCCTTTAATGTGCAGTCCATATCCACCACCGCATAATGCTTCAGCGGCAGCATTATATCCTTCACCAATTTTGTTTCCATAAAAGCGCCTGTGATTAATTTGTGAATATTGAATCTAACATTATCCTGAAAATAGGGTCTAGGGTCTGGGGGCTAGGGTCTAGTACCTTGTTCCGGCAGGTCTTGCACGCCATAAGCGGGTGTGACCTGCCAGCACTTGGGTCTTGGGTCTTGGGTCTTGAGTCCTGGGTCTAAAGTCCAAAGCCCAGAGCCGATATTTTCATGCTAAGTTGTGCGCCGCCGGCGCATGAGGGTTTACTCTGAAAATAACCTCTACGCCGCCCGCTCAACAGGTTCAAGGGTTACTTTACTTTGAAAATAGCTGTTAGTTGATAGTTGTAGGGCGGGTTCTTAACCCACCAAAATCTTGTTGTGTCGACTCTCCGCAGTCGACACCATTCGACCGTGCTGTCAGGCGTCCCCGCCTGACAGAACCCCGATTTTCATGCTAAGTTGTGCCGCCCCGGCGGCATGAGGGTTTACTCTGAAAATAGGGTCTAGGGGCTGGGGGCTAGGGTCTAGTTTTGTGTTCTGGCAGGTCTTGCACGCCATAAGCGGGTGTGACCTGCCAGTATTCTTCCGGTTTCAGAGAAACCGGGCTGTCCAAAGTCTAAAGTCTATTTTCATGCTAAGTTGTTAGCCGTACGGCTGATGAGAGTCAAATACACTCGTTCCCATGCTCCAGCGCGGGAATACATAAAATACAAAAAATCATCCATTATTTCAAAGGCAGCCGGATAGTGAAGACACTTCCTTTTCCCACTTCGCTTTCCACCAATATCTTACCGCCTAAACTCTTGACAATCCCATAACTTACGGATAATCCTAATCCTGTCCCTTTCCCCACTTCCTTGGTAGTGAAAAACGGCATGAAAATTTTATGTAGCAAATCCGCAGGAATTCCTTTGCCGGTATCCTTCACCGCTATACTGCATGTATTTTCATCCCCGCCGGTGATTAACGTAATCCTGCCCGCTCCTTCAATAGCGTCAGCCGCATTGTTGATGATATTCAACAGAACTTGTTCAAGCTGATTTCTATCGGTCACTATCCGGGGAATATCTTCCGTATATTCTCTAACAATTTCTATGTTTGAAGCCGCCATCTCCCGCATGAGAAAACCATCTAAGACATTGTCGATAAGTTCATTCAAGTTATACTCCCGCAGTTTGATGTCGGTTTTTCTGACAAATCCTAAAAGTTTCCGGGTGATATCTCTACAGCGGAAAACGGCATCATAGATGTTAGTTAGATGCTCCTGAATCTCCTCGTGAGTTATCTTTTGACCATAAATCGGATTCATCAGATCCTTCAATAATCCGGCTTCTTCACTGATGATAGCCAAAGGATTATTTATCTCATGCGCGATACCGCCCGCCAATTCTCCCACCGCCGCCAGCTTCGCCACATGTTCAAGCTGAGCTTTCGTCTCATCACTCTCCTCCTGAAACTCCACTAACTTACGCGCCCGCACTATGATGATGACAAAAATTACCGATATGACACCAAGCGAAACAAATAGTACTGTCAAATCAATCCCGGTAAGAAAATACGGTTTATCATCATATTTCAACTGGGTGATTAAAACCCAGTCCGCCATCCTTAACCAGGAATAGCCATATAACTGCGTATGATGATTTGTCTTTAGTTTCTGCGTCCCTTGACGAGGTTCGCTCGGCGGAATTATCGATGATTCTTGAGTTATTTCATCTTCAGGCGAAGTGACTACCTGATAAAAACCGTCTTCATTTACGATAAAAGTATTGACCGCGCCCGCCCCCTCCTGTGAAGTGATATACTCATATATCTTCTCCGGATCCAAAGTAGCGCGCATGACAATATAATCATCTCCGATATTCCGCTTCACGCCTATAGTGAAATGCGGCTTCCGGCGGAATCCCAAATATAGGTCGGTGATGACGAAATTCGATTCCGGCTGCTTCAAAGACTGATACCAATTCTCTGTGCTGTAATTCCGGTTCTCCAGCGAAGCATAAGGTCCTGCATACGCCGCCTGCACTCCCGACGAATCGAAAAATCCAATATCGATGAAAGTATCGGAATTTTTCTTCAGTTTGTTTAGGTAAGCCTCAATTGTCGTATGGCTCGGCGGAACTTCAAGTTTCGGATCATCGATAAGATTCGTCAAATTGACCAGCCGCTCTCGTAAAAACAGGTCGAGCGTATTCGCCTGATGTTCAGCCATCAACTTCAAGTGGAGTTTGCGGCTGTCATTCTGCACCTTTATCGATTGCAGATGAAAATAAACCGTGAGCACAATAATCGGCGCCAGATATGTCAACAGCAGACGAATAACCGTCCTGCGAAGATACCCGCGGTGCCGGGCTGTCCGTTTAGTGGTATCAGTTTGACCGCTCAATTTTCATCCTGAAAATGGGGTTTAGGGTTTAGGGTCTAGTACCATGTTCTGGCAGGTCTTGCACGCCGCAGGCGGGTGTGACCCGCCAGCGCTTGAGTCTTGAGTCTTGAGTCCTGAGTCCAAAGCCGTTATTTTTTTGTTCCCGTCAGGTTTCAAGCGTATGCGTAACCTGATGGGGAAAAATCCCCCTTAGTCCCCCTTTAGAAAAGGGGGAAACAGTATTCCCGGTTTCGGAGAAACCGGGCTGTAGGGGCGAAGCATTTTCACCAATGCAATCGTAAAATCCACTATATCCCGGAAAATGCTTCGCCCTTATTTGGCGCATGTCATTCCCGCGAATCCGATCAAACTACTGCCCATTGTTTACCGAGCTGATATTGCACATAATCTCATATATGACATCCTTCTCCCGCAAAATCCCCGCTATTTCACCTCCCCGCATCACCGCTATATTTATGATATGATTATCTAACATGAGATGCACAGCTTCCATCAAAGGAGCGTTAATATCTATCAATACCCGCTCTCCTATCAATTCATAGATATTCCGGTTACCGATCATCTTGCATTGCGCCAGAAACATACCGGTGAAATAAGAACTGTAAGGTGATTCGCTTAAAAAGGACGGAAGAACCAGTTTCAGCAGATCGGGAAAGCGGATTATACCCATGAATGATTCATCCCGGTTATACACCAGAGCTGACCTGATCTGAGATGGTTTGACAACATCTTCACTGCGGGGGAAAAACGCTTCCTTCAATTTCTCCACTACTTCCATGATGGGCTGATCCAGATATATTTTCGGATATATTGATGGTGAGGCCATCAATTCCGAAATCGTACGCTCTTTCAATAGTTTTCCGCTTTCCGGTTCCAGCGCTTTACGAATGCGGAGATCCAGTAAATCAAGATCCATCGGCTTCTGCAGAAAATCCACAATATCCAGATTGATTCCCGCGAGCGCATCATGGAAACTACCGTGGCCGGTCAAAATTATCACCGGCAGTGATGAATTGATCTTACGGATCCTCTGCAGGGTCTCTATTCCGCTCATTCCCGGCATGAGCAGATCCAGCAGAACTATATCCGGCATCTCCAAATGGATATAATTCAATGCTTCTTCACCGTTCGCAGCTGTTGTGACAATGAAACCGCGCCGTTCTAACGCCTTTGACGATGCAGTTCGAAAATCCTTTTCATCGTCCACTAACAATATTTTTATCGATTCTTCTGCAGTGTTCATTTTTATCCTCTATGTTTGATTGTTACGCTGACGGTAGACCGCTGAAACCCAATAAGGGCCAATAAAACATACTAAGCAGTAATAATACAAAAAATGCGAAAACGAGGCAAATAGCGCCGACCCGCAGAAAATCTTTCGCTTCAAGATAACCGCTGGAATACATGATAGCATTAGGCGGAGTTCCGATTATCAAAAGATAGGCGAAAGAGGATGCGCAGGCGGTCGCCAAACCCATAAACGGCACTAATGTTGTCCCGGGATTCGCCACCGCCGCCATATTCAAGGTGATAGGTCCCACGCAGGCGGCGGTGGGGCCATCCGCCATCAAATTGGTAAGGCTCGCTGTCACCGCGATGCCCGCCCCTAATAACGCCAATCCTGAATCTAATCCTATACTCGACAATCCTTCCACTATCGATCGAGCCATCCAGTAAGCCGCCCCGGTCTGATCCAATGTCCGCCCGAATATTATCGCGCCTGCATATAACCATACAACTCCCCAGTCCACTTTTTGATGATAATCCCGCCAGTTCACGACGCCCGTCAGCAGATACGCTATCGCTCCTGCTACCGCTATCACTCCTATCCCTAATCTGATACCGAAAATGCTTTGTAACAGCGTTTTTTCGGTTATCCAGCCGAATAACATAATTAAGAAAATCGTAACCGCAATTATCTGTTTGGAATTCCACCTCCCCATTCTCCCTATATCTTCCTTCAAAGAATCAAGCGCCGGCTTTAAATCTTTTATTCTCGGCTTGAACCGCCAGTTGATTGTGACCCATAAAATTGGCATCATGATTATCACAAAAGGAGCGCCGTAGATAATCCACTGCCCATAACCAATAGTAAGTCCGAACATGTCCTCCATATATGTCATCAGGATCACATTCCTCGCTCCTCCCGATGGTGAACCGAATCCGCCGATATTACAAGCCATCGCTATTGTAATCATAAGCATTTTCGCTAATTCCATATCCTCCGCATGTTCCCTCCCTAAACTATTATTATACAATATCATGGCTATCGGCAGGAAAATCGCCGCCAAAGCATGATCCGAGATGAAAGCGGCGGAAGGAGAAATAACTAATATCAAAATCAGTGTTATCCATTTGACACTCGGCTTCGCCAATGACCTGAATATTATCAAGCATATCCTTTTATCAACCCCGGTCTTGACAAATGCCGCCGCAAACATTAAACTGCCCATTATGAACCAGCAGGCGTCATCCCAATATAATCCCGCGACTTCCTTGCGGGTCACAACCCCCGCGAACACTAATATCAATCCGATGCAGAACGCCACTCCCGGCAGCGGCATCGCTTCTGTAATAAAGCATATCACTACAAAAGCCACCATCGCTATACATACATGAATATGTTTGGCGGAAGCGTCAACCTTCTTCTGCTCGCCGGGGCTGAGCATATCGTACGATAGTTTGACATAGCGCATTTCTTTAGCTTTGGTCATGATGTTCAGGAAAGTTGTGTCATCTATCCCTTCAATGAAAACGTGGTACTTATCGTACAAATTCTGCGAAGTTTTTACACCCATGGAATTCAACTGCTTAAAGTCCCGCTTTAATACCATCTTCTTTCCCATCGCGCCTTGCATCATGCAGGCTTCCAGCGCCTCCGCAGTCACCCTCTCCCATTGCTCCGCATCGTCCAAAGCTTTCCCAAAAAACTCCTGTGTGTAATAATTTAACACATATTTATTACCCATGGTATATTCTACCGCCACATCGAGCATACTGTGGGGTACGGGAATCATCAAAATGACTATAAACGCCGCGACAGCGATGGAAAATTTCTTATAATCTATATATTTATCGTACGCTGAGAGTTTCTTCTTCGCTTCTTGAACCATTAAAAACTCCGAGTGTTATTTATGTAAAGTTATTTTATCCAGAAAATAGGGTTTAGGGGCTGGGGTTTAGGGTTTAGTTCAATGTGGTGTCAACTCTCCGCAGTCGACACCATACATAATATAAACAATATCTTAGTGTCATGCGGGGACGCATGACACCACAAATATCAGGGAATGTAGGGGCGACCCTTGCGGTCGCCCTTGATACTATTTTCATGCTTGGTGGTGCGACTAAAGGCGCATGAGGGTTTATCCTGAAAATAGGGTTTAGTTCATTGTGGTGTCGACTCTCCGCAGTCGACACCATACATAATATAAACAATATATTAGTGTCATGCGGGGACGCATGACACCACAAATATAAGGGAATGTAGGGGCGAACCCATGTGTTCGCCCTTGAGACTATTTTCATGCTAAGTTGTGCCGGCTTTGCCGACATAAGGGTTTCTCTTGAAAATAGCTGTTAGCTGTCAGCTGTCAGCTGTTAGTAATCCGTTCCCGCCGAAGATTACAAATCGGGATAACGGTCCATAATATCCTTGACCGCCGCCTGCCGCTTAAGCTCTAATTCCTCTCTATGTTTCCTGCCGGCGCTTATCACGCTTTCTATCAGTTTGTCAATATCCGGCGGCTTGGTCACATAGTCAAAAGCTCCCAATTTCACTCCGGCTAATGCGTTAGAAACATCGGGATGACCGGTCAGTAATATGACTTCGGGATTAGGCTGTCTGGATTTGATATTCTTTAAAACTTCAATACCGTCCATCCCAGCCATCTTGATATCCAAAACCACTACATCAACTAAAACGGATTTCAATTTTTCCAAAGCGTTAAAACCATTATCAGCGGTATCAACCTTGAATCCCCGGCGGCTCAGTACTGAACTCAACGAATGTAAAAGATCTTTTTCATCATCCACCAGCAGTATAGTAAAATCGGCGGCTTCATCAACTTCCTTTATATCGCCATTCAGCTTCTTTTTCAATTTCTTTGATTTTGAAGCTTCCCGGATTTTCTTCGCCAGAAAATCCATATCGCAGGGTTTGGTCAAATAATCGAAGACACCCTCTTTCGATGTTTCAAAAGCCTGCGGCACCGCTCCGTGACCGGTCAGAATTATCACCGGGAGTTCCGGGGCGATCTTAACAATTTTGCGGAACAGCGTTACTCCGTCCATACCCGGCATCTTCACATCGACCACCGCTGCATCGTATTCATTCGCTTCAATCTTCTCCAGCGCCTCCGAACCTTCCTTTGCAGTTGTCGTGTAGATATTTCTTCTTCTCAATGCTGAAACCGCCGAATCGAGGAAATCCTCTTCATCGTCCACTAACAGCAATTTGATTTTATCGATCTCATTCATAATATTAGCCTCGTCGATTATTTATACTTTGAAAATAGGGTTTAGGGTTTAGGGTCTTGTTTCGGCAGGTCTTGCGCGCTGACAGCGGGTGTGACCTGCCAGTATTCCCGGTTTCGGAGAAAACGGGCTGCCTGTAGGAGCAAACGGCGTTTGCCCTCGCAATAATTTTCAACCGCAGTGAGGGCGAAAACCTTTCGCCCCTACAAAAGTCGTTAAGGTGCAGGGTGGGTTTTTAATCCACCTTTGTATGCATTCCCACGCTGGAGCGTGGGAACGAGAAAAACCGATAATGTAGGGGCGGCCCTTGCGGCCGCCCTTCCCCGAAAGGGAAAATCATGAATAACCGTAGGTGAAACCTACGGAGAAAGAATTCCTGCAATTCCGACCCTGAAGGAGTCGTACTTTGTTGTTCCCGGCAGGTCTCAAGAGCGTTGCCCGTAACCTGCCGGGTATATGCCTGCCGCTTTACGCCTCCTGCGGAGGCTTGAAAAACGGCAGGAACGCAATATCAGTGTCATCATTCTTTTATCAGCGTTATCTGCGGTTCAAAAAATTTCAACTGCGCAGCCTCCTCTTCCGGGCGTAAGTCCCAGAGTAATTATTAAGTTCTATGTTCAAAGCACAGCCAGCTGGTATAAATATTGTGCTGATTTCAAATATAATGATAAATTATTTCAGCTTTTGAAATCGTTATAAGGGCTGGCTGTGCCACCCAAAAGAAACTAAACTGAGGGTGGCACGGTCAGCCATGTGTCATCTACACAGATCATCATTGGAATCTCTTTCAGAAATATAAATACTGATTA
>JADHWD010000094.1 GCA_016783645.1 bacterium
GCCGGAAGTGATGAAGGATCTTTCTCTCCGCGACCGCGGATTAGTTCTGTTGACCGGACCTACCGGTTCCGGCAAATCCACCTCTTTAGCTACTATGGTGGACTGGATTAACGAATATAAAGAACTCCATGTAATCACCATCGAAGACCCGATAGAGTTCTATCATAAATCCCGCAACTGTATGATAAACCAGCGGGAATTAGGCGCTAATACCCATTCCTTTGCTAACTCACTCCGCAGCGCTTTGCGGGAAGATCCGGATGTGATTCTGGTGGGTGAAATGCGCGATTTGGAAACTATTTCGCTGGCTTTGACCGCCGCTGAAACCGGCCACTTAGTCTTAGCTACACTTCATACTTCATCCGCCGCTAAGACTATCGACCGTATCATCGACATCTTCCCCGCTTCGCAGAAAACTCAAGTGCGTTCCATGCTGGCGGAGTCCATTGAAGCGGTTATATCCCAAAAACTACTGCCTAAAAAAGACGATACTGGCCGAGTGGTGGCTTTGGAAGTAATGATAGCCAATACCGCTATCCGGAATCTCATCCGTGAAGATAAGATTTATCAGATACCCTCGGTCATCCAATCGGGCGGCAAAGAGGGTATGCAATCTTTGGATCAGGATTTACAGCGTATCCTGCATAAGGGATTGATCGACCGCGACACCGCTCATCATGTCGCCGAAAATCCCAAACTTTTCGAAGTGGATTTAAGCGGATAAAATTACTTTACTTTACCGCGCCGGATTCCCAAATTATATCAAAGGGGAATGGAGTGAACAATCACAGGAAAGGTGAACGGGGAGGTATCGACCTCATCCAGATCGTGGTCGCTCTCATGATTATCGGTATCGCCGCCGCCACCGCCACTTTCAGCATGTATATCGGCAAAGGCGCGATAGAGACGGAATTCCGGAAAAAGAGAGCGCTGCAGTTAGCCCGGGACGAAGTCGAATTCTGGATCGCTAAAGCCTATTGGGGAGATGAAGGCGTACAGCTCAATCCCATGTCCTGCGCTCTTACTTATTCCAGAGTGGAGACGCTGGATCCCAGGGGGAACGGTAATAATGATGATATTGAATGCGATGTCATCCGCGAACCTATCACCAAGTCTTATAGTATCGCCGGGCAGGATACGATTATTCAGTATAAAATTATAGTCAATGTCGTCTGGGACGAACCCTATTTCCCCAATGAGGCGCCGCCGCCTCCGGATACTGTGAGTCTGCAGACTTGGATGGTGTTTTACTATTCGATCGCTAATTAACCGGTTTAAGGATATCCCATGAACCGCATGAATAAATTTCTCCGCCGATTATCCGGATTTTTCGCGCATCGCGGCCGGCAGAGAGGTTTCACATTGATTGAAACCCTGATCTCTGTCGTGTTAATGACTATTATCATGATCGGATTAAAGTCCACTATGTCGGCTTGGTGGGATGTCATTGACCGCTCCTGGACCGAAAGATATATCGAACAGTACGGCAATTCCACGGTGGAATATATCGCCCGCAATGTAGTCAACGCCACATATATGAATATAGAAACTTACGGCGAATTCAGCACTTTCTTTGTGGGTATTAACAGTGACAGCCTCGGTTTCTATCAGGAGGTGTATTCCGCTCATTATCATGATGGGGTCAAAATTAACGGGGAGAAGCTGTTTCAGGAATTCCCCCTGCCGGGAAATGTGGTGCCCCATAACGCGGTCACCAGCGTCATGAGCCCTGATGAAACTATCGAAATCACCCAATTCAAAGCGGAATTTTCCACCAGACCTTATCCGCCGTACATGACGCCTCCCAGTTTTTATGGCAAGACTTTCATGGTGACTATGAAGATCAAATACACCAGAAACGCTGACGATCCGTCGGAAACGGACTATGAAAACGAAATGACTTTCAGCTTTCAGGTGGCGCTTAAGAATCTAACTTCATCGCCCAATACATAACCCGGACGAGCCGGAACCCAAAAGGAATATTGAACAAGGAATATCGAATTACGAAATCCTCGCTGTTGTGAATATTTCGACATTCCTTGTTCGATATTCGTTATTCAAAACGGTTTCGTGTTCCCGACAGGTTTCAAGGGCAAAGCCCGTAACCTGACGGGGATATGCCTGCCGCTTTACGCCTCCTGCGGAGGCTTGAAAAGCGGCAGGAACACAAAGGTTGATTTACCCAACATTATTGTGATGACATAACACAAGTTATCCGGTATAGATAATTTAATTGCAGTCATATCAGGAGGTATTATGAAAATCGAACCTAAGTTCAGTAAAAATCAAAGCGGCAATGTGGCGATAATCGCCATGCTCTTTCTGATACTGCTTCTCGGGACCGGAATGGGTTACTTGAAATGGAGCGCCGATGAATCTGTGGAATTTAAACGGCAGTTCGCGGCTCAGCAAGCCTATTACCTGGCGCAGGCGGCTATTTCCAAAATTGTCCTGCCGGACATGGTCAAGGGCGAACTCACCCAGTCGATTTATTACTTTAACGGAGACGCTATCGATATCGACGGGCAGTTATCCAATTTCCTCCAGCAGCGCGGTATGCACGGAGAATTTTCCGGAATCGCTTCCAGAGACCCCGACCGCTCATCCCAGTTCGCCTTCAATAATAACTGGTTCTATAATATCAACATGACCGCCACCATCACCTACACTCCCTTCAATCGATCGGTAAGCAGCGAAATAAACGAGGTGGTGGTCGATACCACTATTCACATTCAGTTCCAGAATTCCAACTCTTGGGCGAAATATCTTTACCTGACCGACTGTGAAACCACCCTTTTCGGCGAGAAGATCAAATTCTGGGGACAGGACACTTTAGGTTATCTCGACCCGGTGACGGGCTTGGGAGTAGGTTATGTGCACTCTAATGACCAGATAGCGATAATGCAGAATCCGGTGTTTTACGCTCATGTCAGCACCTGCGCCAGCAGCTTCTATTATGAAGGCGGCGCTAATCCTTATTTTTTCTATGATCCTATCTTTGAAGCGGATTCTATTGAGTTCTACACCACTTTAGATGACTGCCGCGAAGGGGCTTCCATGGCAGGCCAGTTTTACAGTGATTTGGGATTCGGCCGTAAATATGTCCTGAAATTCCGCGACACGCGGGGATATGATTTGTATTACCGCTGGATGGAAGTTCCCATTGATACATATATCACCACTATCCCGCCGTTATTCGGCGGCGCGATATTCTTCGATGATACACTGGAAATGACCGGCACCGACACCGCCGCCAGGATAGATTATGGTGTATATGGACAACTTTCCGTGGGCTCATCCAAGGACATCTGGCTGGGAGGAAACATCCGATATGTAACAGCCAGGCTAGATAACGGATCCTTCAATGCTGAGAATGAAACTAACTCCCTGGGGATTCTCTCCGAAGCGAATATCCTTATTAGGAATAACTGGGAAAACGGGAGGGACAACGGCGACGAGTTCCCCGATATCTGGCGCAAAAATATTATCATCACCGCCGGAATGGTGGCTTTGGGAGAATCTTTCTCCTTTGAAGACCAGAACGATGTGCCAGCCGCCGGAGGCGGTATGCTGCCGGAATGGTATTATTCCAATGGCCCTTGGCCGGATGAGCGCGGCGATATACAATTGTGGGGGGCGGACAATCAGAAGCGCCGGGGATATGTGCACCGTTCAAATCATGGCGGCACCGGCTACGGCAAGGATTACAATTACGATGTCCGCTTCATCACCGACCCGCCGCCCTTCTATCCCAAATTGAGCAGTGACGGCACCACTGTCGCATCGCGGACAATAGTCTCATGGGGCGCCGGAGCGTTGTCGCAATACGGAGCGGGTACCGAATAATTGATGAATTTTAAACCTATCTGATATTTAAATCCGGTAGAAAACCGGTCTGAATGGCGATTTATTCCCTGCGGTATGTTATTATATGCGGGCAGGGAGGACGGTTTTCCCCGGATTTTTATTAACTAAATCCTTGAAGGAAATTTATGTTCGGAAGGTCAAATCAGCGGGTAGGGCTTGATATCGGCTCACACAGCATCAAGCTCGTAGTGATGGATAAAGCAGGCAGTAAGATGCGGCTGACCAAGATAGCGGTGCAGCCTATCTACGGGACCACCGAAAAATACGATATTGACGGACCTAAACGCAGCGTGGTGGTGCCGGCTCTATCGGAAGCGTTCAAAAAGATCAATATCCAGCCTCGCAAAGTCCGCAATCTCTTCTCCTCCATCAGCGCCGCTCAGGTGAGCGCTAAAGAAATCATAACCATTAAATTAGATGATGAAGAGATGGCTTCAGCCATGCTGCTGGAAGCCAGAAAGCATCTTCCGCTCGATGGTTCACATACCGTCGTCGATTATCAGGTGCTGGGTGATGATCCTAAAGATCCCGACAAGGTGCGAGCGCTGCTGGCGGCTACCACCCAAAAACTATATGACGCTCACCAGGAAATCTTACGGGACTTGGAGTTAAAACTCGGAGTGGTGGATATCGACCAGCTGGCTGCGGTGAATTCCTATATAATTAATAATGAACTCCCGGACGAGGGTGTCATAGTGTTTCTAAATATCGGATGCCGAAAAACTAACCTTACGGTGTTCGGCAGACAGGATATGTTCTTCACCCGGGATATAAATATCGCCGGCCATGCTTTCACTGAAGAATTAATTAAAAAATTCGGAATAGATTATACACTTGCGGAGAAAGTGAAAATTGAACAGGGATTACATCCCGATTTGGAAAAACTCGGCGTGGAAGATACCGCTAGTATAAAAGTAGCCGAGAAGTCCGCCATCGACAAGTTCGGGGATGAAATTAATCGTTCTTTGAGATATTATGTGAAAGAGACCGGACAGAGCCTGTTCAACCGAATTATAATGACCGGAGGCTCCGCCGCCTTGAAAGGTTTGGATGAATCCCTACACAATAAATTCAATATTCCCGTAGAAATGTATAATCCTATAAGTGTCTATGGTGAACAATCCGACGGTCATTATGGTCCCCAGTTCGCAGTCGCATTTGGATTAGCCCTCAGAGGAGAATAATCAATGATAAAAAGCTTTAAAATCAACCTTAATAAAGGTGAAGGTCAAGAAGAGAAATTAGCGCGCTGGCGCCGGCGCCGGGAATCCATCACGCTCACCGTATTCTTCCTGATTTTCTTTTTCGTATCCGCCTTCAACTACTCCAATCACAAAGCTTTGAAGGATTTAATTAATATTAAAGAGAACAAAATATCTCAAATCCAACATCAATTGGATGAGTTGAAGCGTGAGGGGCAGAATGTTTCCAAGGATGATGTGATTGCGCTCGCCCGTCTGGAACAAACACGATTCCTCTGGACAAAAAAATTCCGGGCGCTGGCTGATGTTCTGCCTGAGCATGTGGCGGTTACCGCTTTGGAATTCAACAATGATGAATTCATTGTGAAACTCATCGCCAGGATCAAAAAGAACGAGAAAGAATTCGACAAGATTTCTGAAATTATGGATTTGTTGAAAACTACTGAAGATTTCTACCAGGATTTCGCCAGTATTAAATTCGACCAATCCCATCGTATAATTGTCGACGGGCAGGACATCCTGTCGTTTTCCATAGTCAGCAAACTGCGTCAGACTATATCAACTACTTCCGGACGCTCCAGATCAAGGAGGACGATGTGAGAAAAAACTTCTATATGCTTGCAATGGTGCTGATATTCGGATTCGGTTTCTATTTTTACTATAATTTCGTCTATGTCCAGCAGCCGCGGCGGATCAGAAATCTGAAAGCGGAGATAGAGGAATTGAACGAAAAGCTGATTTCCGCTCAGATTTTATCGAGGAAATTGGATCAGGTAGCCAAATTAATAGAGCGGAATCTGGCTCTATCCCTGAAAGATTCCCTCGCCGAAGACGCTTCCATGCCTTTCATGAACTATATCACCGGCATACTCGATGAAATGGAGATAAAACTCATTAAACTCAACCCCGGGCGCAAGATAAACATGCGTGATTATATGAAATCACCCTATGAACTAAATATCGAGTGCGCCTATGAAGATTTAGGTGATTTTATCAACAAACTGGAGAAATCCGAACGGCTCATAACGGTTGAGGGTTTTGAGATTGATAACGCTATTAGAAAGATCCGCGACCGTAAGCCCGGCGACAAAGCCAACACCCATAGAATAGTAATAAATATTTCAACGCTCACGCTGATCAAAAGGCGTTAAATTTTAGATGTTCAGATTACTGGCAGCGATATTAATCAATGATTCAACATTTCCGGAGTTTCAATGACTAAGCGAGAAAATTTCATCTGGGGATTTCTTATTGTAGTCGCAATATTAATTATCTTTTACAGCGGGGTGAAGACTTATACCATCACCAAGCAGGTGAAAGAATTCCAATTGGAAGAATCAAAAGCGATTCTGGGAACCGACCCCCAGCTCCTGGAAACGGTTAATACTCTTGAAGATGAGTTAAAAGAGCGTCTGAACTATGTTTTCAAGATTGAAAAAGATCCTCTTAAGCTATCTGAAGTCGTGAAATCGCCCAAACTTTTAGCGGCGCTGGGATACGGAGCGGGTTTTGAAGGCGTTGAAGATATGCGCCTCAACCTGACTGTCATCGGCGAAGAACGCTATGCTTCCGTTAAATACATGGGTAATTATTATAATCTGAAAATCAATGATAATTTTGGCGGTTTTAAGGTTACCAACATCGAAATTAAATCCGTCACCTTGATGAAGGGCAGTCAGAAAGTAGTGCTATACAACCGGCTTGATCCTGAGACTTTAGCCGAACAGGCGAAACTGGAAGCGGCGGGTGATTTCGAGGGTATCAACTATTGATTTATCATCCCCTTACTACGCTGACCGGTATTTAAATCGAATTAACCATCATTTTATATACTATCTAATCACGGGAGTTCAAATGCGCAACGCTTGCAGAGTGATTATTGTTCTCTTAATACTTCTTTCGTCTGTTATAATAGGAGCAGCGCAGGAAGAAGACGCGATGCTGGATCCTAGCCTGAGAAAGACGGTTACCATTGATGCGGATGACGCGTTTCTTCCCAGCATACTGACCATATTGGCTGAAAGCAGCGGATATAATATCGTCACCGGTCCCAATGTTAATAAAAAGGAGCGGATTTCGATTCACCTCAAAGATGTTCCTATCGATGAAGCGATTAACTTAGTTGTCCGCGCCGCCGGATTGTCTTACGAAAAAATCGGAAATTCATTCCTGGTGGCCGAGACAGCGAATTTGAAAGAAGAAGTGGGTTTAACCGCGCATGTGATAGAACTGCGGTACCTTGACGCTACCGAAGCGTCAGAACTGCTCTCTTTCTTCAATGCCAATATCAAAGTCGATAAAAGCGGCAACAATCTGATGATAATCACCAGCCCCAAAGTGATTTCGGAAATCAAGCAGGTTATAAAAGTGGTCGATGTACCTTCCCTGCAGATCATGCTGGAAGCCCGCCTTGTTGAAGTCGCAGTAGAAGATAAAGAAGAATTCGGAATAAACTGGGAACAACTATCCTCTATTACATCAATATTAGCCGAGCAGGGTATTGTCGGCAAGATGGAAGGTGAGATCGGTTCCGCAGGTTCCTACGCCGGATCAGGTTATGTTGCGGTTCAGGGCCGTGAATTCGGCGAATATCCCGATGAAGTGCCTTTCATGAAGATGGATAGCTGGAATGATTTCGGTCAATTCAGCCGCCAGCTTCAGGTGCTGAATATTACAATCGACTGGCTGTTGAAGAATAACCGCGCCGAAGTGCTCGCCAATACCCGCTTAGCCACTATGAACAACCGCACCGCCCATCTTGAAGTGGTCGATGTATTCCCCTACATCATGCAGACCGGCGGTATCGGCGGAACCGTTACCGTACAGCGTGAAGAAGTAGGCGTGAAACTGGATATCACACCCAATGTCAATTCCGACGGACAGATCACCACCACTATCACTCCCGAAGTGTCGTCGATATTTCAACTGGTCGGACCTCCTAATCAGCAAGTTCCTTGGGTAGTAAGAAGAAAATCAACTACTACCATAAGGGTCAAGGATGGTGAATCTATTTTGATCGCCGGATTGTTGGGTGTGACCGCGAGCAATACTCAGCATAAAGTGCCTTTTTTGGGAGATATTCCCTACATCGGCAGCTTGTTCCGTCATACTGACAATACTGTGAAAAAGACCGATTTAATAATTCAGATTACTCCTCATATCCTCACAGATGATTTCTCCGGATGGTCTAAACCTGAGACGATAAAGGCTTCGGAAGAACGCTATTTGAAGGAATTGGATGAGTGGCAGCCCTAAGAACCATCATTCTCTTTGCTGTGATATGTCTATTTATATTCACAGCAATTTCTTTTGCGTTTGCAGAATATTCGCAATCAAATCTGTCTGTCAATGAAACTAAAGAACAGCTTTCGAGCAGCCCGTTAATTAGTTCTTTGGAAGCGCCTATTGATCCTGATGAATACATTATGGGTCCCGGCGATAAAATCGTTATCAATATCTGGGGGACTGTCCAGCAAAGCTTCCCGGCCGCGGTCAGTCCCATCGGGATATTGTCAATTCCGACAATTGGTGATATTGAGATAACCGGGGTGACCTTCACAGAAGCCTGCGAGATGATAAAAACATTCGCCTCGAGTGTTTATAAGAAGGATAAAGTGACTATCAACCTGGTGGAATTGCGTATTTTCAGAATTCCTGTGACTGGGATGGTGATGTCTCCCGGAGTATATCCTGCCACTCACGCCGACAGAGTTTCTCGTCTGATCGACCTCGCAGGAGGTTTAATCCTGGATACATCTTCACTTCGCAATATTAAGCTTGTTTCCAGAAGCGGTGATACGCTTAATCTTGATATGTTAAAATTTCGGCGGAAAGCTTCACTGGAAGAAAATCCCTTTGTTAATGAGGGTGATATAATATATGTTCCGGCTGTTAGTAAAGGTGTGGGTATTATCACGGTATCGGGCTCGATCAGACTTCCTGACGCATATGAATATAACGCAAATGACAAAATTGGAACGATGATAGATTTATCGGGAGGATTAACCGAAAACGCACTTATTGCTGAAATTGAAGTAATCAGATGTCTGGATAACAAGAGAGAATATAAAAGTTACATCCTCGATCTGAAAAACGAGCCGGAAGCTTGGGAATTTCCGCTGAAACCCGATGACAGGATATTCATCCGCAGAATGCCCAAATATCATGAGAGACATAATGTCATAGTTGAGGGTGAAGTAGAATATCCCGGACAGTATGCGATTATTGAAGAAAAAACCAAATTGTCAGATTTAATAAAAGAGGCGGGTGGATTTACCGATGAGGCCTCTCTCGCCGACGCTGAGATTATCCGCGTTTCCATCGATGAAGTATTTGATCCGGAATTTGAACGCTTGAAAACTATCCCGGTGGCGGATATGACGGATATGGAATATGAATATTTCAAGACCAAATCCCGGGAAAAATCGGTAGTTGTGGTTGATTTCCCCGCCCTATTTGAAAAAGATGACAAATCTCAGGATGTTTATATAAGAAACGGCGATCTGATAAGTATCCCCAAGAAACTTAAAACCGTGAAAGTATCAGGGCAGGTAGTCCATCCGGGTTTATTTGATTTTGAAGCCGGAAAAGACTATCGGTATTATGTCGAATTAGCCGGCGGATATAATTTTAATGCTCAGCGGGGTAAGATTCGTGTTATCCGCGCCGCCACCGGTAAGTGGATTAACCCCAATAGTGAGACGCAAATCTATATAGGAGATACAATATTTATTCCGGAAAAACCCGAGAAGGATTACTGGGAACTATATAAAGATATCCTTATAGTATTAGGTCAGACAGCCACTTTGATTTTTATAGTCACTACATTAAGTAAATAACAAATTTTCTACGCATAATTAGGATTGGCGGCAGACACCGCTTCCTGTGATTCGCAGCTGTTATATTAGGAGACTGCTATGAAAAAGTTGATGGCGATACTCGTAATCGTCGGTTTATTAAGCGTTTTATTCATCATAAACTGTTCTAACCGCAATCCGGCCAGCAGCACCACTGCGGCGGGATTAGTTGAACAGATATCACTGACTATACCTCCCGCATTTAAAGCGCCTTCCGGACTGCAGACAGTTCAGATTACCGCGGCGGCTTTAGACGCTAACGGCGCAGGTTTGCCTAATGTACCTGTCCAATTCTCGGTCAGCCCGCAAATGGGACAGATCGCATACAGTGATACCTTGCATCAAACTAACGCTGCCGGCAATATCACCGTGAATTACACGGTATATGTGGATACTTCTATACTGCTGATTACCATCACCGCCAAAGTTTTGAACTCGGAAATCCAGGACAGCAAGCTCCTGACGATTACACCTTTAACGCAGGCTATCGCATCGTTGACCTTAGATCCCAAAAGTTCAGTGCTGTGGATTGGGCAGAACACCACCATCACTGATACTTTGACCGCCACTATCAAAGATGCGGCGGGCAACGGTATTTCCGGTGTGCTTGTGAGTTTCAACGCCGCGCCGGTGGGATTGATTCAAAATATCAGCGATACCACTAACAACGGCGGTGTATTCAAATCGCTGTTGACTGTCAGACAGGAGGATATCCCCTCCGGTCAGAATGCTATCACTACCACAGTGAGCGCATCCGTTGGGATTCATACCAGCAGTGATAATATTACTGTGATCCGTCAAACGACTGTCCCTGACAATATAGATATCAGCGCCAATCCTGCGTCTATGAAGCTGGCGGGGACTCAGGAAGGGCAGTCGGAATTGACTAT
>JADHWD010000095.1 GCA_016783645.1 bacterium
GCTGTGCTACGGATACGAACCCGTAATTGACCGTCTGTTTTATGTGAACGATCACGACGGAAGCGGTCAGGACGGCGGTATCTATTATGATTTCATCTGCGATATCACCGAAGATATGCCCCTGCCGCCGGCGTTGACGGTGGACTTCGAATATTTAGGCGCAGGTGAAACTCCCGGCTGGTATGTGCAGTTCTCCGCCGAAGGCGAAGATCCCGATTCCGACACTTTGTTCTATTATTGGGAATTCGGCGACGGCAGTGAATCGGAAGAACAGAATCCGGTCCATGTATATCCCAGCATGGGATATTACACGGTCAACGCTGAAGTCTATGATGAGGCTGATTTAGTCGACCGCCAGACCATACATCTGTTAGTGCCGGCGGGGACTGCGAATGAGCTGATAACGGTGAATTTCACCGGGGATGTGATGATGGCGCGGCGTTATGATGAACCCGGGGGGATAATCCCCACTATGGGAGTCAACGCGATATGGCAGCCTTCTCTCAATATCTTGGGGAACGCCGCCGATTTGACTATCATCAATTTGGAATGCCCTTTAACCGATGATACTTCTCAACCCCATCCGACTAAAGATTACATCTTTCACGGCCAGCCGGAATATGTCAGCGCCTTGACTTTCGCAGGGATTGACGGCGTCACCTTGGCTAATAATCATATCAGCGATTATATGGATCCCGGGCTGATTGAAACCTGTTTCGTGCTGGATACCGCGGGAGTGAAGCGGTGCGGGGCGGGAATGGACGATTACCAGTCCAATCAGCCGATGGTGCTGTTCGCAAATGGAATCTCTGTATGTGTATTAGGCTATTGCAACCGCACCGGGCGGATAGATAACTTAGCGCCTTTTTTAGAAGCTGGTCCTAATAAAGCGGGATTCACATGGTTCACCGAATACTATTTGGAGGAATCGGTGCCGCAGGCGGCGGAGTTATATGACATCGTAGTGGCTCAAGTCCATTGTGGAACCGAATATGATATTCTGCCGGATACTTCATACGGCGGGGACGAGATGTTTGACCCGGAAGAAGCCTGGCATCTGCCCTCTTTAGAAATCGATTCCACAACCTTAAATCTTCAACATTTGACCTTGGATTTGGGCGCCGATATAGTGATTTCGCATCATCCGCATGTTCTTCAGGGGTACAGCGTATATGACGGGAAACTGATAGCGCATAGTTTGGGAAATTACGCCTTCGACCAGAATAACTTTGAAACTTATCCCAGCATGATTCTCTACGCCGAAATGACCAGGGAGGAGATATACAATTATTATTATCGGCCGGTTTATATCGATGATTATATCCCGGATGAGGCGCGGGGGGAATTAGGGAAAGATATTATCGACCGTATCGCAGATTATTCCCGCCTGCAGGGGACTATCGTTATGCCGGATTATGCGCAAAACATCGCTTATATTGCGCTTGACACTAACGAAGTTGTCAGTTATGAACAAGTGCGTATCGATTATGCATATTTTATTAATGATTCCGCTCAATCCTCAATTCGGATGTCCCTGCCTAAAAGACTGGCTAACGATGGATTCCTCTCCGAATTCATCTCCGTCAGTTCATCATCGCCGATGGAAGTTATACTCGGACGCGATATGCTTTTAGTGGGCAATATGGAAGATGAAGGCGCAACTTTATGGGAATTGGATAATGTGTGGGTCACTTATGACAACCAAGTGTCCTATACGGGTCAAAGATCTATATGCTTGAAAAGGAATTCTTATCAGAGCTATATGGCTTATGTAGTATTGGAGGATCGGTTCAGCCTCGATTTAAGTAAAGATTACACTATCTGCGGTTATGTCAAAACCGCCAATGCCGACAGCGCCAGGATAACTATACGGTATTATGTTTCGAGAACGGGCGCTTTTGTCGATGATGAAATTTTAGCGGGACCATTGACCGGGACGCAGGATTGGACTTATTTCAGCTATGATTTGAGACCGCCGCCCGAAGGGGATTTCGGCAATTTTATGCTGGTCAATACTCCGCCGGCGGAAGATGACGGCTATTTCTGGGTGGATGATCTGAAACTGATAATGTGGGATGATGAATGGAATTCAATCCCGGTTGATGTGGAGCATCCCAACAATTACAGGTTCTTCCGCCTGATGGGTGAATCCGAGGCGGATTCGGTGAAAGTCTCTTATATAGAAAAAACTTATATCGCGAAATGATGAATAGGCTTTAGGCTCTGGTGATGGGAAAATATGAAAGAGATTCACTGGCTATTATGGCTATTATGGCTATAAAATTCGAAATCCGAAACACCAATGACATGTGACAAGTGACGGTTTCTTATCCGCTTCATCTGCTTCATCTGCTGTGAATCTTCATTCGCGTTCATTCGTGGTTAATTCTCCTTCCAGTCCCCAGCTCCTAGCTCCCAGCCGCTGAAAAAATCGAAGATTTTTTCTAAAAACTCTTGACTTTTGTTAAAAATATGCTATATTGACAATATAGGAGAAAGGCTGATGGGAGGAATCCTATCATGGATTATCCCGCCCCTTCTTCCTTCAGGTGTAGTTTGTTCATTTTTACAAGGAGCTCGTCATGAAGAAGTTATCGGTAGTTTTAATTGCGGCGCTGGTGTTATCTTTCAGCGCTTTCGCCGCCACCATCCATGTCCCCGGCGGCTATCCCACAATTCAAGCCGGAATCGACGCTGCAGTTGACGGCGATACGGTTCTTGTCGCAGATGGGACATTTACTGGAATAGGTAATAAAAACATTGATTTCACAGGAAAAGAGATTGTGGTCATGTCGGAAAACGGTCCTGAAACCTGCATCATCGATTGTGAAGATGATGGCAGAGGATTCTATTTTCATTCGGGGGAAGATACATCTTCAGTAATATCAAGCATGAAGATAATTAACGGCTCGATAAGTTACGGTGGCGGTATATTTTGCGCAGTAGCTTCAAGTCCTATTATTGATAATTGTATTATCACAGAGAATAATACAACTTGGGGTGGAGGAATTTACTGCCAATCCAACTCAAGTCCTATCATTTCTAATTGTGATATAAGCAGAAATTCGGCAAATTGGAATGGTGGTGGAATGTATTTTTCAGCTTCTAGTGCGACTATAATAAACTGCACCATTATCGAGAATTCAGCATATAACGGTTATGGTGGTGGTATATACCTCGATGTATCAAACCCCATTATAGAAAATTGTACTCTTAGCGGCAGTGTGGGTAACTATGGAGGCGGGATTCGTTGTAATGGTTCCAATCCAAACATTATTAACACAATCGTTGAAAATAATACTTCTGGCGGAATTTATTTTGATGGCTCATCTAATTCTTCTATAAATTATAGTGATTTCTATAATAATGAAGATGGTAATTTCATCGGTAGTATTCCTGTAGGATTAGGCATAATTGCACTTATCAACACCAACGGCGACTCCTGCGACCAGTTTTACAACATCTTCATGGATCCACTGTTCTATTCCACCACTGGCGATTCCGCCTATTATCTGATCGCCGAATCTCCTTGCATCGACGCTGGCGATCCCTTAAGTCTGCTCGATCCGGACGGGACAATCGCAGATATAGGCGCTTATTACTATGACCAAAGTGGGATTCCACCGATTTTTGTCTCAATAACACCCTACAATCCCCCTATCATCATCCCCGCTAACGGCGGAACTTTTAACTTCAATATAGCAGTGGAAAATCAGGGACTCCTCCCTGTCGTTGTGGATATTTGGACGATGGCGACTCTGCCGAATGGCAACGAATATGGTCCGATAATCGGACCGGTCAATCTTACGTTGAATCCCGGCTATTCCGGTAACCGCGACCGGACGCAGAATGTCCCCGCTTCCGCTCCCGCTGGGCTTTACACATATGATGCTTATATCGGAAACTATCCCAATGATATATTGGACGAAGATCATTTCGACTTTGAAAAGCTATCGACCGACGATGGTTCTGGTTATATTCATGATTGGAATTGCTGGGGCGAAGGATTTGAGGGTGAAGCGGTTGAATCGTACATTCCAAGTGAAACCGCCCTTCATTCCCCCCATCCCAACCCCTTCAATCCCTCCACCACAATCGCTTTCGAGTTGAAAGAAGCGGGTGAAGTGAGCTTGATTGTATATGATGTTCAGGGCAGAGAGGTGCAGTCATTGGTCAATGGTCATCGGTCATTGGGATATCACGAGGTTGTGTTTGATGGGACTGATCTATCCAGCGGGATGTATTTTGTCAGCTTGCAGGTGGGAAAATTCACGCAGACGCAGAAGATGATTCTGCTGAAATAGTGAATGTAGAATAGTGAATAGTGAATGAGGATTTACCATAATTACCATAATTACCTGTGAATATTCATCCGTGCGCATTCGCGAACATTCGTGTTAATTCGTGGTTCATAATAGCCACAATCGCCATAATAGCCAGTGAATCTTTAGCCGATTTACCCTAGACCCTTTACCCCATCTTCAGGATAATTTATCCGATTGATTCTCTTTATCACAGCATTCATCTCCGGCGCGGCGCTGATGGCGATGGAACTAATAGGCAGCCGGGTGTTAGCGCCGTACTTTGGTAATTCCATATTCGTATGGGGTTCTTTAATCAGCGTATTTTTAGCGGCTCTTTCGAGCGGATATTTCATCGGAGGATTGATTTCGGATAAATATCCCCGGAAATCCATTCTCGGCTGTATAATCATCATAAGCGGAATTATGGTGTCCGTCCTTCCTTTCATCTATCCGTCATTGAATTCTTGGATTTTCGATTATGATTTCGGCTACCGCATGAATCCCTTAATCGCTTCCATGGCGCTGTTTTTTTTGCCCGGGGCGGGGATGGGAATGGTTTCACCGTTTGTGATTAAATTGTCAGCGAAACGGTTGGAGACTATCGGCAACCTCTCAGGCCGGATTTACGCAATATCGACCTTGGGTTCCATCACCGGGACTTTGGGTTCAGCCTTCTTCATGATTCCGACCTGGGGAACAAAATTCAATCTCAACCTGTTAGGAATTATATTGATATTAACCGGAATCATAGTGGGGATACCAAAGAAAGTTAAGAGTTAAGAGTTAAGAGTTAAGAGTTAAGAGTTAAGAGTTAAGAGTTAAGAGTTCAAAGTTAAGAGTTACAAATTCAAAGTTCAAAGTTAAGTCACAAAGTCTAAAGTCAAATTGAATAATAGATATCTAATCATATTATTAATCATGATTTTTCCCTTTTCCCTCTTCGCCCGCGAGAAGGTGCTGTTTGAAAAGGAATCGCTGTATCATCATATAGTGGTGATTGAGCAGGATGGTGTGCGCTATATGAAATTCGGCAACAACATCCTGCAGAGCGCGGTCTATACCGCTAATCCGTTGGAACTGCAATTGGAGTACACCAAGTATCTTCCGCTGAGTATGCTTTTCAACCGGCAGGCGAACCGGATATTGATGATAGGGCTTGGCGGCGGAGCGTTCCCCCGTTATATGCGGGAATATTTTCCTAATATGCAGATTGATGTAGTGGAAATCGATCCTATGGTGGCGGAAGCGGCGAAAAAATATTTCTATTTCAAAGAAGACTCCCGCTGTAAATTGAGCATCCTCGATGGCCGGGTATTCATCAAACGGTCGGAGAATAAATACGACATCATAGTATTGGACGCTTACAACAGCGATTCCATCCCGTTTCACCTGACCACCAAGGAATTTCTGACTGAAATCAAGGAGGATTTGAGTCCCGGCGGTGTAGTTGCGGCGAATCTGTGGAGCAGTGATTATGATTTATACCGCGCTATAATAAAGACCTATGGTGAAGTATTTCCATATCTGTATAAATTCAGAGTATGGGGTAAGAACAACATAGTACTGGTGGCTGGAGAAGAGAAATTCGATAAGAAAGAGATCATTCACCGCGCCGGACTGCTTCAGGAAGCCTTGAAATTTGATTACGATTTCGTTTTCGCCGCATCACAGCTGGATATGAATGAAGTCGAACTTACCGGAGTGCCTGTATTGACCGATGATTACGCCCCGGTGGATAAGCTGCAGCATATGGGGAAATGATGAATGCAGAATTTTGAATTTTGAATGAAAGAGCATCCTGTATTTCATCATTCATCAATCGATGTTTCCTTCGGCTGGTAGATTCGGACCTTCGTCCTTTCGAGCCCTACTATTATTCCCTCGGCTGACATCTGTCAATTCATCCCATAACTTCTCGATCATGGCAGCTCGCGGTAAATTGACAGGTCTCTCCGGGTAATGCGCACTTTCCTTCACGCCTATATCTGCCACATATACATACATGCCTTCCGTGCAGGTATCGGACTTTGAAGATATTCGCTTTCTCATCCGGTATGCATGCCTCCTATATGATTTCTGTTCGTCAGACCCGCGCTTTACCTGCGGCTTCCTTCGGATTCCACCTCGCGGCGGACACCATTGCAGTCCGATCCGCCGTACGGCGGATTCTCCCTACCGGGTCCGATAGGGGCTTGCACCCTCAAGTAAGTGCGCCCGGTAGGGCGTACGAATGAAAAAATACATACGAATAGTTTCTTAAGTCTTTGTTTTTTCAGTACACCCACCAGGAATCGAACAAGGAACTTCCTAATTAAGAGTCACTACATTACATAATTCCTATCTTCATAACCCGGACGAGCCGGAACCAAAAAGGCTCAAGGCTCAAGACTCAAGACTCAAGACCTTAGACTTTGGACTTTAGTAAAAGCAAAAAAAGCCCAAAATACGAGACTCTATACTTATAAAAAAAGTTGTCCGTAAGTTCATAATTAACTATTAGTTATTTCAAATTATTCATAAAAAAGCGTGAATTTCAGAACTAAGGTACTAAATATTTACCCAAACAAAACAGCGAAGCGCCAAATTATTTAGAATAAGAATTCAACAGTGGTTATTTGATATTGTAATTTTTTTTTAATAATATATTTATACTGATTTTCAATATTGACAAATAAAATTTATCCTTTATTATTATTGAGGTTTGAAATGAAAACGAGTAATTCCGTAAAGACAATCGCTCTTCTCTTGATTCTCAACATCATCGCATATTCTTTCGCAGCCGCTGATGACCGCGGGATCACGGGGATGGAAGATTTAACCGGTGTCATTGCGGTTGAAAATATTCCGGCGGTAATCAGCCCGTACCAATCGCAGATGAGCTCTAAGTGGATGTATTACATCTCACCCTGGAGTGCGCTTACCGATGATTGGGAATTGTTTCTGAGTGACTCACTCACAATCGGAATCCCCAGCGGTTTGGAATTAACGGTCATGTTCGATCCTGTTACTGAAAATTTACAATTTATCGATCCTTCGGAAGCGCTGACATCGGTTCAGTTAGAAGCGATCGAACGCGCTCCGGCTTGGATCAGAGTCGATTTAGCGGATAATCTCCGCCGCTTCGAATATCCCTTAGTGGCGGATTGGGCGGCTCAACAGATTTTAATAGCGCAGGATCCCTATGTCGATGAAATGGCTTTCCAAATCGCTCATATTTCACCCCAGGTTCTCAGCTGGTATATGTTCATGGATCTGCTCCATGAAAATGTGGAAGATATATATTCAGCTGACAGCACATTGGAATTTGTGGAAATTATAGATTACGGCGATTCCAATGATGACGATTACTGGTCGACCACAAGATATAACACCAAAGACGAAAACGGTAACTTGGTGACAGTTGAAATTGACCGTGATACTTACTACTGGTTTGTGGTGCATCCCAAGTTGTCGGATGAGATGCCGACTTATATCGATCCTAATACCGGCGAAGTAGCTAATCCGCCGGAAGGTGTGTTCTGGCGGGACTATCTATGGAATCACGCCGATTCCGGCTATGTAATGTACAACTCTGTTTGGGAAGGGGTGGAATATTTATGGACCCGGGGCGATTCTTTAACTGATGCTATTGAAACGGTCAATGCCTGGATGGACAATGTGATAGTCTATGGAGCGGGCAGCGAAAGGCCTATTCAGCCGGTGCGGATATACGCTCTGCACTGCGGCAACTGCGGCGAATTTCAGGACTTACGAGCGGCAGCCGGCAGGATTGCATTGATACCGACCGCCTGTACCTCCAACCTATGCGAAGACCATGTATGGAACGAATTCTGGGCCGGCGATGTGGAGGAATGGATTCACTGGGATGGAGCTAACATCAATTATCCCCTGTCATATGAAAACTCCGGGAAGATAATATCCGCCGTATTCAACTGGAGGGGGGACGGATATGTCTGGACAGTATCCGAAAGATACTCCGCCGATGTCTGCACCTTGACCGTAGTTGTAACCGATTCCATGGGCAAACCCGCCGACGGCACCAGGATTAAAGTGGAAAGCGATTTCTGGTGGGGCGGTATCTACTATGCCACTTGGGGTATCACTAATTCGTTAGGCGAAGCCTCGTTCCTTTTAGGTGATGACCAGCGTTACTACCTCAGGATAGAAGGACCACTCGGCAGTTATCCCTCTGGTACAGGAGTGGTGACCGTGATCGAAAATTCCGCTCCGGGGGCAAGCTATCTGTGGGAACATTCACTCAACGGATACACACCGGAAGTGGAAATCTCCGAAGCTCCCCCCTACTCTAATCCCCTCGATGAATATATAATGGAAATCAATTACCTCTGCGAATATGAGTCAGTATATGGGACTTTTTTCACCAATTATGAATTCGTAGAGAAAATGGCGACCGGACGCTTCGATTTCTTCATCGCCAATGAAGAAAACTATAACACCTATATGGCTTTTGAACCGGCTGAAGGATTCGGTATCACGCAGAGCGCAGTGTCCGGTATGGCGGAATACACGCTTCCGACTGCTGAACCCTGGTATGCGGTCTTATCTAACCGGGAACTGTCTGTCGATTATCCAAGGGTGAAGACGGTGGTTAATATCTACCGCAATGTTCCGGAAACCGCTATCTACTTGACGCCTCATAATCCTCCTATTCAAATACCAACGGGCGGCGGTAGTTTCCAATTCGATTTGGAAATCGCCAATAATGCGGGTTCCGCAGTTAATTTCGACAGCTGGACTATGGTGGAACTGCCGGATTCGTCAATTTACGGCCCTATTCTGCTCAGAACCGGATTGACTATTCAAGCTGGGAGTTCGATAAGCAGAGATAATCTGACACAGTCAGTCCCCGCAGGAGCGCCTGCCGGTGTATATACTTATCAGGCGTTCATCGGAGTTTATCCCGACAGCGTGTTTCATGCAGACAGCTTCACTTTTGAGAAACTGGGTACCGATGCGTCCGGCGGAGATTTTTCCCAATGGGAAATCTCCGGCTGGGAGCAAGCGGATGATTTAGCTGACCTGCCGGATAAACCGGTTGTTTTAAATAATACTCCCAATCCCTTCAATCCTGTAACTGTTATAAATTTCGAACTGCGGGATGCGGGTATAGTGAAATTAACTGTGTATGATATTCAGGGTCGGGAAGTGCTGTCATTATTCGATGGGTTAAAACCAGAGGGACAGCATCAAGTTAAATTCGACGGCAGCGGATTAGCCAGCGGCATTTATTTTGCCAAATTGAAAGTTGGAGATACGATTCAGAAACGGAAGATGCTGCTTTTAAAATAGAATTGAAACAGTGGATTTAGGTAATGTCCCTATATAGTTGTTTTATAGTATTGAATTCGATATTATGCTGATTCGAAAATCAAAAAATGGTAGGTCGGGGGCTTGTCCCCCGACAAATTGTGCGGGGGGATAAACCCCCCGCCTACCATAACAATTATATAAGGACACCACCTGAATTTATACTGAACGATAAAACAATTTTCGGTATATTGTTTAATAATGATAGTAATCCCCCTAAGTCCCCATAAGCGCTTAAATAAGCGGAATTGTATGTTTTTACAGGGCGAAGCATTTTTTGCAAGTGATTAATATTTTTATTGTTAACTTAAAATGCTTCGCCCCTACAAAAGACGGCGGGATTGCATGGGCAAACGGTGTTTGCCCTGCAGCGGAATAGTCATCAACATAAAGGGCGGACGCCGTCCGCCCCTGCGAAAACCATTTTCTGGTGCCGCCTCTCTGCAGTCGACACCACATTTTATTCCTTAATATTTGCAAGAGCAGGCTTTCCCCGCCTGTCTTCCTAAATTCATCCCGATTTATACTCCCCTAAATTGATATTTATCATGGAAATTTTTACATTCTGTTATTAAAAAGCCGTGGGTTATTAATAAATCGGAGTATCAGCTTATGCGGGGACAAATCATATTCATCCTCCTCCTTCCGCTTCTCCTCCTGCTGACCGTAAGCGCTCTATCAGCGCAGGAACTCAAAGAGATGGAATTCCGGGAAGTGCCCAATACCATAATCCTAGACCGGGACGACCGTTCATTATTGAGAATAGAAAGCTCAATCCCCAATATCAGCTTCAGCAGTAACAAGGGGGTTATCCCCGGCACTTTCAAAGAAATTGAGCCGGGCGTGTTGCAGGCTCAGGTGTACCCCGGGGTACAGTTGATTTCCATCCGGGCGGAAGGATACTTGCCGATCCTCAATGTCCGGCATAACTTCCCGCCCAGATTGACTTGGTGGCTGAAGGTGACGCCGAAAGTGATAATCCCGCCGGAAGGTCGCGGAAATATCACCATCGAAACCAACCCGCCGGGCGCAAGCGTTGCGTTCAACAACATCCCA
>JADHWD010000096.1 GCA_016783645.1 bacterium
TCGGGCGGCGGACAGCAGAATTTGGAAATATCGTCAGCCAGGACTCAAACTGTTAAAAATTTCCTTATTCAACAGGGGATTGCCCCTGAAAGAATAAACGCTGTAGGATTAGGCGCGGTAGATTTTATCAATCGTTCAAACCCTCAAGCGCCGGAGAACCGCCGGATAGAAGTCGGTATATTGAAAAAATAAACAAATATTCCCATTTTTCTTGCTTATTCCCTTAAAGAATGTTATATTTTTTTCATAGTTTAGAAAATCAATTCTTAATTTACACTATAATACTTTCATGGGGTGGATTATGAAAACTTTGAAATGGATTTTTATCACCGTACTTGTATTTACATTTCTGACTCCTGATTCCATTGCCGGGAGTTGGACGCAGAAGACTGTCCTTAGAGGCGGATTAGCGGGTTATTTTCCCTATTCCAGCAATTTAGGCCGTGTTGATGCCGGCGGACTGCTAAAAGTTAATTATTCTTATGGCTTTACACGACAGATTTTCGCTGAAGCCTCCGTGGGATTTGGAATGATGCCTTTTATGAGAGCCAATCTTTCCGGTGTTGAAACGGAGAAGGGATATCCCATTTTCTTACCTTTCAACCTGAATATCTCCTACTTGCTCATCATTAGACAGCAGTGGGACCTCTTTTTAATCGGCGGATTAGGTTTTTATCCCTTGACGGGGATGACATTCAGCGGCGACCAGAAAGATTTAAGTTCTGCCGGTACCGGCTGGGGATTCAGATTCTGCCATGCAGCCAATATCTCTAATTGGTGTGATGGCTTCTATGTCGAAGCTTTAGGCCATTATTGGGCGGAAGAGGGAGCTTTCACCATGTATAAAGGCACCTCCACTTTCATCGAGATATCGGCGGGGCTCACTTACTGGTTCGGCGGAAGGCCGATTCCCCGCCCGCCGCGGGTCAAGGGATTACCACCCACGATACCGCCTAAACCTGCTCCTCCAGAAAAACCCGTTCCTCTAAAACCTGCGCCGCCGGAGAAACCTTTAGACAGTGACGGCGATGGCGTGCCGGATATGAAGGATAAATCTCCTAATACTCCTGAAGGAGTAAAGGTTGATGAACACGGCCGTCCGTTGGATACTGACATGGATGCGGTGCCGGATTATCTGGATATGGAACCCAATACACCAATTGGTGTAAAAGTGGACGTAAGAGGCCGGTCGCTTGATACCGACAGTGACGGCGTTCCCGATTACCGCGACCGAGAATTGAACACTCCCGCCGGTAATAAAGTGGATGAGAACGGAGTTACGGTGGTGGCGGACACTGACGGCGATGGTGTCCCTGATAATATCGACCGTGAGAAGAACACTCCCAGAGGCGCCGCCGTTGATCAATACGGAGTCGCTCTGCCTAAAGTCCCCGAAGGAATACTGAAATCTGTCACTTTCGAGATCAATAAAACTCAAATAAAGCCGGAATCTCATCCGGAATTGACTAAACTGGCGGACGCTCTCAAAGCCAATCCCAATGTTGTGATCGAATTGCGGGGTTATACTGACAGCACCGGAAGCAGTGGAATTAATCTGAAATTATCGCAAGCCAGAGTCGAATCCGTGAAGAAATTCCTAGTTGGTAAGGGTATTGCGGATAACAGGATACAAACTAAAGGGCTTGGCGCAACTAACTTCATCAATACTCAGAACACTAAAGCCGCAGAGAACCGGCGGGTGGAAGTAATCATAGTTAAAAGATAAATTCATCTTGAGAAAATTAAAACCCGGCGCGAAAACGCCGGTTTTTTTTTATTATTCGATGTTCAAATCGCTATGCTTTAAGAGCATAACGAAGCTTGAAAATAGTCTCAAGGGCAAACTGTCTGCCCAAAAATAGGTTATTCTGAATCCGCTGTACAGCGGATGAAGAATCGCATCCAATTTAAGTTTTTAAATAACAGTGGATTCCGGATACGCCTTCGGCGTTCCGGAATGACATTTTCGATTTCTCGGACTGACTGACGAGACCTGAGACTTTGACTCGTAACTCGCAACTCGCAGCTCATAGCTCGCAACACGAATCTATTTTCAGATTTTTATCTAAAAACCGTACTTACGCTCATCGGCAGGTTCAGCAAAAAGTCAAAACTTATTTAGACTCATCTTGTTTCTTCTCCTCAGATTCTTCTTCGCCCTCCCGGACACCCTTTTTAAATTCCTTCACTCCGCTGCCAAGTCCTCTCATCAGTTCAGGTATTTTTCTACCGCCGAATAATAACAGGACCGCAAGCACAATCAATATAATTTCCCAATGACCAAACATAAAAACTCCGACAGAATATTGTTAAAATGCGATTTATTTGAAGATGGCGGGGTCAGGGACGACCCCGCCTACCTTAGTTTTGTAGTCCGGGTCATCCCTGACCCGGACATACATAATAGCACAAGTCGTTATATAAAATTATTCAGTCCGCCAACTATCTAAAAATTTCCTCATTGATCATTCTCCACAATCGTTTCCAACCTGACCACTAATTCTTCAGGCTGACCACCCTCTTTGAATACAATCTCCTTTTCCCATTGAGCGAAGTTAGGATTCTTTAAGGTGATTTTATGTTTTCCCAAAGGAACAACGATGGGGTCGGCGCGCGGGGTCCGGTCGATGAATTGATCATCAATCCAGATTTCAGCCCAAGTGTTGGAAACTGTCACCTTCAGTACACCCAGATGATCCCACAAATTTATTTTCACATTCAATGATTCGCCCGGGTAGATATCCAGAGTGTGGAAAACCACCGGATAATCCGGTCTGACGAAAGTCAGTTTGTGAATTCCGGGTGTTATTTCAAAGGACCCGGCGAAAGGCGGCTGTCCTAATAATTTGTCATCCAGATAGATATCAGCCCAAGGGATACAATTTATTGTCAACTGTCCGGTTTTATAGTCATTGATAACCGATTCGTCTTTCGGTTTGATATTATCCGCGGCCGTTTTAGCAGGTTCTTTGATGCCGCCGGGAGATTTTTTTATATATTCAATTTCCGATTCATTTTTGACAACGGATTCCCTACCAACGGATTCATCGATTTTACTATGTTCTTGCGCAGGTTGTGAAACAATCTTGACCGTATCCGGCGTTGAAGATTCTTCCTTCATCGGAAGCGAGTCCGAAATTTGGGACTGCAATCTATGCGCTATTAAAGAGTCCGTCAACGGTGGAATCTCCGATTTTACTATGGAAGAATCCACAATATCATACATAGCCGGCGCAAAGGGCTTATAATTGATCAAGAATACGGTCAAAGCGATGAGCGCTGTCAATACCGCTGCATATACCGGGAGTAATCTTCGTCTATTTTTTCTAACCGCTATTCCGGAATCTTTGGATATATCAATCGCCGTAGTGGTGGAACCGGTTTCGTTTTCCTGGAGACAGCGGCGGATCAGTTTCGGAGATACATTCAGATTGGATTCTTCGCTGAGTTCGGAAATCTCTTCGACTATCTCAGATGCGGTATCGAATCTCTTGGAGGGATTCCTCTCCAGCATTTTATCGACAATCTTCTCCAGCTTGGCAGGCAGGTCGGTTCTGAATTGGTTTATCCGCGGTATAGGTTCAGAAATTATCTTTCTCAGACTTTTAGATACGGAATCCGCCTTAAAAACACTCACACCGGACAGGATTTCAAAGAACACCACCCCCAAAGAAAAGATATCGGTTCTGAAATCCACTTTCTTCCCCGCCGCCTGCTCCGGGGACATATAAGCGGGAGTGCCGATCACAACTCCTTGGTAGGTGAGTGAGGGTGAATCCTCCAGCGTGGCTAAGCCGAAGTCGGAGATTTTCACCTGTCCTTCCTTGGACACTAATATATTCTGGGGTTTGATATCCCGGTGAATGACGCCTCTTTCATGAGCGTAAGCCATCCCTTTGCAGATTTCCACTATGATTGCCAGCGAAAGTTCCAGGGGCAGCCGTTTCTCCGACATCACCTGATGAAGATTCTTGCCGTCCACATATTCCAGCACTAAGTAAGCGTCTTTCTGGGAGATATGAAAATTGTATATTTCGACGATGTTGGGATGATTGATCTGGGCGCAGGCCCGGGCTTCCCGCACGAACCTTTCGCGGATATCATTCTCGGCGACAAGATGGCGGTGCAGTTTTTTTATCAATACCTTCCGGTTGAGCGCTGCTTCAAAAGCGGAATATACAGTGGTGAGCGGTCCGTGGGCTATCTCATCTAATATCTCATATTGTCCGATTTTTAAAGGGGAGTTTGAATCGGAATCGATAATCATATATTGAATCTGCTAATTACCGTCGGATTTACCTTTCTTGCCTTCCCCCCATTCATTAAGTTTATAATGAAGCCATCTCAACGACACACCTAATACCTCCGCAGTCCTTGTTTTATTTTCCCCCTCTTCCTTCAAGATGCGGAGGACTATATCTTTCTCAATTTCTTTCAGGGTTTTACGCTTGCCGTTTTCAATATCAGCTTGAGGAATCATCAAATCTTCCGGCAAGATTTCAGGGCCATTAGACAACACTATTGCTCTTTCGATGCAGTTTTCCAGTTCGCGCACATTTCCGGGCCATTGGAAATTTTCCAATACTCTGAGAGCTTCCCGGGAAATCTTTTTCACTTTCTCTCCCTGTTTTAAAGCGAATTTTTTCAAGAAATGTTTGACTAACAGCGGAATATCACCATGCCTCTCCCGCAAAGGCGGCATCTTGGTACGAATCACATTCAATCGGTAGAACAAATCTTCCCGGAAATTACCCTTCTTCACTTCTTCAAACAGATCATGATTGGTGGCGGAGATGATACGGACATTAACTTTGCGGGTTTCGGTTTCGCCCACCCGCCGGATTTCACCATCCTGCAGAACCCGCAGTAATTTAGCCTGAATCTGCGGCGATATTTCCGAAATTTCGTCGAGGAAGAATGTCCCGCCGTCCGCGTATTCAAACAGTCCTTTTTTATCATTGATAGCGCCGGTGAACGATCCTTTCTTATGCCCGAACAATTCACTTTCCAGCAGTGATTCCGCCAGATTGCCGCAGAACTGAGCTACGAAGGGTCTATCTTTGCGGCGTCCGTTATAATGCAAAGCCCGGGCTACCAATTCTTTACCGGTGCCGCTTTCACCTTCCAGCAGAACTGTTATATCGGAATGCATTATCCGGCCCATGATACTGAAGACATCCTGCATCCGGGGGCTGGAACCGATGATCTCATCGAAAGCGTGTAGTCTTTGAACTTCACTCTGAAGCTGACGGTTCTCCTCTAACAGCGCTTCATAATAGCGGGCATTTTCAATAGCGATCGCCGCTTGGTTAGCGAAAGCCAGTAAAAATTCCAAAGTTTCCTGATTGAACCGCTCCCGGTCCAACCGGCTGTCGAGATATATAGCTCCCAGTGTCTGCCCGCGGAGGTTCAAGGGCACGCAGGCGACGGAATTAATCTGTTGTAATATCACGCTTTCCGCCCCGGAAAATCTGGGATCCACCTGAGCGTCATGGGTTAAAACCGGGCGGTTATCAGTCACAACGGATTTGATAATACTGCTGGAAGCTTGAGCCAAATCATCTATCGTTTCCCGGGAAATATTGCGCGCGACCTGCAGTTCATATCCATCCTTTTTATTATCCGAGAATACCAGAAAACCCCGTTCAGCCGACAAAGTCTCAACTGCAATATCCATTATCTTAGTCAGAAGCGGGTCGATCTCTTTGTAAGAATTTATCACCTGGCTGATTTCGGAAAGCGCCCGGTAACGTTCGCGTATTAGTGTGATGTTATCGTCATTCATGGAGGTCAGGGAAATTTGTGAATCATTCAAATAATCATCATTGCGCTACGAAATACATTTTGGGACTGCGGCTGTAGTTGCCGAACATATCTTCCAATTGAATTGTCCAATAGTGAACTACCGGAGATAATGTATAATCCGATAACTCATAATTGAACACAGAATCTGCGAAGGCTCTTTGATACACCTGGACATCACCTTCAACCCGATAGACAGTCATGCGGTACTGATAATTAAATAATCCCATATTACCGGGCGGAGCCCATTGAAATGTGGGCTGTGAAGACACATAAGTATAGTTGTTTGGTGAAAAAGTAGTGAGATTCGTGGGGAAGGAGGCGTTTATTATTCTGACCAACTGGGTCGGACCGGAAAAAACCTGCGCTCCATGTTCATCGCTGACCGAACATACGAACGATACCCCAATTAAATTGGAAATTTCATCTTCATCTTCTTTTTGAAAAGTCAGTATTCGAGTATATTTAGATAAGGAACCTTGGTAAAACATAGTGTCTGGGGTGGAATTATAGGTATAATAAGCGATACCAGGAAGATCGTTTGGGTCTGTATCCGTAATCGACGCTTCCAATTTAAGCTGAAAGAAATCATCGCCGCCGCTCGATTCGAATATATGCGCGGAGGTGACGGTGAAAGAGTTGAATTGCGGAAGCGCATTGAGAATGAAATTTTTCATGATAGAATTGCCGGCGGTGACTATGACAGTATCTTGTTCCTGTTCGAAACCTTCCGCTGTGATAGTCATCGTATAAGTGTTATCTTCGATATTGCTTAAACAATAATATCCGTTATTATCGGTGATACTTCCTTTCAAGCCGGGTTCAACAGTCACCAGAACATCGGGCAGTCCGGTCCCACTTAGACTTGTGATATCACCGCTGATCTTTCCGCCGGGCGAAAAATGCTCGGATTGGGGATCGAGCGGATTATCGCGTTCGGCGTCGAATGAACATCCGGCGAGAAATATCATAGCCGTAATAACAACAGTTAAAATCCTCTTATACATAATTATTTTCCGATAAAAAGAAAGCCACCTGCAATCAGGTGACTTCAGATATGGATTTCCAATTAGCCGATCTGTTATCCGAGGCAAATTTCGATACTGAGTTTAAATCTTGATGAGAACTACTTTATCAGCGCTAATTTTTTTCCCTGATGCATGTATGGTGTGTGCAGTTGAATGAAATAAATACCGGAAGTGGCGTTCTGTCCGTCCCATTTGAACCGGTTTATACCCTCCGGGCAGTATCCCATTTGAATAGAATCCACCAGCCGGCCTAAGGGATCGACTATTTTAAGCGAAACAGCCCCGGGCTGCGGCAGTGAAAAACTGATCATCACCTGGCTGTTAGCGGGATTAGGATAGCAGTTCAAGTTGGTGAAATCCACAGGATTAATTGCGGGATTCGACACGCTGGTGATGAATTCAAACGGGTGCGCGCCCATATCATTCCTGGTGCCGTCAGGATCATTAAATATGGGATCGGGATGTCCGGCGTCGATACAGGGCGACTGCGGACGCAGAAAATAGAATGAATCCGGACTGGCGCTGCCCCAAAACATCGGATCTCCGAAGATATTGGTGTCATCAAGATTCCAGCCTAAAGACTGAACCTGATGATTAGAGAAATCATTATATTGAACTAAATACGGTGAAGCGTTAAGAGCATTCAGACCGGTGGAAACCCCGTCGCCGTCGATGATGTTATTTAAAATTATGGTGGAGCTGGCATTATCCAGCATTATCCCAACATCGTTTCCGGGGCCTGCGACATCGATTGTGTTGTTGATCAATTGCGAGAGACTTTTATCGATTAATTTCACTGCGGCGGTCACCGATAGTTTTTCGCTGGCGACTATAATCTCATTGTAGACGATCGAATCTTTGCTGCCCCCCCAGCCGAATACTCCAGTAGACTTTCCTTCGCTGACGGTATATATTTTATTATGGAACAAATATAACGGTGAATCCAAGCAGTATACACCATAGGTATTGGTGAATGATTCCACATTCCCATTAAAAACATCAATATAATTATTATAAATTCTTACTGAACTTTGCTGGATGATGCTGATGCCCCGAACCTCAATCGCAAGTTCGTTCTTATACTTGATCTCTATGTAGTTGTCATGGATATTAGAATTTGAATTGAAGCATTCGATGCCGCTGTAGAGAGGGAACATGCTATTATAGGCGATTTCCGGTGAGCTGTTGGAGATGATCACGCCATGAGTACATCCTTCAAGGATGCTGAATTTTAGGACGCTGTTTTGCGAGGAAGCATTATAGAAGTAGATACCCTGCCAATAATGCGTAGGGTTATCCATGCGAAAAAGCACTTCGCGATTATAGGTGGCGTCGATATAGAGAGTTCCATACACAATCAAAGAATCATTCTGGGTGAAAATCACTTGGGTGTCTTGATGTATAGTCAAGGAATTGCCGGCTTCAACAATGATAGTATCGTCGACGATATAGGGACCTTCCGAGGCGTACCAATCCCCGCTGACCGAGCCGCTTACATGTTTTTCAGCTAACACAACCGCCGGCAGAACAGCGGTGAGAAGGATAGCGGTCAGCAGAATGGACAGAGTTTTTCGCTTATTCCATCCAGACTGCAAAAAAATTTCCGTTTTCATGGTTTATTACTCCGGAGTGATATAAGAATCTGACTATACCTCTCAAATCAATTTTCATTATAAAAACTCAACTCCGGCAAGCCAACCGCGAACTAACAACAATATAATGAAATACAAATATGGGGTGGTGTCCCTGAATAGTTGTTTAACAGAATTAAATTCGATTTCACGCTGGTTTGAGAATCATAAAATGGTAGGTCGGGGGCTTGTCCCCCGACAAATTGTGCGGGGGGATAAACCCCCCGCCTACCCTGACAATTATATAAGGACACCACCCAATATGGTATAGCAGTAATATGTTACGAAAAAAAATCATAAATGTCAAGTATATCGTGCAAAATTTTCAAATTAGTGTGTACAATTTGCATTTTTGTGAGAAAAAAAAGCGGGGCATTAAAACCCCGCTAATATAAAAAGGATACGGATTGTCTACTTTTTTTGCGCTATGAAGTTTTGCACCCAGGCTGTGGGTACGGATTTCGGTCTCTCGATAGCAGTCCCGATACCGCGGTTCACCACCAACTGTGAGCACATTCCCATTGCGCGGGATACGCTGAACAGCACGGTGTAATAAGGGAATTCGGTTAAACCGAAGTGATATAACAATGCGCCGGAACCCGCGTCAACATTAGGCCATGGATCCTTAGCTTTGCCCTGTTCCTTTAGAACCTGGGGAACGATATCGTATATTTTAGCCACCAGTTGAACGACCGGATCATCGAAACAATGTTTTTTACCAAATTCAAGGAAAGCGGTGAACCGAGGATCGGTGATGCGGAGAACCGCATGACCGTAACCAGGCACCACCTTGCCGGAATTCAGAGTATCCCAGGTGAACTGTCTCAGCTGTTCATCGGAGGGAACGCCTTTGAATTTTTCCATAGTCTCCAGAATCCACGCCAGACATTCCTGGTTAGCCAATCCATGAAGCGGTCCTGCGAGACCGTTCAAACCAGCGGATACTGCGTAATAGGCGTCGGAAAGAGCGCTGCCGACGCAGTGGCAGGTATGGGCGGAAACATTGCCGCCTTCATGGTCGGAATGTAGAGTCAGGTACAGACGAATGAGATTAGCGAAATTACCTTGGGGATCTTTGATGCCCAGCATCTTGGCGTAATTGCCGCCCCAATCCAATTTCTTGTCGTAGGGTATGCGGCGACCTTTATCGAAGCGGTGGCGGTAGACGCCAGCGGCGATACCGGGAAGCTTAGCTAAAAGATCCAATGAATCTTCCAGCGTGGGTTCCCAGTAGTCCATCTTGGTCATACCTTCGGTATAACGAGCGCGGAACTTGGATTCACGCTCCAAAACCAGAATGCAGGTATCAAGCATAACCATGGGATGGGAATCTTTAGGCATCGCTTCCATCACATCCCATACATACTGAGGAACTTCGCTGCGGGCGGCGTAATCCGCCTGCAATTCTTTCAGTTCATCTTTGGTGGGAAGTTCGCCGGTTACCAGAAGATAAAAAATCTCTTCAGGCAGTCTGTTGGTGAGTTCGCCGATGGGAATACTGCGGATAATCAGTCCCTTATCGGGGGGGACTTCCGAAGTGTCGCAGATCATTCCCTTGACGCCGCGCATTCCGCCGTACGCCTGAGCGATATTCACTTCAGACATCACCAAAGCGCCGTGGTCCTTGTTGATATTTTTAATTTCTTCTCTGATTGAGGGAAGTTTCGCCGCAAATTTTTCCTTAATCGAAGCCATATGATGTTCTCCTATTTAGGTGGTGAACATTACTATTTACGAATTATATTAGCCAATTAATATCGGCTTGGAGAATTAAAAAATCGTACAAAAATGCTTGAATAAAAATATACACACATTTTTCATAAAAGTCAAATTATTTTGGGAAAATTTTCACTTTTAATTGAAAATAAGGTTTAGGGGCTGGGGGCTAGGGTCTAGTTTTGTGTTCTGGCAGGTCTTGTCCGCCGTACGGCGGACAAGACCTGCCAGAACTTGGGTCTTGGGTCTTGAGTCTAAAGTCTAAAGTCTAGCCAAAGATATTTGAAATTTGATATTCACCACAGAGAACACAGAGATACACAATGCAAAAGGTTAAAGACTCAAGATAATTAACAGGGATTAAGGGGATAAAAGGGATAAAAAATTGTTGTAGG
>JADHWD010000097.1 GCA_016783645.1 bacterium
TCGGATTTGGTATGGTAATCAAGGGTTCAGTTGTAGAGATTACAACCTGCACATTGGCGGCGTCGCAGGAACCATTATTTTTGATCATGACCTGGAAATCGGCGGTTTCGCCCGGATCCAACTGATTGTTCTGATTGCCCGTGGCATCGTCGATGAATAAACGGCTGAATTCGACGAGCGGAGCATGCGCGGTGATAGAGAAGCTGGTTTCCCAGAATTCCCAGCCACTGGTAGCGATTAAAGTGAAGGGGATGACATGCATATCGGGCACATCCTGCGCCACTGCAATTTCAAAACCATCCTCGACTGTCACAATTGCGCCGGCGGCGACATCGCCATAGGTTTCGATATTGTCGATGATGGTAGTGTAAATGTCATCAGTGAAAATGGTGACTACTACGCTGTCAGCGGTCTCTATGCCGACATTTTCGATAGATATAGTCAACAGCACATCTTCGCCGAAGTCCAACATTCCATTGTTGTTGCCGGCGGCGTCGTTGATTTCGACATTGTTATAGATGACATAGGGCCCCGAGGGGGGGATGATGGGGATATCAAACTGATAAGGCAGACCGTTGTGGCAGGTTACGGTTAATGTCAAATCGCCGGGAAGAGTGGCGCCCTGGTCGAATTCCAGGGTCACTTGACCAGCCGGGTTGGTATATCCTACAGCCCATAATTCTGAATTTTGGCCGCAGACCATAGCGCCGTCAACCGGAGCTCCCTGCTTCATCACTGTCACATCTAATGTGCTCATACCGATATAGAACACCGGCAGATGAGTGACAGACAGAGGGGCGGGAGTCAGCGTCCAGGGCTCGATAGCTGAATCGCCCAGCCACAGATAAGTGCGGATGTTGGATTCACCGATACTACCATGTTGAGTGTAGACAGTGATATTGGCATAGTTAGAAGCGTAGCCGATAGGCAGTATGGCTAAATGGTAAATCGCCTTATAGAATTCCTTATCGTAATCGTGATTAGGAATTGTATAGGACGGAACAATAGCGCCGTTTATGGCGACACAGCCCCATTGATACTTCATAAAACTTTCAGCGAAGCATTCGCCGCTGTAGCCCGGGAAATCCATATTATCACAGCAGACATCGTAATGAATGAAGAGCTTGTCTTCATTTGTCAACTGCTGAATGTTGGCAGCGGTGAAACTGCATGAACCTGCGCCCCAGCCGGTCCAGGCGGTGGCGGATCCATGACCGCGGTAGTTTAAGATACCCGAACCATAATTATTCAAATAGTTCACCACATCCTGATTGTTAGCCCCGGCGCCGCCGTAAGCGGTCCCGAAAATGGGAACTTGATATGAATAGGGGAAGGTGCGGATCTCTTCTTTACACTGGGTGTACTTCAAAGGATACTGCTCCTGATGAGCGACCAACAAAGTGTGTTCCGCCCAGTTGTCAGCGGTTGAAGGTTCCGTCAGGTAGCTGACAGTTTTATTAATCTGAAGCTGAAGTTCGGTTAAATTATCATAGATAATTCGGCCGGCGGCAATATCCGCTAAATAGTCATTGTTGTAATTAGGCCAGGGATCGACCATGGTGTACCAGGAATCCGACCAGGTGTTACTCCAATAGTACATCGGCATTACCTGATGACCGGTGGCGGGGCACCAATCTCCGATTAACATGACATATTCCAGTCCGTCAGATTCATAAAGCTCATGAATGTATTCATGAAACTGGTCTGCAGTGTTGAATCCTGGTTCCATCATCCGGACTTCAGCGCCCAAACCCTGAGCGTTGCGGAAATCAACTAAAGGCTGAATCACCTGCATAGCGTTATTATCGGGGACGATGAACAGGTATTTCACTAAAAATTCATCGGTGCCGCTGTCGACCGGGATATTCAGCCAGGAATAATTGACTATGGAATTGTTGTACCATTTGTTGATACGGGGATTGACAGACTGCGGCAGTTCCTTGGGATTATCGCCGGTCCCGTAGTACTCAATTTCAACAGTCATATTAACTGCGGCTTGCAGCTGGTCGGTGACCGGATTGTACTGGAAGGGGCAAATCCTGACCGGAATGACCCTCAGGTCGCGCATTATGCCAAATCCTCCGGTCTCAATCTGCTGAACAGGATAGAAAGCGTCTAAATTGTAGACTTCCTGGTTGATTGTGAAGGGTGCGGCTTCCTTGTCATCAGTGGTTGGAGTCTGAAAAGGCAGCACATTATATCCTTCCAAAGTGACCGTTTCCATGGAGAGGATATTCACCCGTATATTGGAATTACCGGGGACCGCCAGCAGTTCCGCCACGATGGGCAGCGCCGGTGAACCGATCTCCTGGGTAGTGGCGAAACTGTAGAACTTCAGATCTTGATAGATCTCGCCGTTCACCAGCCGCTCTTCCATGAACATCCCGGGTATTTGGATGTTCAGGATAGTTGAAGATGCGTCGGAAGACTGAACTGTTACTACAGGATCAGCCGCATCCGATCCGGTGACCGATATCCATCCGCCGGCGAAGGCATTTAAAAAAACGCCAGCGGTCAGGATGCAAAGGGACACCGTGAAGAGTTTTCTAAGATTCATGCTCAAAACCTCCAGTGTGCTTGGAAATTAGCTGTTTTGATTATTACTTTTAGTTTGTTTCATTTATAAATCATCTTCTTCACAGCCGAACTGCTGTGCGAGCCGGTTGAGTCTGCTTTCATAGATCATGCGGTACTTCCGCTCTTCGCCTAGGATTAAAGGCATGACCATCTCGTGAGTCCAATCCTGCAGAAACTGCAAATCTCCTTTCTTGATTATTCCCGATACAATGGCGATACAGCTGAAATCCACAATGGATTTGACTAAATTTAACCGGTTCTCTTCCTCGGAAACATTTAAAATATTGTCAATATTAAATTTACCCTTCTTTTCCATCACAATTTACTTTGAAAATAGGGTTTAGTTCATTGTGGTGTCGACTCTCCGCAGTCGACACCATACATAATAAAAACCCGTTCCCGCTGGGTTTCAAGCCCGTTTTAGGGCGTAACCCGGCGGATTTAACTGCTTTTAACATTACTCTACCCGTCAGGTTACTCTGCGTTTGAAACCTGACGGGAACATGAGGAGGGCAGACACATTGGTCTGCCCCTACAAATAATCATCGGAACTGTAGGGGCGACCCTTGCGGTCGCCCTAAGACTATTTTCATGCTAAGTTGTCAGCCGTACGGCTGATGAGGGTTTATCCTGAAAATAGTCGACAGTTGACAGTCGACGGTAAACGGTGAATGTAGGGGCGACCCTTGCGGTCGCCCTAGAGACTATTTTCATGCTTGGTGGTGCGCTGCCGGCGCATAAGCGTTTACTTTAAATATAGAAAAAGACGGATTAAAATTCGATGATTTGGGACAACTATTTATGAAAGATGTGAAAATTCTCACTCTGCCGGGGAACAGAAGTAGAGGAAATTGTCGATTGAGTATTGGTGATGGCGCGTCGGTTTGGGTCATGTAATTCGCTTTCTAAATCGTCCGACTATAATATTGAATTTCAATTATAAAATATAGTTGTTTTAAACATTATTGTCAAATTATTCTCGCATCTGCAGAAACTTATTCATCCAAGTCTTCATAATTGACTTTAGGATATTAAAGATATAAATTGCTGTGTGACCGGAATTCCTAATACACTACGGCTAATTTGATTAAATCGACTCTAACATCACTGATTATATTCTTCACCTCTGTAATATGCGTTGCGGTCCCGGATACAGCGGATTCCGGCGGAATCAAGATGGCGGTATATGTTCCCGTTACGGAAATCCGAAATTCTCCGGACGGTGAGCCTATCGGAATTATCAGCCGCGGCCGAGTGATTGAAGTGCTGGAGAATGAAGACCTATGGCTGCATTTCAGAACCTGGGACTACCCTTCCGCATGGATTAGATTGGAAGCCGTATGTTCCCTCGAACAATGGATTATTAGACCGCCCTTTGAAACAGTCAGCCGGGATATTATCCGCTGGGAATCCGAAATTAAAATCATAGACCGGAATGTGGAAACAGCCCTGAAAAAAATCCTTAATATTCAAAATGAGGCGGCGGCCGGGAAAATACCAATTAATACAAGCATCGCAAGAATTGAAAAAGAGCGGAGAATTATTGAAGACAGTTTCCGCGCGATGCATGAAATGGAACATCCCGATGTATTGGTGACAGCGGTCGAATCCCTGGAAAAGAAACGATGGAAGATCGACCAAGGACTGCGATATTTGATGGAATATCTGAAGACCGGGGATCAATCTATCGGAGATAAAGCGCGGCTCTGTTTCGCTAATGCGGAAAATGAAACTTATCAATACGCCCGTATTTTATCCAGGATTAAAAGTGTTTTCCGATTATATGAAGAGAACAATTGATTATGATAAGTTTAAAATATTTTTCAAATATCTGATTTCAAATATCAAATATTATATCTCTTACAGATTAAACCCTCATGCGCCGGCGGCGCGCCGCCAAGCATGAAAATACTCTCAAGGGCGACCGCAAGGGTCGCCCCTACATTCCCGGATATATGTGGTGTCATGCGTCCCCGCATGACACTAAGATATTGTTATTATTATGTATGGTGTCGACTGCGGAGAGTCGACACCACATTGAAACCCTTATGCGCCGGCGGCGCGCCACCAAGCATGAAAATACTCTCAAGGGCGACCGCAAGGGCCGCTTCTACATCACAGGATATTTGAGTGGTGTCATGCGTCTCCGCATGACACTAAGGTATTGTTTATATTATGTATGGTGTCGACTGCGGAGAGTCGACACCACATTGAACTAAACCCTGACCCCTAAACCCTATCCCCTTAACCCTATTATCAAAGTAAAGTAAAGTGTTCCGGTATCATAACTCCATGAGAAATTTGCTTTTGAAGGTTGATTTTATTAAATTTAATACTCCTTTTATTTTCGATTTCACAGTATTTTGCAGTGAGAGCGGCGTGATCGCCGGGTGCTTTTCGGACAATTCGGAAGAAGTATTGCAGTTTTATAGACTGGTACATCAGCCAGGCGCCGCCGGCGGAAAATTAGATTCCGCGGCGCAGCAGCTGAGTGAATATTTTCAGGGAGATAGAAAAGAATTCGATTTACCGCTGGATTATACTCTGATGGTGAGCGATTATCAGCGCAAAGTTTTACAGGCTGTATTGACAATCCCTTACGGCTGTACCGCTTCCTATGGCGAAGTAGCCCGGCGGGTCAATTCCGGACCCCGCGCTGTCGGCGGAGCTAACGCCAGAAATCCCATCCCCGTCATAATACCCTGCCACCGTGTTATCGGAAGTGATGGTAAATTAGTGGGTTATGGAGGATCTCTTCATATCAAAGAAGCGTTATTGAGGCTGGAAGGAGCTTATCCCGCTTGAACCGGAAACAGCCTCGTTTCCGGTTTTTTATGGATTTTTTTCACAGATGAATACGAATTTGAAGAAGGCTCAGGGCTCAGGACTCAGCAGTCTGTCTGAGAACATGAAGAACACATTTTATCATTGCGAGCGAAGCAATCTCTCTTATTAATAATCAATTATAGAGATTGCCACAAGGCTTTCAGCCTTTCGCAATGACATTCCCGGACAACCTGTCAAGGTGCAAGACTTAAGATATGAACAAGCTAAACATCGCAATAACAATTGGTGATATCAATGGTATCAGTCCGGAGATTATCGCTAAAGCTTTGCAGGTGAAGGATGTTTCCCAGCTGGCGGAATTCAGCGTTTACGGTCCGAAGAATATTCTTAAAAGATACCTTGAAGGTCATACCGCTGAAATTATAGATACCGGTTTTCCCGGATTGAAACAGGAAACAGGCAAAGTCACTCCTATTGCCGGAAAAGCCGCCATGCTGGCGTTAGAAGCGGCGGTGAAAGCTGTTACTGAAGGAAGGCATCAGGCTTTAGTCACCGCACCGTTATGCAAAGAAGCCATCAACCTCGCAGGATATAAATTCTCCGGACATACGGAATACCTGCGGGACTATTTCAAGGCGGATGATGTGGTGATGATGTTCCTCAGCGATTCGCTGAAAATCGGATTAGCCACCACTCACGCCGCTTTGAGAGATATTCCCGGTTTGATTACAAAAGAATTAGTCTTGCGCAAACTGAGATTGATGAATGTTGAATTGAAACGGAATTTCAATATAGCCGAACCACATATAGCGCTTTGCGCCCTGAATCCCCACGCCGGAGAAAGCGGTTTATTCGGCGATGAAGAAAAAACAGTTCTGATCCCAGCGGTCAAATCCGCCAGGGAACAGGGTATTAATGTGAGCGGGCTTTATCCCGCAGACACTCTTTTTTTAAAGCCGGATCGATATGACGCCGTGTTGGCGATGTATCATGACCAGGGGATGATACCGGCGAAGCTTCAGCCCGGCGGTTCGGTGAATTACACCGCCGGTCTGCCGATAGTACGGATTTCGCCGGATCACGGTACCGCTTTCGATATTGCTGGAAAGGGTATCGCTGACGCCTCTGGTATGATTAACGCGATCAAATGGGCGGTGAGGCTGTGCAAAAAAGAATGAGAAAAAATGGATGGCCGCCTCCGAAGAAAAGTCTGGGGCAGTCCCTGTTAGTAGACGCCGATTTCGCCTACCAGTTGATCGAATGTCTGAATCTTCAGTCCAATGACAAAGTTTTAGAAATTGGGCCCGGCAGAGGGATTCTCACTGATTATATACTTAAAAAGGGAGCGGATCTGATATGCTGTGAAATCGACCAGCGGATGGTCGAAGTCTTAAAACACAGGTTTGAAGAGGGCGCAAAATTCCGGATTATACACCAAGATATATTGGAATTGGATTTGGAGGAAATATTCCCCGGCGAAAAATACCAGGCTGTGGGGAATCTGCCCTATCACCTCACCAGCGGAATATTGTTCAAATTCTTCAATTATATCCGTAAAAGCTGGGATATGGGAAATATTCTCAATGTGTCAAGCCTAACTGTGATGATTCAAAAGGAAGTGGCGGACCGTATCTTGTCTAAACCCGGCGGGAGCTTATGGAGCATCCTTTCGATATTTTCGGATTTGTATTCCACCCGCGAAAAGCTATTGGATGTGCCTCCGGAGGTTTTCCGTCCTAAGCCGAAAGTCGATTCCGCTTTTATCAAATTCAGCTTCAGAAACACATATCCTTTTCCTATTAAGAATTTTGCGGAATTTGATAAAATCATCCGGCTTTCCATCGGTCAGCGCCGGAAAATGCTGAAAAACACATTATCTCAATACAAATTTCCCAGTGATTTCACGGAGATATTAAAACGCAGACCGCAGGAACTTAGCCTGCAGGATTTCATCCGTTTAGCGGAAGCGGCGGAGACAGGTTAAAAACTTATTCTTCTATTAAAGGAGGCCGGACTTCAGTCCGGCGCCTTTGAACAGACTAAACCTTCATACGCCGGCGGCGCACTCCGAAACATGAAAATAGTCTTAAGGGCGACCGCAAGGGTCGCCCCTACATTATCGATTTTTTTGTAGGGATAGAACAGTCAGTCTGTCCCGGAATATGTCATTGCGAAATCCGCTGGCCGGCGGATTGTGGCAATCTCTCTAATTTATTATTAATAAGAGAGATTGCTTCGCTTCGCTCGCAATGACAATAGGCGTTTTTGCTATTTTCGGACAGGCTGAATGTTCTGTCCTGGCTGGATTCCCGCCTGCGTGGGAATGACGGTGTTTTCTGTTTTTTTCTTTACCCTTTACCCTGCCTCCAAAGTTAGATCATAACCTGCTGACTTGTCAACCTGCAAACTTTTTTATTTGGTGAATATGGATGAATTGAAATTTGAAAATATACTGGATTCGCTTGAAGAGTGTATTGAATCGGAAGATATTGAGCGCTTAAAAGCAATCCTGTCCGAAATACATCCCGCCGATATCGCTCACATGTTCGGTCATTTTAACCGCTTTGAACAGAATTATATCTTTGATCTCCTGCCGGCGGAGACAGCTTCCGAAGTGTTAGTGGAGCTGTCGGAGCTGGAAAAGGAGCGGATGCTCAAGAAACTGGATGAAGAGCGTCTGATGAAGATAGTGGATGAACTCGAATCGGATGAGGCGGCGGATGTGCTGGCGGCGGTTGAACCGGAAGTAGCGGAGAAGGTGCTGGATGCTCTGCCGGATGAAGACAGTCTGGAACTCCGGCAGTTACTAACTTACGATGATGAGACCGCCGGCGGTATCATGGGTACTGAAATGGCGGTTGTCCATGAAACCAGCACAGTCAAGGAAGCCATCAGCGAAATCCGGGAAGTGGCAGAAGATGTGGATGATATCTATACCGTTTGGGTGGTGGATGCGGAAGGGGTGTTGAAAGGGCGGATTTCCCTCAAAGATTTGATTTTAGCTAAAAGTTCGACTCTTGTGAAAGAGATATACCGAGATGACGCCATCTCCGTGCCTTTGGATATGGATCAAGAAGAAGCGGCGCAGATGATGCAAAAATACGATTTGGTATCCATGCCGGTTATAGACAAAAAAGGGAGATTGGTGGGAAGGATCACCTGGGATGACGCAATGGAGGTTTTAAATGAAGAAGCTTCCGAAGATATGGGGCATATTTCAGGAACCGGCGGGGAGGAACCGGGAATCCGCTCCGTCTTCCATTCCATGAAAAAGCGGCTGCCCTGGCTCATAACCGGACTATTCGGGGGTGTCGTATCAGCCTGGATAATGAGCGAATATGTTCATTCGCTGGAAGCCTTGATAGCTCTCACTTTTTTCATCCCCATTATCACCGCTATGGGCGGAAATGTGGGAATACAATCATCCAGTATCGTAGTGCGGGGATTAGCGATCGGCGAAATCACTTACAGGGGCACAGGACAGCGGATCATGAAGGAATTAGGCGTGGCGCTGTTGAACGGGATGATCCTTTCCATAATACTATGCATAGTGATTCTATTATGGCAGAATCTTCTATTCGAATCGTTAGTGATAAGCATGTCGCTGATCATAGTCATTTTAACCGCTGCTCTGGTGGGAGTGACGGCGCCTTTGATGTTGTCCAAACTGAACATCGATCCCGCTTTAGCGATGGGGCCTTTCGTGACTATATCAAATGACATATTGGGAGTGTTCATTTACCTCTTTTTGACAACGACTTTGTTGTTTTGACAGCTGACAGCAATCAGCTATCAGCTGCAGCCCGGTTTCTCCGAATTCGGGAAATAATTAACAACGGATATACAGGATATTCAGGATTAAAGAAGTTAAAAGTAAACCCTCATGCGCCGGTGGCGCACCACCAAGCATGAAAATCGGATTACTGGCAGGCGGGGACGCCTGCCAGCACAGTTCCTGGTGGTGTCATGCGTCCCCGCATGACACTAAGATATTGTTTATATTATGTCTGGTGTCGACTACGGAGAGTCGACACCACATTGAACTAAACCCTGACCCCTGACCCTAAACCCTATTTTCAAAGAAAATATATCCGTGTCATTCGTGTTTATTCGTGGTTAATTAAGAAATGGAGACTGTTAAAACAGAAGGCGTGATTCTCCGAAGCATGAAGCACTCGGAATCCAGCAGAATCCTCACGGTATTCACCGAAGCGCAGGGCAAGATTTCCCTGATGGCTAAGGGCATCCGCAAGGGGAAAGGGCGTTCTCCCGCCGACCCTTTCTCATATATGAATCTGGTCTATAGTTACAAATCCAGCCGCGATATTCAGGTTCTGACTCAAATCGAGCTGGTGGACGCTTTCATGGGGATTCGGGAAAACATGGACAAGATGCGCAGCGCCTTCGCAGTCTGCGAACTCACCCTCAGGACCATCGAGACACAGGACAGTCATCCTGCCTTGTTCGCCATTCTTGTTGAAACACTGCAGGCTTTGAATAAAACAACCGGCAGTCCGCATAACTATTTCTGGAGGTACGGATTGCGGCTGATTCAAGAAATCGGATTCGGATTGGATTTCAACAGCTGTCAATCATGCGGGAAAGAATTCACTATGGAAGGCGGCTCTTTCAGATTCAGCTTTGCCAACGGCGGTTTAATATGTGGGAATTGCCAGGACAAAAGTGAAAGTTTGGTGAGCCTAAGAGGCGAATCGGTCAGACTATTACAGTATTTAAACAGCGGTGGAATCGAACGCGCCGGACGGTTGAAACCTTCAAGCCCGGCGGTCAAAGAAATAGACGGACTCCTGCTCGGCTTCTTGAACTATCATGTGGAAGGCATGAAGGGACTTAAGACGGCGGAATTATTTAAGTATTGACCGCGTCCTCCTAATGTATTGAAATTCGATGAAAATCATGAATCACACTTTAACAATATGAAAATATGATTAACTATGCACCCTCTAATCGAAAATAACCTCCCACAGATAAGTGAATTGTGCGAGAAGCATAATGTCAAGAGGCTCTATGTCTTCGGTTCGGCTTTAAGGGACGATTTCCAGCCGGGCGAAAGCGATTTGGATTTCGCCGCTGAGTATAAACAGATGGTGCCGGGCGATTGCGCCAGAAGTTATTTC
>JADHWD010000098.1 GCA_016783645.1 bacterium
TAAATGATGAATGATGAATGATGAGTGATGAATGAAAATTCACAGCGAATTAAGCGGATTAAGCGGATTTATAATTATCACCTTTCATTTTCCTTTGTTGGATTTTCATTGGTGGTAACATCTGCTCATATTCCAACTTCACACCACCGAAATTAATAAGCAGAGCAACCATATATTCAGAAGATGCGAAGTACTTGATAACTTGGAACCTGTGAATATCATTTATTTCCTTAACAGATTTAATTTCAAGTATAAGTTTTTCGTCTATTAAAAAGTCTAAAAAGTTCAACCCAACTTGTATATCTTTATAACTGACAATGATAGGTTTTTGCGGTTCAAATCCAATATCTGCTTGTGCAAATTCATGTTCCAAAGCCTTTTGATAGTATTCTTCCGGGAAACCCGGACCTAATTCCCGGTGAACCTCCATACATATACCGATAATACGATAACATAAGCCTTTTAATTCATCGCTAAGTTCCACTATTTGAGTCCTGTTCAATAAAAATAAAAATATTGTGATTTCATCATAGTTCACAACGAATTCAAGATAATTCGCTTAATCCGCTTAATTCGCTGTGAAACTCCTTGTGACACGATCTTGAGTGATTCCCATCTAACAAATATATCCCTTTTTAATAGCCAAAATAGCTATTATTGCCAGTGAATCTTACCCCACCACCTCTCCTTCCCTCGCAAACAACGCGATCATCGAATCGCCGTTCTCATATTCCTCTTGCGTCATCGCCGCCGCTTCTATCGTTGTTTTGAACCACAGATAAAGGCTGATAAAAACCGATTGCGCTGATATTTATTATCAGCGTCATCAGTATTAATCAACGGACATCAGCGGTTCTAATATCCCCAAATCTATTTCAATATTCATACCTGTCATACCCATTATAGCCAGTGAATCTCATCCCACCACTTCCCCTTCGCGCGCGAACAACGCAATCATCGAATCGCCGTTTTCGTATTCTTCCGGCGTCATCGAAGCCGCTTCTATCGATTAATCGATTATCTGAACCGCAGATAAAGACTGATAAAAACCGATTGCGCTGATATTTTTTATCTGCGTCATCATTAATCATCTGCTTTTATCAGCGGTTCTAATATCCCCAAATCTATTTCAATATTCATATCCGTCATACCCATAATAGCCAGTGAATCTTACCCCACCACCTCTCCATCTTTCGCAAACAACGCAATCATCGAATCGCCGTTTTCGTATTCTTCCGGCGTCATCCCCGTCGCTTCTATCGTTGTTTTGAACCGCAGATAAAGACTGATAAAAACCGATTGCGCTGATGCTTTTATCAGCGTCATCATTGATTATCTGCTTTTATCAGCGGTTCTAATATCCCCAAATCTATTTCAATATTCATACCCGTCATACCCATTATAGCTGGTGAATCTCATCCCACCACTTCCCCTTCCCTCGCAAACAACGCAATCATCGAATCACCGTTCTCATATTCCTCCGGCGTCATCCCCGTCGCTTCTATCGATTATCTGAACCGCAGATAAAGACTGATAAAAACCGATTGCGCTGATATTTTTTATCTGCGTCATCAGTATTAATCAGCGGAAATCAGCGGTTCGAATATCCCCAAATCTATTTCAATGTTCATACCCGTCATACCCATTATTGCCGGTGAATCTCACCCTACCACTTCCCCCTCCCTCGCAAACAACGCAATCATCGAATCGCCGTTTTCGTATTCTTCCGGCGTCATCCCCGTCGCTTCTATTGGTTCAAAGACTATGCGTAAAGCTTTCGCTAAATAATGAATTCGGTCCCAAAAACCTTTGCCGGAAAAATCTTTGGAAATGACTACCAAATCTATATCGCTTCCTTCATGGTAAGTTCCGGTGGCAAAAGAACCAAATAATATTATTTTCTCGACATTTACTCCCAGTCCTTCCAATGCTTCACGATATCGGCGAATTATATTTATAGCATCGTTTTTATCCATTTCAATGTATCCTTGCTTTTTTCGATGATTTCATTCGTTATTGCTTCTGTGAATTCAGCCTGCAATTTCTGAAAGTCTTCAGGATAACGGGTGGCGATATGACTTTCTTGTAAATCTGTTATAAAATCGTCTAAAGATTCTGGCGGTTCAATTCCGATCTTTCTCATTAAATAGAAATGACTGTGAGTATTAGGAGGAATTTCATTTAACTTTTTAAAATATAATCCTTTAAGCGCTTTTTCAATAGCCAGATGACAGAAAAATACAGCATAGAAACGGAAGCCGTTCCTATAATTTGATTCCGCAACCTTCAAATCATAATCCGCTTGCTTTATCCACGATTCCGGATCTTTGCTCAACGGCGCCATATTAAATTCTCAAGTTAAATAATTCATCATTCATCATTTACCTATCCAGCTCCCCCCCTATCATATTGATACTGCCGAAAGCGGGTACGACATCGGCGATCATACCTCCGATGACCATCTTCTTCAATGCGGCGGTGAAATGGAAACAGGGCGGGCGGCAGCGCACCCGGTACGGATGGTCGGAACCGTCGGAGACGATGTAGAAACCCAATTCGCCGTTGCCCGCTTCCACCGCCTGATACACTTCGCCGATAGGCGGACGAATCCCATGCCCGTCCATTATTAATTTGAAATGGTTCATCAATCCTTCGATACTGCCGTAGACCTGTTCTTTCGGCGGCAGAAAAACCGCTGGATCATCGACATTGACCGGCCCGTCAGGCATATTCATCATCAACTGCTCGCAAATCCTGATCGACTGTTCAATCTCTTCGAGCCGGACGAGGTAGCGGTCCATCACATCGCCCCTGGTGCCTAAAGGTATGGCGAAATCGACTTCATCATAGACCAAGTAAGGTTTGTCGCGCCGGATGTCATAGGGCACTCCTGAAGCTCTCAACAGTGGGCCGGTGAATCCGAGACTAATCGCTTCATCTTTGGTGACAACAGCCATATTTCTGGTGCGGTCGTAAAATATGCGGTTCTTGGTGAGCAGTCTGTCCACTTCGGAGGCGACTTTGCGGACTTCCTTGAATCCTTCAACCGCTTTCTGCGGGAAGCCGTCTTCCATGTCGAACCTGACGCCGCCCACGCGGGAGAAATTGGTGGTGATTCTCGCCCCGCTGCCCGCTTCGATCAAGTCGTACATATATTCACGAGCCTTCATGGTGTAAAGGAACACGGTCATTGCGCCCAGCTCCATAGCGATAGGCCCTATACAAGTGAGATGGTCGGCGACACGGGAGATTTCGCACATCAGCGTCCGCCAATACTGCCCCCGGCGAGGAACTTCGATCCCCAGCAGTTTCTCCACCCCTAAACAGAAACCCACATTGTTGATGATGGGCGAAACATAGTTCAGGCGGTCGGTGTAGATGATGCACTGGTTCCAGGTGTGGGTTTCGCACATTTTTTCAAAGGCGCGGTGCAAGTAGCCGATTTCCACATCGGCGTCGACTATCAGTTCGCCGCGTATCTTCACTTTGATGCGCACGATGCCGTGAGTGGTGGGATGTGAGGGCCCCATGTTGAGCCACATCTCCTCTATCGGGAGGTCTTCCGTCCAGGCAGCTGCTGGTATTGGCTTGCTTTTTAAGTCTTGTTTGGACATAGAATATTATAACATACTTTTATAAGCATCTAATAAAGCTGATGTTATAGACGGTATATCAATTTTGATAACTTTCCATACCATCTCTAAATCAATTTTAAAATAGGCGTGAATTAATTTGTCTCTCGTCCCGGCTATCACTTTCCAAGGAATTTGTGAATATCTATTTCTTATATTTTCAGGTATTTTTTTGCAAGCTTCCCCAATTATCTCGATGCATCTAATAACCGCTAAATGTGTCTTCTCATCTTCAACGAATTCATCATAACTCATATTAGAGATAAAAGTTTCAATCCTGTCGATATTGTCCAGCATATCTTTCAGATATAGCTTTATATCTCTTTTCATATAAATACAGCCTCACTAAGAATACCGTCTTTTAACTCAATTCTAATATCTTTCTCAGGCACTAAATCCACTTTAATCCCCAATATCTCACTAAGAAATATTTCGACTTTGACTAACCAGAACAAACTCACCGGTTCAGAAAATGACACTAAAACATCCAAATCGCTGTCGTCTTTCTGTTCGCCCCTGACATAGGATCCGAATAAGCCGATTCGGTTAACCTTGTACAGTTCTTCAATATCGCTTCTGTGATCATCGATAATTTGTTTTATTTCATCTAATTTCAGCATAACAAATATTGAAAGTACATCATCATTCCGGCAAAGCCGCCGGCGGTTTTATCGGTTTAACTCTCGGCTGCTGCTTGTTCCAGGGGTAATCCTTCCTCAAAGGATGTCCGGAAAATTCTTCGTATAACAATATCCGTCTTAAATCGGGATGACCTTTGAACTTGATGCCGAACATGTCAAAAACTTCCCGTTCCAGCCAGTCGGCGGTGAGCCATAAATCGGTGACAGTCTCCACTTCAGGGCTTCTTTCAGGAACTTCAGCTTTGATGCGGATGCGCAGACTTTTATTGACATTAGTCAGATGATACACGATTTCGAAGCGGGGACGCTGTCCCAAATAATCCACCGCGGTGATATCGGTCAGCATGTTCAGGGCGAATTCAGGATGCTCTTTTAAACTCTGCAGAACCTTGTGAATCCCTTCCTTCTTGATGGTTACCGTCCGGTCGCCGCGGAAACGGTGATGAGAAATCACCAGGTCGGAAAACTCGCTCTTGATATATTCGACAATATTGTCTTCAGTTCCGTCAGTTACTTCATCGGGAACTTCGTTCCATTTCTTAGGTTTTATCCTATCCCCTTCCTCATAAGCGCCTTTGGAAGGGTACCAATTATTGTAGTCTATCATCTGTAATTAATACCTTAATTATGCATTACCACGCGGAAGCGTGGGAACGAGTTAACCGAATTAACGGCTTCTTATCCGTTTAATTTGTTTAATTCGCTGTGAATCTTATCAACTGTAAATTTATTTCCACCTCTCCAATAGGTTCTTGCCTTTAAGGTCGAGGAAGAATTCATCATTGGCGATTACATATACCTTATCTTTTCCCGCCATATTCTGCCCTGCGGTCTGCCCCTGCTTAGTCCCGCTTGCCCATCCCAGATTGATCCGGTGCATACCGCGGTTGATATCATAGAATTGGGCGCAGTCTCCGGCGGCGAAGATATTGGGAATATTTGTGCGCAGTTCTTCATTGACTAATATGCCCCGATCGGTTTTAATACCTGAATATATCGTATAGCCGATATTAGGAGCCATTCTCTGCGCTGATACAATTAATTTCGCATCAATCTTGACGCCGCTTTTAGTGATAACCCGCCACATTTCGCCGTCAATATCTTGTATATCAGCGATCCCCCGGTCGTCATGACGGCGGACTTGGGAATTTTTCAATACAGCTTCAATATCATTTTTAGTCACCCCCATAGCGTCCCGCGTCCAGAACCGTTCTTTACGGGAGACTAAATGAGTCTCCAATCCCAGATTCAAAAAAGCTCTGGCGAGTTCCACCGCTAAGAAATTACTGCCTATAATCACCGCCGATTCAGCTTCAGCTGCGGCTCTTTTCAGTCTAACCGCATCGTTCAGGGAATTGACCGAATAAAAATTATTCTGGTAAAACTCCAGTTCATTCAGATCGGGTTTAGCGCCGGTCGCTAACAATAAAAAATTATAATCCTGGTTTTCCCCATCAGTGAAACGGATACGATTCTCCTCGGGTTTAATCGAAACAATCCGTTTACCCGCCAGTACTTTTACATCAATATCTTTGAATACATCTTGCTCAGTTCTAATAATATTCGATTCCTGCAATCTTCCGGCGATGAATTCCACCAGATGCATGCGGCGGTAAAACGGGTGGTGATCTTCTGATATTATGATTATCTCACCCTTGTCATCCCATTTGGCGATCTCATGAGCCGCTGAAATACCAGCTGATCCGCATCCCGCTATGACATATTTCATATTTTATTCCAAAAATAAGTGTAAAAGTGTGAAGGTGTGAAAGTGAAAAAGAAATTCGGAAATCGGAATTAGAATCTCCGTTTTCCGTTTTCCGTTCTCCGTTCTCCGTTCTCAGTATCTAATATTTGTGTTCCTGCTTCTGAATCTTATCCTGCAGTTTCATGATTCCGTATAAAATAGTTTCCGGTCTGGGCGGGCATCCCGGGATATAGATATCGACAGGGATGATAATGTCGATTCCCTGCACCGTGGCGTAATTATCATAGGGGCCTCCCGCAGAAGCGCAGGCTCCGAAAGCCATCACCCATTTGGGTTCGGTCATCTGTTCGTAAATTCTCTTTAACACCGGCGAAATTTTATGCGACACAGTTCCCACTACCATCAACAGGTCAGCCTGTCTGGGTGAGAATCTGGGTAGAGCGGCTCCGAAACGGTCTAAATCGTAATGCGCGGAAGCCACACTCATATATTCCATTCCGCAGCAGGCGGTTACAAAGGGATAAACGAACAAGGAGAATTTCCGCGCCCATCCTAAAACGGCTTGAAGCTGAGTGGGGATAGCTATAGTCCCCAAACTTTCGTTCATTTCCATTCCAGCGCTCCTTTCTTCCAAATATAAATCAATCCAACTGCTAATACAAAGACAAAAATCATCATTTCGATGAAACCGAACATACCTAAGTCACGGAATATCACCGCCCAGGGATAGATGAAAACAAGTTCCAAGTCGAAAACGATGAATAGGATGGCGACGACATAGAATTTCACCGGGAAGCGGAATTGCTTTACGCCTTCCGAGGGCATACCGCATTCAAAGGGTTCACCCTTGACCGGATTGCGCATATTTCTCGGTCCTAAGAAGACGGACATAGCCAGCATGGCTAAAGTAATGATGCCCGCCAGCGCCATTATAATCAGAACGCCGATAAATGGATTCATGTTATACTAATGATTTTAGATTTTAGATTTTTGATTTTAGATGTATTGTCATTTAAGGTTGTATTACAGTTAAAGGAACATCCTATGCGTCATTGCGAAAGGCTGAAAGCCTTGTGGCAATCTCTCTAAATAATTATTAATCAGAGAGATTGCTTCAAGCCTTCATCCGCCGTACGGCGGATTCACGCTTTCGCAATGACACTTAAGATGTGATATAACCTTAAAGAACAGTACATTTAAATTTTTGGTAACATATTAATTGTTTGACAAGGCGGGATTGAGACAATCCCGACTCCACGAAAAGAGTATCAACCGTGGAGGCAGGATTATCTCAATCCTGCTTTTTAAAATCATCCTGAAAGGATAGTATGGCTCTCAATTTTCTGACTTGAAAACTTGCGGACTTTCTCTCATGTGCAATGATTCACTTAGCCCAAAATATAATTATCATTAATGATAAAATCAAGAATTTGCGGGTATTATCGGACAGGAAAATCAGATTTTGTATATTTTTTTCACAATGGTAGATCAATCGTATCTCAAGGCTTTAACCGGATCAATTTTCGCCGCCCTTTGTGAAGGATACAATCCCGCTAAAAGACTCACAGAAATTCCAAACGCTATCGATAAAGCTATCAGCCAGAAGGGCAGATCGAAAAATTCTATCAGCGGTATCCCTTTTCGTTCCATGATATACTTGCCTAATGTCCATCCGATACGGGTGATAATCCAGCCTAACAGCACTCCGAAAACCGATCCGATAAATCCAATCACACTCGCTTCCACTATGAACAACAGCCGGATATGACCGTTATCCGCCCCCAATGATTTTAATATTCCAATCTCTCTTTGACGCTCTATGATAGACATCATTAAAGTGTTGACTATCCCCAGCGAAGCCACTATCAAGGCGATACATCCCACCACCGCCATCATCGCATCGAAGATATACAACATCTTGCGGATTTCATCGAACTGCTCGCTGAAACTCCAGGTGTCGAATCCCATAGCTTGAATCGATTCCTTCACATTTTCGTAATATTCAGCCGATTTAATACGGACGGTTATATTGGGATATCCTTCTTCATGCCTGCCTTGAATTATCTTGATCAATTCAAAAGGATTAGCGAAGTTCAGCTTTTCAATTGATTTGGCGGTTTGTGCAGGGATAATTATTCTTTTCAGTGTGAATCCCAAATCCATTTCGATGTTGGTGACGCCGCAAACGATGAATTTCAGCCTTCGTTCGGCTAATGACGGCGTGGGGAGTCTTCCCGATAAAAAACCGCTGATAACTTCATGAATATCAAGCTTCACTGATATAACAGTGATTTCCCTGCCAATAATCGAATCCGGTTTTGTGACGCCGAGATTTTCCATCAGACTTCTATGAATGACAACTTCATTGGCGGAATCGGATTGGAAGAATCTGCCGGCGAACAAATCTTTAAAAGCCGCTAATTCTGATACCTCCGCCGGCAGTGACTGCGCGGTAGTATTAACCGATTCTTCTCCGAATTCCACTACCACCGGGAAAGTTTCTTCCGGGTAAGCGTATAATACTCCCGGTATAGCGGAGATTTCTTTTAAGGCTGCGGCGTCAAGACTCCTGACTAATCCGGAATCGGGAATTTCCTTACTATCGGCGGAGAATTTGATAACCTGCAGAGTGTTGAACAATTCAAGGGCTTTGAATCTTTTGGCGACATACTTCTGTATTCCGGCGCCGTATGACATCATGGATACAAAAGCGGCGATGCCTATCACTACGCCGGAAATAGTCAGAAATGAGCGGAGTTTCATCCGCCATAGATTGCCGAAAGCTATAGATAAAATATCTTTATATGTCATACGAGAATTCTATAAATTCGCCGGATCACACTATCCTGCCGAAATCCATTTTCATAATTCTATGGGTGTATTTTTCCGCCAGTTCCAGGTTATGGGTGACCATGATAATAGTTCCACCCTGTCTATTCCACTGGGCGAAGATTTCCGCCACCGATATTGAGTTTTCTCTATCGAGATTGCCGGTGGGTTCATCCACTAACAATATAGGCGGATTTTTCACTAAAGCGCGGGCGATGGCGATCCTCTGCTGTTCACCGCCGGATAAATCGTCGGGTTTGTGCTTGAGACGGTCTCCCATTCCCAGTTTTATTAAAATGTCTTGAGCGGAAGATTTTCGTTTTAATGCCGGCGCGCCGTTGAAATAGAGCGCTAATTCTACATTGGATAATGCGGTCCGATGGGGTATGAGGTTGAAGGATTGAAACACCATCCCGATCTGTTTAGCGCGGTACTTCGCCAGCCTGCGGGATGACATTTCGGTCAATTCTCCATCTTCAACCGTAATTCTGCCGCCGGTGGGTGTGCACAACCCGCCGATGAGGTTTAAAAGTGTGGATTTGCCGGAACCCGAAGCGCCGACGATACCTAAAAATTCACCTTTGGATACTGTCAAATCGACGCCGTCGACCGCCCGCACTTCGCTATCACCCAAGCGGTAATATTTCTTCAGATTTTCTATTTTGATGATTTCAAACGCCATATACTGTCTTAAGATTGATATTCAAATGTCAGCTAAAGATATTGGTGGTGTCCTTATATAATTGTCAGGGTAGGCGGGGGGTTTATCCCATGAGCGCTTAATTAAGACATTTTTCACGGAATGTAGGGTCGAAGCATTTTAGGGTAACAAGCAAAATATCAAACACTTGCAAAAAATGCTTCGCCCTGATAAGCACATCCAATTCCGCTTATTCAAGCGCTTATGGGGGTTTATCCCCCCGCACAATTTGTCGGGGGACAAGCCCCCGACCTACCATTTTATGATTCTCAAATAAGCATGAAATCGAATTTAATTCTGTTAAACAACTATACAGGGACACCACCAAGATATTTGAACCGCTGATAATTCTGATTAAAAAATGATGACGCTGATATTACAATCAGCAGAATCAGTGTAAATCAGTTCTAATCAGTGGTTCGATCAGAATGATTTACTGCCGGACTGCCTGCAAACTTGTCAACTTGGAAACTTGTTTCAAATTAGCAAATTCCGCAGGCAAAAGCAAATGAGTTTTCCGAATATAGCTATAAGTAAGTCAGGAGAATGTTTCATCTTTTGCAATAAATTAACTTGCAAAATTAAAATATAATTTTTAGATTATCCGCTTGAAGGATCATTTACTTTGAAAATAGGGTCTAGGGTCTAAGGTCTGGGGTCTAGTAGGGGCGAACAAATGTGCTCGCCCTTGTTCTAAGTCTTGAGTCCTGGGTCTAAAGTCTAAATTCTAGCCAAAGATATTTGAAATTTGATATTCACCACAGAGAACACAGAGATACACAATGCAAAAGGTTAAAGACTCAAGATAATTAACAGGGATTAAGGGGATAAAAGGGATAAAAAATTGTTGTAGGAGCAAAGCATT
>JADHWD010000099.1 GCA_016783645.1 bacterium
TATAAAACACATGATGTAGGGGCGCGGTTTCCGCGCCCAAAAATATCCGTTTAAATCAGGGCGGGGGAACCCCGCCCCTACAAATGTGGGATGACTTGCAGGGATGGACGGCATCCGCCCCTACCTAAATTTGAATATGCATCCTGCTAGGGCGAAGCATTTTCACCATCATATTCAAATATTTCATCATTTTCCTGAAGATGCTTCGCCCCTACAGATACAGGCTTACCCTTTGAGGATTTTTGCAAGTAATTCATATATCAAAGATTAACTTGCCAACTTGCGGACTTGTCAACTGGCAAACTTTTGTTACCTTTTACCCATGACCCTTTACCCTATCTTAAAAATAAATGGTTCTTCGCTATATCGTGTGGGTAAAAGAAATTTTAAAATAAAAATCTCCCCGTTTATTCGGCAAACCATCCCCAATTGTCATTCCCGCGCAAGCGGGAATCCAGTCTCCCTTCGTGAAAAATTGCTGGATACCCGCTTTCGCGGGTATGACAGGATTCGATATGTTGATTATCAACAATAGGTTAGTATATAAAAATCCAATTACCCATACAAAACAGCGAAGAGCCAAATAAATCAAGATTTGTTTCCAAGGTCTTATAAGGATTATTCATGGAGCGGCGGGGATTTATAGAGAAATTCGCTAAAGCGGCGGTGGGATATTTGATCGATCCCGAAGCCGCTATTGAAGATAGGAGTGTCCCGCCCGCAAGATTCTTTCATCAGCCTAAAATAGTGCGGGTATATGATGAAACCGCTTACATAAATTGTCGATTGAATCCCGCTGTCATCAAGGCTATGATATCTGCGGGATTGAAAACTCTTTATAACGATATACCGCCAAATAAATTATTCAACACTATCTTTCCCGGCGTGATGAAAGAGAGCCGTCTGGGATTGAAGCTGTTCAACGCCGATGAAGCGAAGATACCGGATTTCACGATATTGACTGCTCTGATTGAAGAGTTGAAATATTTAATGAAGACGGCAGGTATTGATACAGTGGATTTCATACCCTGGACAGTAAAAGCTTGCGGATATTTCAATAGCGCTGAAATTCAAGCCGCTGAAAAAATCCCCTTCGATGATCAGCTGGATTATCCTATAGAAGTCGAAGAATTGAAACTTAAACCCTATCCCCACCTCAGCCGCTTCTGCCAATTCCAAACCGGAATTGTGTTCAATGCAGCCGAAGAAATTTCCCATCCCTGCCGCAATAATTTTCTGCAATGCTTCCAAGCGGAAGAGAAGGAAAATTGGTTGAACGAATACCCTGAAAATAAACTAAAATCTGTTTATGACCGTATCAATTATCCCTTAGGAATGAAATTCAGGTTGAATGTTGCAGATAGGTTAATCTGTGATAACACTATTGCTTTCGGTAACGATCCGGTATTAGTCGACCGCTATATTAAAAGCGGGAAGGATTGCGAAGCGGAGGAAGGTTTGACAGTCATCGATATAATCAATCCTTCAGCCCCGGAGATCGATAATGTGAAAATCAAAAGGGCGGGAGAAGATATAGTATTAAGCTGGGATTGCCCCGGATATGAAGGAGAGTTCAATATTTACTGCGGTAGCACAAAAAACTTCCGCCCCTGCCGGGAAAAACTATTGGCGGTCACTAACAGAATAAGCTTTACGGATTACAAAGCGGTTTCTTCAAGTCAATATTACTATAAAGTTACGAAGAAGTGGGGAAGTTGATGATCAACGAGAAGAGGGATTTTATAATGAGCGGCTTTAGTACCAATCATTCAATAATCCCCCCTTCCCCCCTTTTTTAAAGGGGGACTAAGGGCATGAACGCTTAATAAAAACATATATTCACGAAATGTAGGGGCGAAGCATTTTTGCCATCATTAACACATTTCTACAATCTTTCCAAAATGCTTCGCCCTAGCAGGATGCATATTCAAATTTAAATAGGGGCGGATGCCGTCCATCCCTGCAAGTCATCCCACATTTGTAGGGGCGGGGTTCCCCCGCCCTGATTTAAACGGATATTTTTGGGCGCGGAAACCGCGCCCCTACTCACTGTCGACTGTCAACTGTCGGCTATTTTCAGGGAAAATATGATAAAAGCCATAATATTCGATTTGGACAACACGCTTGTGGACTTCATGAAGATGAAGGAGGAGGCGGTAGATGCCGCTATCAAGGCGATGATCGATGCGGGATTGAAGCTGGAAGCGGTGGAAATCAAGCGCAAGATTTATGAAGTGTATGAAGAAGAGGGATTGGAATTCCAGGAGGTGTTCGATAAATTCCTATTAAGGGAATTCGGCGAGATAAATTACAAGATATTAGCGGCGGGGATTGTAGCTTACCGTAAAGCGCGAGAAGCGGCTTTAGTGCTGTATCCCCATGTCAATCTCACTTTGATAGAACTGATAAAACGGGGATATAAATTAGCGGTGCTGTCCGACGCTTATTCTAAACCCGCCTGGCTGAGGCTGTGCTACCTCAACCTCCAGCATATCTTCGACCATGTGGTGACTTTCGAGGACACAGGTGTTTTTAAGCCGAATCCCAAACCGTTTCTGAAAGCGCTGGAGTTATTACAGGTGAAAGCGGAAGAGGCTTTGATGGTGGGCGATTGGCCTCAGCGGGATATGGCGGGCGCTTCCAAGCTGGGTATTAAAACCGCCTTCGCCCGTTACGGCGACACCTTCGGCACCTTAGAATCCGGCGCGGATTATGAAATTGATGATATCTCCGAATTATTGAGTATATTAGAGGAATTGAATGGCGCTTGAAGGAGTGGGGATCGATCTGATTGAAATACGCCGCATCGCCAAGTTGAAAGACAATGAGCGGTTTTTAAGAAGATGCTTCACGGACGATGAAATCGCCTACTGCCGGAAGAAGCGGTTTCCGGAAAACTCATTAGCCGCCTGTTTCGCCGCCAAAGAAGCAGTCGGTAAAGCGTTAGGTGTGGGTGTCGGCAACCGGCATCTGAACTGGAAGGATGTGGAAGTGGTCAGGGATAAGGGAAAGCCTTCGATAAAATTTCACGGTAAAGCCGCTATAGCTCTGAAGAATCCTATAGTGCAGTTGAGTTTGACTCACACACAGGAATACGCCGCCGCTATCGCAATAGTGAAGGCGGAGGAGGTTGACCGGGAGAAGTTTTGAGTTAAGAGTTAAGAGTTAAGAGTTAAGAGTTAAGAGTTCAAAGTATAGTATTAATCTGAGAATAGTCAACAATTGACAGTAAACAGTGAACGGTGAACAGTAAATGTTGGGGCAGGCCGCCCTTCTCCGAAGGGGAAAAACATGAATAGCCGTAGGTGAAACCTACGGAAGTGGAACATTAATCCTGACGACCCCGAAGGGGTCGAACTATTTTCATGCTTCGGGGCGCGCCGCTGGCGCATAAAGGTTCACATTTCCAATTGGCAGGTAGGGAATTTGTCTTCCGACAAATTGTGCGAGAGGATAAATCCCCCGCCTATTATATTTTTGTTTAAAGTCCGAAAATAACAAAAAATTCAGTTGTCCTTTAAAGAAAATTTACCCTTCACTTTATATGTAAGTATAGTTAAAGCAATAAGTTACATTAAAGTTTAATAATATTTTGCCGATATATAGAAATGGAAGGGTGTATTGTAACTCTGCCTCTCCGCCTGAATGTGTACAGATGTAAGTTGGCAAGTGACAAGTAATAAGCGGTAAGCGGCAGCCCGATTTCTCTGAAACCGGGGATTATGTTATACCACCGGGTCATCCGTTGTCTTGCGGATTGAAACCCGGCAGTAATGAATCACTAACAGCTAAAGGCTGACAACTAACAGCAATTTTCAGAACAAATTACGCTTAACAAATTTGCCCCAATCCGCCGACATATTGCTGGTATCTCCGTCGAAGGAGGTGCGGCAGGCTTTAAAAGACAGCCTGTCCGTCAACGGTTTCCGCCTGTATCAATCAAATACCGGTATCGAAGCGGCGGGACTGCTTTCCAGCCGTTCCTTCGATGTGATAATGGTGGAAGCGGATATGGAGGACATTCAGCAGTTACTACGGGAGGCGAAAACCGCCGGTCCTAATGTGAAAATTGTGGCTTTAGCGCCTGAAGATAATCTGACTAAGATAATGGAAGCGTTGAAGATGGGCGCTGACGGCTATTTAGTGAAACCGCTCCGTCAAGCTGATATCCGAGTCGAAGTTGAAAAGGCTTTGACTTCTAAGGCGGAGTCCCGGCGGGACAGCGGTGACGAAAAGTATCCGTTCACTCACCGCGAAAGCCGCAACCGCAAGATGGCGGAGATATATCAATCGGTGGTGAACAAGATCGCCCGCAGTAATACCACTGTGCTTTTAACCGGCGAAAGCGGCACCGGCAAAGAATTGATGGCTTACTGGATATATTCCAACAGTTTCCGCAAAGATAAACCTTTTATAAAAGTATCCTGCGCGGTTTTACCGGAAGGAGTGCTGGAATCGGAACTGTTCGGCCATGAGAAGGGGGCTTTCACCGGGGCTTACTCCAAGCGCAAAGGGCGGTTTGAACTGGCGGACGACGGAACTATATTCCTCGATGAAATCGGCGAAATATCACCCGCTATTCAAAGCAAATTCTTAAGAGTGTTGCAGGAGAAGGAGTTCCAGCGGGTGGGTTCCAATCAGACTATCAAGGTGAATGTCAGGGTGATAGCCGCCACTTCCAGGGATCTGCGTTCCGAAGTGGAAAAAGGGTGTTTCCGCGAAGATTTATTCTACCGCCTGAATGTGATTTCCCTGCATATACCGCCTCTGCGGGAACGGAAAGAGGATATCCCGGATTTAGCGAGGTTGTTTTTAAGAAAGTATCTGAAACACACCAGCTTTAATAGGATGTCATTCAGCGATGATGTGATGGATTTATTGATGGCTTATGAATGGCCCGGTAATGTGCGGGAGCTGGAGAACGCAGTCGAACGGGCGGTGGTGATGGCTTCATCAGCGGTAATCCAGCCGGATGATCTGCCGGAAAACATTGTGAAGCTGCTGGCTTCGGAACCTCCCGATGAACTCACGCTCAAAGAAGCCAGAGAACGGTTTGAAATGGAATATATCGAAAAGACTTTAGCCAGATTTGAAGGGAATGTCAGTAAGGCTTCAAGGTATTTGGGATTAGCCCGCAAGAACCTGCAGGAAAAGTTGAAGAAATATTCGATTGAGGCGGATAGGTACCGCAAATGAATTAGCGTTACGAAATAGTAACAAATACATAAAACAATTTAAGCTATGTGCTGTCGACCCTCTGCGGTTGACAGCATCTCTTTAAAATACAAAAAGTTGGTGTCGACTGCGGAGAGTCGACACCACAATATATAAAATATGTAATATAAAACAATCCCTTCGCCGGGTGTAACGAAAAGGTGCCGGTGGAGGGATTTTTCTATTATTGAGGAATGTCTTGAAGTTCAATTGAAGTCCTTGTAATAAGTATTTAAATATATAAAAAAAAGCCGCTTATGATAATATATAGGCGGCTTTTCCAATTATCTAAGGATTTGGCACGGAATTTGTGCTATTCACAGGTGAAGATAGATGTAACTGCGAATCCCTCTTACCCGCGGCCACGGGTGTGAGAGGAGTTGTATTAATCCGCCGGTTTTCTTTTGAATGAAAACAGGCTGCAGCGCCAAGGAGGTCTTTAGTGAATATTGAGAAGATATTCGGCGCAGGTGAAACCGCGCCAAATCCCAAGGCTAAAAAAACGCCGAAACCCCAAAAAGGTGAATTTAACCAAGTATTCCGCCAGGCTGTCGAAAAGACATCAATCAATGATGCTCTATCCGAAATCAGCGGGACTTCATTGGATGAATTTCGTCTTAATCAGATCCGCCAGCGGATTGACAGCGGCTTTTATAACCGCCATGATACTTTATCCAATATAGCGGATAAACTGCTTTCCAAGGGGAACAAAGATGATTAATCCGATCACATCTTCCGCCGGAATCGATCCCGTCAAACCTGTTTATCCGGAGCGCAGCGAAAATAGGAGCAGATCTGTGGAAACATCGGAATCCGAAACCGCTTTATCCACCTCCGACACATTGGAAATCTCCGCTTCGGAAACCGTTAAACCTGCTTCGGAAGTCCCCGATTCCGATCAAAGCGAAGCGACTCCCGAAGAACAGCGTTTCACCGGTGAAAGCTGGTACCGCTATGGTTTCCCCCTTGCTCATGAAGTTTTCAATTCATGATCTTTTCGGCGTTGTATCAAAGAGCAGTATTGATTGATTTTTAGGATGAGGCCAACCCCGGAGTTTTCACTTCGGCAAAGCGATTAGATTTCTTACGAGTGCCAGTCGTATTAAATCCTTTATTTCCCTGCGGCCAGGGCGGGTTCAATGTACCCGTGGTGTGAGAGAAGGTTTTCGCCTTTTTTAGTTGGCCTTTGATTTAATTATCGACATAATTGAAGAATTCTTTAGAGATTGTAACATTTTTTTTGAACACTATTATAAAAATCATTCTAAAATTTTTCAAAATTCCTTTCATAATATTTTAATTTTTGCTCTGAAAATAAGGTCTAAGGGTTGGACAGTCTTTCCGAAAATAGCAAAAACGCCTATTGTCATTGCGAGCGAAGCGAAGCAATCTCTCTTATTAATAATCAATTAGAGAGATGCCACAAGGCTTTCACCCTTTCGCAATGACATTACACCTTTTCCTTTTTTTGAACTTTGAACTTTGAACTTTGAACTTTTTAAATTCTGTATATCCGTAGTTAATTTATCATGTCTTCCGGCAATGACATATTATCGGCTTTATCATCGGGGCGGCGCGATGCGGCGAAATTCCTCGCCCGCTATCCCGATTTAGCGCAGAAGATAGAAGCCTCGTCTTCCGACGCTTCTCGTTTCAGCGCCGCCGCCGATGAACCCAATCGCCGGACCAGTTCCTACCGCGGCGTCAATTCTCTAAATCCTTCACCATTCGGTACCAGACCTTTGAAGGATTTTCGGGGTATCGTGAAGGGAAAATTCGACGGGCTGGCTAATCCCGATGTCTATGTCAATGACGCTCCCATCGACAACCGCCACCAGATAACGCCGCAGAGGCCGGTTTTTCATGAGGATGATATTCAAAACGCTGAAAGACCCGATTTCGGCGAAGTAGAAGGATATGTTTATCTGAAACAGCATCCTCAGACCGGCGGGCAGCTCGCCGGTGATGATGAACTGCGGGATGAGTACTTAGACGGAGAACGCTTGAATGAAGCGGATTTAAATGAACGGATAAACTGGGCGGCAAGACAACGGCTTAATTCCACTAACCCGGTTTCGGACATTTACCTCGCCGCTAATCCTGATGAATCCAGGCTGATCGCTATCGACGCCGGAGGCATATCTTCAGAATTAAATGATGACGAAGACCTAGCGCGGGGCTTGACAGATGAAGTCCGGGAATCCTATTCCGATGATGTCCGTGAACAATTGGCTGTTGATACGGCGGCTGATATGAATCCGGAAACCGGAATCGATGCGGAGTTTTTAAAAGAGAATCCGGAAGCGGCGGTTTATCTGAAGAACAATCCCGGTTTTGTGGAAATCTTGAATCAGCGCCCTCAAGACGGCGAAAATTTCAAACGCTATTACGGCAGTATGAAGGAGCAGTTTCAGGAGGAAGCTATAGAAAAGGCAGGTAGAGCATTATCCGGGCAGGGCGATTTTAACGCCGCTTATCTTGAACGGAATCCCCAGCTTGCCAGCGATATCGCCGCCGACGGAATAGTCAATCCGGGAAATTCACTGGCGGATTCGACAGTGAGATTTGATACGCTGGAGGATAAACACACTTTCGCTAATGAGATTTACAAAGAGCATCTCGCCGGCAGAGCGGCTGATGAAATTAATGAAAGTCCCTTCGACCGGGAATACTTGAAGGAGCATCCGGGACTGGCTTATATATTGGATAAGTCCGACACTTTAGCGGAAAATATGCGTAAAGACGCGGGATTAGTGAATAATTATTTAGCGCCGGGGAGCGAAATATCACCTTCATTCCGCCGCGCCAGAACCGCTTTAAGCGCGGGTTATCCCTACCGCAGCGCTAATATTGTTGATATATGGAGTTGATAATGAGCGATCGCATATCTTTAAATAAACTACAGTATGAGGCGGTTCCGTTTTTCAAGCAGAGACCGTTCATCAATCCTGATAAAGCGGTGGTGAAACATGAAATGCCTTTTAAAGAGAATTACCGCGACCGGTTCACCATTGGATCGAACGGGGATACTGCTGCATACAGCCACGATTTCTATAATTCGCTCAATCGACTGAACATCAATCGAATGCTGGGGTGATGAAAATGATTAACCTGGGTATATTACCGCCGGAATTTCCCCGCATCAAGCATTTCGACTTGATATTCAAGGAGCTTACTTATCAGCTCGAATTCGCTCACACCAAGCGGATTGATTTCACCATCCGGCTTCAGGGACAATTGAATCAAATCAACTTATACTTGGCAACTCTCAGAGAATCAAATGTTTCCACCAAGCAGACCGCTATCGACTTGATAGTATGAACTATGGAATTACCCATAGGGAATTCACAGGTGAGATATTAGTTGAAATTGTTGAACAATATTAGAGATTGGATATGAAACTGGATTTATCATACAAAACTATTGAAATGCAGATCTATGATAAGATACCAAGGGAATTGGTGAACAAATTGCGAGACATTCATAAAAGTAATTTGATGATCACCACAAAACTGCATTCTATTAGAGAAAAAATCGAGTCTCACCTATCTGACCTCAGGAACTTCAATGTGCAAAAAGAAAATCAACAAATAAACATAATAATATAATTAACTAAAGGAGAAAGTCATGCCAGTAGGTGGAGTAGGAGGAAATCCAGCACATGACCCCTATGGCGAATACGGTGGTCGTGCGGCAAGGCGTAGAGCTTACGAAGCTCAAGAAAAGGCGGCTGGCCGCCCAATCCCCGGCGTCACAGACGAATCCCCCAGTCTAGAGGCATATGCCCAAGCCGCTGCCTCGGCAGGAGTCGTCATCGGTATCTTGGGGGGCCCCAGCATCATCAGCACCGGTCCCACGGGTTCTTATAATACACAGGGTGTTGTGGCACCCGTGCAGGCGGGTGAAGCCCGCAGAGCCGGTGACTCTGGCGGTCCTGGCGCACCACCCCCCGCTGTAGATCCAGCGGCGCAAAGAGCGGCCGCTAATGATTTGCGAGGAGCTCAAGAAAGGCGAGCTGATGAAAGTGTCAGGGGGGAGCTGGGAGAAAATTTTAGGATTTTTGAAAGGGGAAGAGGTGTTCATGGAAGGGGAGATGGCGGAGATGCAGGCAGGGCTGGTAGAGCGGATGGCGGCGGCGGCGCTGGTGGTGTCGTTGACCCCGCAAATTATCGTTATCTGCCAAGCGGGGCTATAGAACATGAGTCCACTGTTAGGAGAGGTCAAGAAGGCGCCAGACCACAGGATCGCGGTGTGCCTGAAAGAGCCCGCGGAGCCGAAGGCGCCGGTGGCGGCGGAGACGCAGGTGGAGCCGGCGGCGGTGCAGGTGGCGCGGGTAGAATGGTTCCAGCCGGTGGAGTGCCTCAACTCGGTGGTCCCGTAAGTGGCTACAATGTTCAGCCAATCAGCCGTTCTCAAGCTCGAGCCGCTGTCGCAAGAGCCCAACAAATGGCAGCGGGCAGCCCCCAGACAACCGGTGAAGACCTGGAAAGAATTAACCGGGAGGCTAATGCAAGAGCCCGCGAGCATCATGAAGCCCAGCAATTAGCAGCCCGCCAAAGCGGCCGGATAAGCCATGGACCCATGATACCCAGCTATGGAACGCATCCCAGCCCCCATGGTCATGGTCATGAGTATGTCGGATAGGCTGTATTAGCGGTAGCGTGCGCTGTCAACTCCCCGCAGTCGACAGCACATATACACCGTCATTCCGGCTTGTCCGGAATCGGACGGAATAAATGACAATGTACCGATTCTGGACGCGCTTCGCTTGCCAGAATGACGGTGATAGAGATTTGTTAAAAGAGTTAAAATATGGCACTTCGCTGTTTTGTATGGGTAATTGTGTGTAATCCCCCTTAGTCCCCCTTTAAAAAAGGGGGGCAGGGGGGATTATTGAATGATTAAAATTAATGTCGCTCATTATAATTAAACAAACGCGTTGTGCTATTTAAAATACTCCGCCATCTGATTGATATTATATAACTTAAAAGAACATGTAAGATTCTAACTTTCTGAATTTTGGGATTATGTATATCCGGGTCAGGGACGACCCGGACTACAAGACTAAGGT
>JADHWD010000100.1 GCA_016783645.1 bacterium
TGTCATTGCGAAAGGCTGAAAGCCTTGCGGCAATCTCTCTAATTGATTATTAATAAGAGAGATTGCTTCAAGCCTTCATCCGGCAGCCGCCGGATTCACGCTTTCGCAATGACAATTAAAGGTGTAATATAACCTTAAGGAATAGTACATCTAAAGTCCAAAGTCCAAAGCCGGTGTTTTTGGAATCATCACTTTCCGCCGCAGGGTCAGTACTTTTTCGTTCCGCTGATTATAAGCCTCGGTTTCGACGGTGATCACTCCTCTGTCCGGTTTGCTATCCGAGGATTTCACTTCCAAAATTTCACTGCGGGCGTATATGGTATCGCCGATGAACACCGGATTTTCATGCACGATCTTTTCATATTCCAAATTGGCGATGGCTGACCCGGAAATATCCGGCATAGACATCCCTATCACAAGGCTGATAACATAAGTCCCCGCCACCACAATTTTACCGAATTGGCTCTTCCCCGCATACTCCTCATCGAGGTGCAGAGGATTGTTGTTCATGGTCAGCAGGCAGAAGAGATTATTATCGCTTTCGGTAATAGTCTTTCCGGGCCAATGCTGGAACACTCTTCCCGGTTGAAAATCATTCAATGTCCGGAAGTATGGTCTATCGGAAGACATTCAAATTCCCTTTTACTGTTACGCAGAAACTTGGCGGGGACGCCAGCCCATATTTCGTATTCCTTAATATCATTCAGTAAGACCGCTCCCATCCCTAAAGCGGAATACTTACCTAAAGTCAAATTTTCTCTAACGGTTGCGTTCAATCCTATATGGACGCCGTCTCCGATATTCAAGTAAGCTCCCAAGCAGGATTGAGCGGCGAAGTGGCAGTGAGCGCCGATTTTATTATTATGACCGATTGTGGCGTTGACCATTATCAGACAGCATTTCCCGATAGTAGTTCCCGGCGATATGGAAACATTGGGCATCACCACAGTTCCGAAACCGATATGAACATTATCAGCGATATAGGCGGCCGGATGTATGAATACCGCTAATTGTTCCTCCGGGATATTCAGCCTTTTGAATAGTTCAATGCGGTAATTCTGCCCGTCGATACGGTAAATGGTGTAAATGAAATAATACCCCTTGCAGGTAAAATATTGTATATCATCGAGACTTCCCAATACCGGCAGACCTTCGATACTATCGCCTTTTATAATTCTGTCATTGAGGTATCCGACAGCCTGCCATTCGTTATAACCCCTCCGGTTAGCGTCCCTTATAGCGGCGGCTATGACCGAACCGTTGCCTAAACCGCCGATGATAATCACATTTTTCTTCGAATCATTCATTTTTCTCTTGAAAATAGCAGTAGGGTGGGTTCTTAACCCACCTAAGAATTATTGAATGAAGGGCAGACGCAAGGTCTGCCCCTACAAAAAAACCGATAATGTAGGGGCGAACCCATGTGTTCGCCCTTGAAGCTATTTTCATGCTTCGGGGTGCGCCGCAGGCGGGTGTGACCTGCCAGCGAATTCCGTTCCCGCCGGGTTTCAAGCCCGTTTTCGGGCGTAACCTGGTGGTCTGAAATATACCCCGGTTTCGGAGAAACCGGGCTGCCGAACTTAACCACCATCAATGTCTTTGTCATAAATCTTATCGATAACATACCTCGGCCTTCCCCGCACCTCATCATATATCCTGCCCAAATATTCGCCGATGATTCCAAGGAAGATGAATACCAGCGAGAACAACAGTAATATAACAGTGAAAAAGAGGGTAAATACCGGCAGTTTAACTCCAAAAAACAATCCGGCTGTTAAAAGACTAATTGCTAATGATGCGCAGATTCCCAAGATGATACCAATATAGGTTGACAATCGGATAGGGAACAATGAATAAGCGAATATCCTATCCATAGATAATTTCATCATCTTCCTCAAAGTGTAGCCGCTTTTACCGGCGTATCTTTTATCCCGCTTCAATTCAACAACTTCGTATTCGATTCCTATCCAGTGCAGGAGGCTTATGGGAGAAGCGGTGTTTTCCTTGATATTGTTCAATTTATCGATAACTTCCCGCCTGACAGCCCGAAATATCCGCAATCCCGGTTCGTACGGCAGGCAGGTCGCTTTTTTAGAGATGATATTGAAGAGCCTGGAAACGATCTTTCTAAATATGCTGTCTTCCCGGCGGGAAGATTTCGCTATCGCCATCGGCTTACCGGATTGAACAAGCGCATCGACAAGTTTCTCAATATCTTCCGGGCGGTCCTGCAGGTCAGCGTCCATTATAATGATTATATCCGAGCTCGTATGCTGTAATCCGGCGGCGATTGCGTTCATCTGTCCGAAATTGCGGGTGAGTTTGATTATCCGAATATTATTATCCCGCTTCTGCAGGGCTAAAAGTATCTTCAGAGAATCATCAACGCTGCCGTCATCAACATAGATAATAGTATAAATCGGACTCAGATTTGGTAAAACCGTGCTCAGTCGTTCTTGCAGAGCGTTCAATTCTTTAGCGTTGTTGAAAACCGGGATGACAATCGATAACGAAAAATCATATTTGAATCTCAATAATGACATGAATCAGTATTCAGCTCTTCAAATAGTATTTGGCGTAATCTCCGGTGTTGAAAATCAAATCGATGACGCTGACTTCATGGATAAACGGTGGATACAGTTGAGTATATTCTTCATAACCGGAATAATCGAAATAGGTCAGTTTGATACCGGCTCGTTTGAATTTTTCCTTTTCAATGTAAGCTTTGGCGGCGGGACCGGATATGTATTCATCGGCGCCCGCCTGCCGGCATAGTTCCACCAGCCGTTCGGTCTTACCTTCGACTAAATTATAATCCATCGACCAGCTTATCTTAGTCTTAATCCCCAGCAATTCGCATATTTTCGATATAAATCTGTAATTGATGCGGCTGATATATTCCTCTTCGCAGCCTAAATACAACTCCTCAAAAATATCCGAATAATGTTTGAAGCAGGGGGCTTTGGAATAGTCTCGTTTGATTGTCTCCCAGTGTTTCATATTCCATCCGGGATAATCGATTTTCACATCCTTGATCGGCTGATGGAATTTTCCCTTCACTTTAACCGGAATAGAGAGCCATTTAAAACCTTCGGGAGTTTTAATGCGGTTGCGGTTCACCCAGAACCTGCGGGGATACTGCATATCGTCGAACAGGATGAATTCATCCACGCTGTTGATGATATCGAAATAGCCTTTCCAGGGGATGTAGAATGATTGGATAATTGCGGCTTTTTTCATATAACCTCCATAGAGTAAGTCAGGGGTTCATCCCCTGATATCTGATGCGGGGAGATAAACCCTATAAGCGCTTAAATAAGCGGAATTATATATTTTTACAGGGCGAAGCATTTTTTGCAAGTGATTAAAATTTTTGGTAGTGTCCCTATATAGTTGTTTGACAGCATTAAATTCGATTTTATGCTGATTTGAAAATCAAAAAATGGTAGGTCGGGGGCTTGTCCCCCGACAAATTGTGCGGGGGGATAAACCCCCCGCCTACCACTTTAATTAAAGTATCTTAATTAATCCCCCCCACCCCCCTTTAGTAAAGGGGGGAGTCATATTTCCCCCTTTATTAAAGGGGGACTAAGGGGGATTATTTCTTTGGTTGAATTTATCATTCGATATTCGGTGTTCCTTGTTCATTATTCTTTCGTAACTGTTTAGTTTTTTGAAGATGGCGGGGTCAGGGACGACCCCGCCTACCTTAGTCTCGTAGTCCGGGTCGTCCCTGACCCGGACATACATAATCCTGAAATTCAGAAAGCTAAACTGTTACATTCTTTCTTTAGGGATATACCGCCCGCACCTGATAAAATCCTGAATTTTCACCGGAATTGATTTCAATTGCGAAAGTGGTGTCGCTGGTCACTCCCAGCAGAATTTCGATTCCGCTGTAGGGTTCAGCGGTTTCGCCGGAATAGATAGAATATCTTGCCGTGCTGATGGTATCGCTGAACAATGTCCTCACCACCGGCGGCCAGGACAATCTCAAACTGTCCGCTTCATAATTCACCGCCAGGTCATCGACAGGGAAGGGTTCGGTTAATTCATTGTACACTAATTCGGCGATGGAATCCTGCAGAGCTTCGATTTCTTCCGCCGGCGGAAATGAACTCCGCCAGTTTTCCACTTTCGCCTGTACGAAATCGTAATATCCCTGCTCCACCCGCCGCACTTCCGATAATACGCCGTAACCGCTTACATCTAAAATCTTATTGGTGTTTATAATATCATCATAGGGATCGGGATAGGGATAATATAAGTAATTGAACAGCTCCCGTGCCCTCAGGCATATCGATGACCCGTTTTCTCCGTCAACTTCCAAAGGAACACTGCCCGCCGCTACCCACAGCGGCATATAAGGCGTCATTATCGGTTCGCCAACCTGCACCCATAGAGTGCTGGTTAAGGGATTTTCGCCCGGAATAATGCCTTGCACTATATAATTGGACTGAGTAATCTCGCGGTTGATAGCGTCATGGTCGCGGATACTGAAATTGAGCGTATCTCCGTTGTATATATAGTATCCTTGATAGGGCAGGGGATAGGGATCAAGGTATTCGGTAGTCAAATCGCGGGAAACAATATCGAACAGGAAATTGACGGAGATGGAGCTATCCGCCACCGCCGGTTCTATAAGTTCCAGCGCTCGGTCATGGCGGTACTGCCCCACATGATTGGGCCCTCCGGCATAGGCGAAATTCGCCCGCACCATTATCCCCTCCGGCGCTAATGAAGTGTCATTGGCGTCGAACCAGAAGTTTTCATATAAGGAAGCTTCTAACATCCCTGCCCCGCCGAATGCGTCGAACACTCCGTAAATCGAAGGCCTGGTACGGCCGATGCGGGCGGTGGTGTCCATATAAGCGAGGAATTCCTCCACCGTGGCGCAGGTCTGCAATGCGTGATACTGAATGACGCCGTCATCATCCGGCACCCCGCTGGAATCATCGAAATTCCAAGCGTTGGCGTTTTCAATTGCGAAACCAACTTCATTGACGCCGCCCCACACCTGCGTCTCTTCGTTGACATAAGTGATGCCGATGAAGGAATAGGGAGTTTCATCATGATAGTGGAACTCCTGCTCCCAAAGGGAAACATCGCGGCATTTCCATAATAAGGGTCTGCCGTCAGGAGCCGCCCATCCGGCGATTAAAGCGGTGGTGCACCCTTCGGGATCAGCTATACTTGCGTTATAGACATTTTCAGAGGATTCAAAATCTGATGAAGTGAAAAACATTACTGAAATTGACACATACAATTTGAATAATAAAATCATCAAACCGCCCTTAATTAGACTTTGGACTTTGGACTTTAGTGAACAAATTCGAAATCCGAAACAATTTTATATGCTGTCGACTGCGGAGAGTCGACACCACATATTTATGATGTCGGGATTGAGACAATCCCGACTCCACAAGAAGAACATCTACCGTGGAGGCAGGATTGTCTCAATCCTGCCTTTTCGAATACAAAAGTGTTATCACTCATCCTTCATTATATCGATCAGCGCCTCCGCCAGTATATCCAACTCCTCCATTGTTCTGAATGGATAATGTCCAATTCTTAAAATATTATCAGCGTGTTCACCCATCCCCTTGCCGATTATTATTCCGTGTTTTTCTTTCAACTGCGGGAGTATTATGTCCGCGGCAGGCTCTTCAAGTTTGATCGCGGTGAAGCATGGTGAAAAATAATCAATATTTCCTACAAAATCCATTCCCGCCTGCGATAGTTTATCCCGGAACAGCTCTGCTTTATCACTCAATGAAGAATAATAATGTTTCCCGGCAGCTATAATATTATTTATTATATCTTTAAGACATAATAGACTTAATACGCTGGGACTCCATAGATAATCATCCCTCCTGGATTTCAGTAATAATTTATCGTTATCGAAGGAAAAAGACCATCTCCTCTTTGCAATATCGAAATATTTTTCATTGGCGATGATGAAACTCAATCCCGGCGGGCACATCAGGCATTTATAAGCTGAGGATATAAAGCAGTCGATCCCCCATTTGTCCAATCTGCATTCAACCGCGCCCAGTGAAGACATGCCATCGACAATAGTCAACACGCCTAATTCACATCCTATCCTGCCCGCTATAGTAATATCATTCACCAGCGCTGAGGAGGTTTCCAGATGAACGCAGATTATCACATCGGCTTCAATCTGTTCAGATAAATCCAGTAAATCCGTTTCATGCTCCTCATTTAAAGCCTCCCCGAAAGGGATATCGAATATGAATACTTCATGGAAATGGAATTTTGCGATTTTAAATAATCTATCGCTGAAATATCCGTTTCGAACCACCAGTATTTTGGATTTCACCGGCAGTGCGGCGATGGCGCATTCCAAAGCGCCGGTGCCGGAAGCGGTCATGAAGAGAACATCGGAATCAGCGCAGCATAAACGGCGCAGTCCCTGTTTCACATCTTTCATTAAATCCGTAAAAGCTTCATCGCGGGAATATGGGATGGGACTTTCCAGATATTTCCGCCATAGTATCCTGGCGTCCGCCGCCGCCGGGGAAAAATTCAGAATATCTCTATTTTTCAGAGAATTAACCACGAATGAACACGAATTAAAATGAGGCTTTAGATACTTACTCATTCGATGTAAGAGTTCATCTCTTACATTAATATTTCCCTTTATTAAAATTTACAGGGATGAAAGGAATGAAAGGGATTAAAACATTGAATTTATTCAATCTTCAATGAAATCATGTTATCAAATCTACGATATTCTATAACAAACGAATTTATTCCTTTGGGTCCTTTGTGGTTTCTCTTTTTTTTAATTCTAACCACAAAGAACACGAAGGAGGCACAAAGTTCACCAAGTTTTCATAATAATTGAATTTTTTGTGATATCCTCATATTTTATTTTTATCCCTTTCATCCCCTTAATCCCTGTTAATTTGGGCTTTGGGCTTTAGGCTGTAGGCTTTAGGTTTTAGCTTTGTGTATCTCTGTGTTCTCTGTGGCAAATATCAAATTTCAAATATCTTTGGCTATAGTTAGTTACATTATCAAAAGGCAGATCAGGGGTTTATCCCCTGACATTTGAAGCGGGGGTATAAATCCCCCGCCTATCAACAGCCGACAATTGACTACTCTCTTCATTTATAGTCTTCATGAAATTGTAGATTTTGACGAATGTTTTCACTAAAGCGGGCAGTTCATTGAGCGGGTAACTGGTGATCGAATCGCACAGGGTGTATTCGGGTTCGGGATGAGTCTCTATAAATAGTCCGTCGACTCCGGCGGCGGCGGCGCATCGCGTTAATACCGGAATGGCTTCGGGAGAACCCCCGCCGGGATCCTCCGACCTTCTGGCTGAATTCCTGACCGAATGCGATGCGTCAAATACTATCGGACAGCCGAACGATTTCAAAATAGCAATCGAACGGAAATCGACGATGGTGTCGATATAACCGAATTGAGTTCCCCGTTCGGTAACTAATACTTTCGGATTCCCCCTCGATTTAACCTTTTCGATGGAATACCGCATATCTTCGGCGGTGATGAAAGCGCCCTTTTTGATGTTTATAATACAGCCGGAACCGCCGGCGGCGTGTAATAGATCAGTGTTCTTGCATAATAGCGCAGGTATTTGAATAATATCGAGGTACTCCGCCGCCAATTCTAACTGCTCCACGGTATGGACATCCGATGTGACCGGCAGATTATAATCATGTTTTACTGTATCTAATAACCTCAGTCCAATTTCCATTCCTACGCCATGAAATGATTTCTCCCGGGTGCGGTTCGCTTTGCAAAATGAGCCTTTGAAGATGACCGGTATCTCTAATTCCAATGACAAACGCTTGATGGCGGATGCCGCAGAAAAGCAGGTATCTTCATCCTCCAGCGCGCAGGGTCCCGCTATTAAAAAAGGGCAGCTTTTATCCGTGAATATTATCTTAGACAGATTAGACAATGAATAATCTTTCATATCATCGCTCCTCATCAATCTTGATGATAGTCTTATTATGGACGGAATCCCCCAGCGCTTCGATAATCGAAGGCAGTTCCGATAATGTTCCTATTTTAATCAGTCCGCCGAAAGCGGCTTTCCATTCTTTAGAAAGCATTTCAGAGGCGGTGATGAAAGTTGTTCCATCGCCGTTTAGATGCGTAAATTTGATAACGCATTCTTTATAGGGTAAAGTATTATCCAATATGATCCGCTGGTCATGATAGCGGCTGATGATGACAATTCGTCCCCTTTTATCGACGACCGATTGAGCGGTCTGAAAGCCTTTTATCTTCCCGGTTGCTTCGAATATCAGGGAATACTTTTGTCCCTCCGGTTCGCGTTCGATGTTTTGAATATTCGGCGTGAATACTGATGCGAGCCGTTCAGTTTTTTCCATATTGACATCATAGACATCGAAATTCAGAGCTGGAAAATAAGTAGTTATAGCGAAGGAAATCATTGAACCTATTCCGCCGCTTCCGATAATTAACACCCTGTCTGTTTCAGTGACTTCCGCCTTTTCCACCGCGTGTAAAGCAACCGATAACGGTTCTATCAAGGCTCCGGTATATCCGGGAGAATAATCCGGTATCTTCCTTATATATGAACAGTGTATATCCACATAGCGGGCGAAACCTCTGGGATGAAAGAGATTGACGCCGGAGGCGACACAGTGATTGGAAGCGCCGGATTTACAGTATCCGCATTCGCCGCATCTGAAGTTAGGATCGACTGCCGCTAAGCCGCCGATTTTGAAGCCTTTAACTTTTTCGCCGGTCGATTCGATGCGCCCGAAGTATTCATGTCCCAAAGTGCGGGGATAGGACGCTCTTGAATGTCCCTTATACATTTCCCAGTCAGCTCCGCAAATACCGCAATATGCAACTTTCAGGCGGACATATTCCGGGTCAACTTCCGGCTTCAATGGTCCGCTCTGAATTTCTAATCTTCCGGGACTTTGAAGTAAAGCGAATATGTTTTTTTCTTTAAAAGGCATTATTTTTATAGTAGGGGCGAAGCATTTTTGCCATCATTAACGCATCTCTACAATCTTTCCAAAATGCTTCGCCCTAGCAGGATGCATATTCAAATTTAGATAGGGGCGGGTGCCGTCCATCCCTGCAAGTCATCCCACATTTGTAGGGGCGGGGTTCCCCCCGCCCTGATTTAAACGGATATTTTTGGGCGCGGAAACCGCGCCCCTACATCATGTGTTTTATACCTTATTCAAGCGCTTATAGGACTTAGGGGGATTATAATCTTTTGTAAAATATATTATCAGACAATTTGGAATGTCGTTTATTATAAGTCCGCAAGTTCACAAGTCAGAGAGTCTCAAGATTAACTTGTCAACTTCTTCATTTAAATTTAACCGCGGTGACGGCAATCTCCAGCAGACAGCCTTCCTTGGACAAACCTTTCACTTCCACCATCGTGGAGACGGGCTGGCATTTTTCATAATATCGGTTGCGCACCTTGGATATAAGGGGAAAATGCTCCATATTGACGACATAAATCTGCGATTTCACTATATCGTCGATAGCGGCGCCGGCTTCCGCTAATATTTTTTTGATACACTCGAACACATATTCGGTCTGTTTTTCCGGGTCGCCGGGATGCATCACATTTCCTTGGGAATCCATAGATTTTTGGCCGGTGAGAAAAATCAGGTCGGCGTCCTGTAAAGGGATTTTAATGCCGTGAGCGTAAGCGCCCATTCTGAGTGTGAAGTCGCCTTTCGGCTGGAGATGCTCAATTCGCCTCATTAAGGCCTCCTTTGGATGGTCAATAACTATGCAATATTTGTAGGATTGTGTTTAGGTAAAGACAATCTTATAACTGTTAAATACAATTGACCGCAATATACATACCATAATTGAATTGTCTATTTTCAATTGAATTATAGATGATTATTAAAAGTTTTTAGCTCTCAATATAAAAAAGATACTCGGTAGAGCGCAAAAAATGCGTTACTATATTACATTTCAACTTGCCAACCTGCCAACTTATTAAAAATACCCGCCGGTTAATCTTTCCGGCGGGCTGTCGCTCAATGCTGCCTGAAAACTACTTGGAAGGTTCTTCCAATGGGACTACTGACGGCGGCAGCATCAGTAAAGGCATCCCTTTGGATTCCAGCAGCATTTTATAATAGATTTCCTCGTAAGAAGCGTTTTCCGGCTG
>JADHWD010000101.1 GCA_016783645.1 bacterium
GTTAAGTAGTGTTTTGTGTGCAGTCAGGCGTCCCCGCCTGACTGTAAATTAATCCTTTTAAAGTGGAATAACTGTCAGCCGAGGACGGCTGACAGCACATTGAATATGGTACATATGGGAACTTAACAAAGTAGTAATAGGATCATTATAAAAAAATCTAAAAAATCCCCCCTTCCCCCTTTGAAAAAGGGGGATTAAGGGGGATTTCTTGAAAAATTATTACCTTCTTTGTTCTGGCAGGTCTTGCACGCAATAAGCGGGTGTGACCTGCCAGTCTCATGTCTCGTCAGACTGTCTGAGAATAACAAAATGTCATTCCGGAACGCCGAAGGCGTATCCGGAATCCACTGTTATTTAAAAATTTAATTAGGATGCGATTCTTCACTTCGTTCAGGATGACGAAGACTGTTGAGACATTATCCCGTAGTTTCAAGGGCGGACACATAGAGCCGCCTCTACATTTAATGTTCACCGTCCACCGTTCACTGTCAACCGTCGACTGTCGTCTTTTAATAGCTATGCACCTTCATCCCGCTAATAAAGCCGTCGCCGCTATAGCGCTTAAAATACCCAGCGCTTTTCGAATCGTTAAATCCTCGCCAAGAAATATTATAGCCAACACCGCCGCCACAGCTACATAAAGCGAGGTCAAGGGGATGACTCTGGTGGCGGGACCTTTACTTAAAGCAAGATAGAAGAATAGGAATCCCAATGCTCCGGCGATCCCCGCCAGCAGTCCTATTATATGCGGCAAGTTAAACTTGAAGGAGACTGATCCCACTAATAAACCCGCGATCAGAGCGCACGCTCCGAACATCAGCATTAAAGTCTGCCAAGATACCTTCCCCTCGCCGGCTTTAGTGAGGAAGCCCCATAACCCCCAGAACAGCAGCGCCAGGAGGGATGGCTTAAGCCATCCCCCGCTGTTGAATATATCCACCGTTATTTCCTCGCTACAAATCTGCCGCGTCCCATTTTTCCTTCATGCGCCTTCTGCCCCATGAAAGCCATTTCACCGCCCATACCTTGGAACATCTCCATATTATCACCGATTATCTTCAAAGCGTCGAAAGTCAACTGGTCGGTCAGCATTTTGATATAGAAATCGACATAGCCGGCGAATTCCGGGGTTAAATCTTCGCTGACTGATAGCTTCAAATCGTTGTCTTTTATCAGTTTTTCATAACCCTTCTGCGATTCCATATAGGGGAATTTCATGAAGGTGTTAATCCGCTCAGCTTCAGCGTCGGATAATCCTTTTAGACCTTCAATCCAATCAGTGAAGCAAAGGATTCCGCCGGGTTTCAAAACCCGGGCGGCTTCGGAGATTAATTTCCCTTTATCCGCCACATAACACCAGGCATCTTCGCCCCAGACGAAATCGAAACTGCCGTCTGCAAAGGGAATTTGGGTGACATCGCCCAGTTTGAATTCGATTTTATCGGCCAGCCCTTCATCTTTAGCGCGAACCTGCGCTTTTTCGTGCATAGTTTTAGTGCCGTCCAAACCCGTCATAGTGACACCGAAATTTTTGACTAAGAATCTGCATCCGGCCCCTAAAGCGCTGCAAAGATCGATTCCTTTCATTCCGGCTTTAAGCCCCGCCTTCTGCGCCAGCTCCATGCTGGATTTGAATCCGCCTACATGAATCTGTTCGCCCATGATGAGTTCCCATAATATGCCTTCAGGACCATCATAGACCGCTTGAACTTCTTTCAAGCCGATGTTCAGTTTTTTCATAAGATACCTCTGTGATGTAATAAATGTATGACGCTGGCTGATAATCAGCCGCCCTGTTTAATCAGAGGTCCACCGGATGGGGCGAAGGAAAGACGCAGAGGAGGAGGAATCTTGGAAGGGTTTGTTTAGGATTTCACCGTACCTGACAGGTGAAAAACTTCATCAATTACCTGAACCTCAACCGGACTACCGTTCGTCCCGCATTACGGCTGCACTGGCCGCCGGTTGAACCTCAGGTGTGATAATTAAATCGATACATAAATTTTAACAATTTTAACCGCTTTGTTTTCAATGAAATTGTTATAATATAAACAAAAACGATGAATAATTCAAATAATATTCGACAGTCGACGGTCGACAGTTGATGGTAGACAGTTGACAGTGAACGGTTAACAGTTAACGGTAGATGTAGGGGCGACCCTTTATAAACGATTGAATAAGCAGAATTGTATGTTTTTGTAGGGGCGAAGCATTTTAGGTTATAAATAGTAATATTAATCACTTACAAAAAATGCTTCGCCCCTACGAGAATATTCCTGTGGTGTCGACTCTCCGCAGTCGACACCATATAATCGCGGGCAGCCGCTATATTTTTCGCGTTCCCATGCTCCAGCGTGGAGGCAGGATTGACTCAATCCTGCCTTTTCAAACAATAAAGTGTTACGCAGCATTTAATCATTTGTAACAGTTTAGCTTTCTGAAGCTTGGGATTATGCATGTCGGGGTCAGGGACGACCCGGACTACGAGACTAAGGTAAGCGTCACCACCATGTAGTCGGGGTCGTCCCTGACCCCGACATACTCAAAAATCTTGAATTGTTCAAATTCTTCAAAGAACTAAAGTGTTACAATCATTTGAATAAAATGATGAAAATGTGTATATTATACAAAAACAGAAGGATAATTATGATTATTGAAGAGAAAAGAAAGAAACTGCTCAATAGTTTGATCGGTATGCCTAACCTATTGAATATACCGGTTCTAAATGAGGCTTTGCGGAAGCTCCCTCAGCTTTACGGAAATTTTTTGGTGCGCAATGAATTGGAAAAACTTCGCCAGCGGATATTGACCGCCGAATTATCCGAACTCGATACAATCGATATTGAACCGGAACTGCTGGCGGCGGATATCGCCCGTCTGATTCACGATAAAGCCGCCCCCAGTGTCTATCCCGCGGTGAATGCGGCGGGGATAATACTGCATACCGCTTTAGGCCGGTCGCCTTTAGCGGAGGAAGCCAGAATGGCTGTGAATACTGCCGCAGAAGGATATTCCACCGTGGCGATCGACCGTTACAGCGGTAAACGCGGCGACCGCTACCTGCATGTTCAGGATTTGCTCTGTTTTTTAACCGGTGCTGAAGCCGCCTGCGTGGTCAATAACAATTCCGCCGCCACTATCGTGCTGTTGAACAGTATGGCGGAAGGGAAGGAAGTGATTGTTTCGCGGGGGCAGTTAGTGGAAATCGGCGGCTCTTTCCGAATACCCGATGTGATGATGCGTTCAAAAGTTGTCATGGTAGAAGTGGGAACGACCAATAAAACTCATCTGCGGGATTATAAAAACGCAATCAGCGAAAACACCGGACTACTGCTACGAGTGCACGCATCCAATTATCTGATAACCGGCTTCACTCAGAGCGTTCCGGTGATGGAAATGGCTGACTTGGCGCATAAACACGATCTGCCAATGGCGGACGATATAGGTTCAGGCTGTTTAATCGACCTCACCGAATTCGGTCTGCCTCATGAACCCTTAGTCCAGCATAGTATTCGAGACGGGGCTGATCTTGTATGTTTCTCCGGGGATAAAATGCTGGGAGGACCGCAATGCGGTATCATAGTCGGTAAGAAAAGATATATCGATATCATTAAGAAGAATCCATTGGTGCGGGCGTTTCGCTGCGGCAAATTGACCTATAGCGCTTTGGAAGCCACCTTGAAACTGTTCCTCGACCGCGAAACATTACTGACTAAACATCCGGTAATGCGGCTTTTAACCCGGACTCCGGAGGAAATAGGCAGGAAGGAAAGAGTTTTCCTCCGTAAAGTGAAGTCTTTCTTGGACGGAAAATGCGAGACGAAGGTGATCAACGGATTTTCCCAAATGGGCAGCGGTTCACTGCCGGGCAGGGATATTCCTTCCAAAGTGATCCAACTGAAGCCTCTGAAGATGACGGTTGACGATTTAGCCAATCGATTCCGCAAAAATGATCCACCAGTCTATACCCGCATTGAAAACGAAGCGGTCATCCTCGATTTCCGAACCGTGTTCCCTAAGGATTTACCGCACCTGCAGATAGCGTTTGAAATGATATTCAAGGATTGGTAATATTTTAGCTTCATTAAAAACCGTACCCATATTCGTCATTCCGGCTTGTCCGGAATCGGCTGGCGCTACTACAGGTATATCGATTCTGGCCGCTTCCGCCGTATGGCGGATTGCCAGAATGACGATGATTGTGATTTTTTCATAGAACTAGCCAAAGATATTTGAAATTTGATATGTGATATTTGACTTTGGGCTTTGGGCTTTAGGCTTTACAGTCCGTCCGAGAATGCGTCATTTTCCCATATATAGGAGGTCGGACTTTAGTCCGACACCTTTGAACAGACTAAAGTCTGTTCTCCTGAATTTTGTATTGATATGTCGGGATTGAGACAATCCCGACTCTACCAGAAGAACACCTATTGTGGTGTGGCAGTGGCAGCCCAGTTTCTCTGAAACCGGGGAATGCAATTTCAATTAGCTGGAAGGTTACATTCGATGAACGGCTGATAAGACCGCCGGAAATGGATTTTAGCTTGCTGACTTGTCAACTTGCAGACTTGTAAACTTATTATCATCCTTCCCGCGCCAAGGTTTCAGGCGGTATATCGATAATAGCGGTAGTTCCGATCCCTTCCTGACTCTCAATCCGCAGTTCAGCGTTATAAGGTTTCAATAATTCGCGGCAAATATACAGACCCATCCCTCCCCCATTGGGCTCATAGACATCTTCCGCTTCAAACAACGGCGCTTTGGTGGTGAAACCCGGAAGGAAAATTTTATCCATATTTTCCGCGGGAATCCCCACACCAATATCTGTAACCTTCAGCAAAAGATGGCCGTTTTCCAACGCTGTCCCGATTGTTAATTTCCGCGGCTCTTTGTAATACATGGCATGGAGAGCGTTACTCACAAGCTGATGAAAGCATTGGGAAAAATCCGAATAAACTCCCAAGAACTTGGAAATTCCACCATAGATAATCTGCCGGTCAAGCACCTGGTGTTTGAAAAATAGATTGAAGTAAAGGTAATCGATTTCGGTTTCCAACAGAGAATTGAGGTTTATTTTTTCGATATCATGGCTATTCTCGGTCTCGCCCTTTTTTGCCACCCGCTGAATCAGTTCGGATATTCTGCGAGCTTGATTGATGATTTTATCCACCCCGGGCGCTTCAGGCGCTTTGAACTGCAGTAATTGCGAATAGCCGATAACGCCGCCTAATGGTGAATTCAGGTTATGAGCGATACCGACAGAGATGAAACCTAAGGAAGGCTGGCGGTAAGTTTTCAAAAGCATACGCTTCATCAATGCCGCTTCTTCCTTCAAACGCGCATTTTCCGCTTCTAATTTCGCTATTAATTCTTCTGTGAATTTCTTTCCCGTCAATTAACTCTCCAATCAGTAATATCATCGCCGCTAATAGCGTGAAACATCTGATTTTGGACCTTGGACCTTACAGTCTGTCCGAGGATAGCAAAAACACCTATTGTCATTGCGAGCGAAGCGAAGCAATCTCTCTTATTAATAATCAATTAGAGAGATTGCCACAAGGCTTTCAGCCTTTCGCAATGACATTCTCGGACAGCCTGCTTAGACTTTGGACTATAGGCTTTGGAATATGACTTAGGACTCAAGACGCAGGACTTAAGATGATGATTCGTCCCCATTAGGCTTCTAATCCATTATCAACTATTCTACCAACTCCCCGAATTATCTAATCCACCAATCTACCAATCAACTACTTAACCACTTAACCACTTAACTATTTCGCCGCTTCTCTGATTAAAGCCCGGGCGATGACTTCCCGCTGAATCTGATTAGTTCCTTCGTATATTTGCGTGATTTTCGCGTCGCGCATGAATTTTTCGATGGGATAATCTTTCATATATCCATAACCGCCGAAGAGTTGGACTGCGTCGGTGGTGACTTTCATCGCCGTATCTGAGGCAAATAATTTCGCCATAGCGGAGCCTTGGGAAATATTTGACAGACCCGCATCGATCATGCGGGCTGAAGCGATCACAAGCGCCCGGGACGCTTCGATCTGAGTCGCCATATCCGCCAACATCCATTGGATACCTTGGAATGAAGAGATGCTTTTACCGAACTGCTCCCTCTGCATAGTGTATTCCAAGGCTAAATCCAGCGCTCCCTGCGCGATGCCTACCGCTTGAGCGGCTACACCAGGTCTGGCGCGGTCCAAAGTCCGCATCGCCACCGAAAAACCCTTGCCTTCAGAACCTATCCGGTTTTCCACCGGCACTTTACAGTCTTCGAATACTAATTCGGAAGTGGCGGAAGCGCGTATCCCCATTTTATCTTCTATTTTACCGTAACTGAATCCCTCAAAGCCTTCTTCGATGATGAAAGCGGAAGCGCCGCGGGAACCTTTAGCCGGATCGGTGCTGGCGATGATGGTATATATCTTAGCTACACTGCCGTTAGTGATGAAGCATTTAGTTCCATTTATAATATAGTAATCGCCTTTACGGACAGCGGTGGTGCGGATAGCGGCGGCGTCACTGCCAGCCGCGGGTTCGGTCAATCCGAAACCGGCGATTTTCCGGCCGGAAACTAAATCGGGGAGATATCTCGCTTTCTGCTCGTCACTACCGCTGATTAAAATGGGGAAAGTGCCTAATGCGGATGCGGCTACCGCTAATGAGATACCGCCGCAGATACGCGATAATTCCTCTACCACTAAACAGAGTTCCAGCACTCCACCACCCGCCCCGCCATATTCTTCCGGCACGAACACTTCATAAAATCCTGCGTCGGCGAACACTTTGACCATATCCCAAGGGAAAGCGCTTTCTTCATCGTACTTCGCCGCCACCGGTTTCACCTTCTCTAACGCTATCCGCCGGGCTATTTTTTTTAGTTCAACCTGTTCTTCGGTCAGCATGTAATCCATCGAGCCTCCGAATGTATGTTTATGTTATTATTGATGCTGAATTGTTATTAAAATAGAGACTTAAGACTCAGGACTCAAGACTCAAGATAATGTTTTATTCCTGCCGTTTTCAAACGATTGTAAGCTGTATGAAGCGGCATATATCCGGCTTTGCCTCTGAAATCTACAGGAAACGAATATCTTAAATCACATATCGAAGCTTACTCTTCCACACCCAGTTTTTTCAAAGCCGCTTTAGCGGCTTCCTGTTCTGCGCTTTTTTTAGAACCGCCTGCTCCGCCGCCCATCACATCTTTTTCCACCATGACTTCGATGGAAAATATTTTCTTATGATCGGGTCCAGTTTCATTTACTACGCGGTAGGCAGGCGCGGTTGCGAAACACGATTGCGTGTATTCCTGCAAGATACTCTTGTAATCCCGCAGTTCTTCGGAATTGACCATGGCTTCATGGTGAGAAAGCAGGAATATTTGGACGAAATCCGAAGCCGCTTTCATCCCGCCGTCGAGATATATTGCGCCTATTAAGGCTTCGAATACATCACCGAGTATCGATGTTCGTTTCTTTCCTCCGGCGCGGATTTCACCTTCGCCTAATTCGATAAATTCGCCGAAGCCAATATCACGCGCCCGCTGAGCTAAAGCCCTGCCGCTTACTATTGCGGATTTTTTCCGGCTGAGCCCGCCTTCACCCTGATCAGGGTACCTTCTATAAAGATACTTGGTGACTAAAAATCCCAGCACCGCATCGCCTAAAAATTCCAGCCGTTCATAACTATCAGCCGCGCTGTCTTCGCCTCGTTCTAACGCTGACCGATGTTTTAAAGCTGTCAATCCCAGACGATAATCCGTGAAATGATACCCTATTATCCCCTCCAAATTGCGCAAATCGCTTAACCGGCCGGATTTCCGCTTTAATACGGATATGAAAAGCTGGAGTAAATGGCTGAATATTTTCATTAATCTGAAAATAGGGTTTAGGGGCTGGGGTCTAGGGTCTAGCACCTTGTTCTGGCAGGTCTTGCGCAATGACAGCGGGTGTGACCTGCCAGTATTCCCAGTATATTCTTGTAAGGGCGAAGCATTTTTTATAAATGATTGATAATAATAGTGTTACCCTAAAATGCTTCGCCCCTACATCATGTGATTTACTTTGAAAATAGAATTTTAGTTCATTGTGGTGTCGACTCTCCGCAGTCGACACCATACATAATATAAACAATATCTTAGTGTCATGCGGGGACGCATGACACCACAAATATCTTGGAATGTAGGGGCGAACCCATGTGTTCGCCCTCGAGACTATTTTCATGCTTGGTGGTGCACCACAGGAGCATGAAGGTTTAATCTGAAAATAGAATCGAACTGCGAGCTGCGAGTCAAAGTCTCAGGTATCGTGTCTAATGACTCAAGTAGGCGGGGGATTTATTCCCCTGACAGGTTACCGGCTACGCCCTAGAAACCTGTCAGGAACGCTGACAATATATCGCACTTTGAACGATTAACTGGTCACTGCCGGTATTTTTTAAACAGCAGACAGGCGTTATGACCGCCAAAACCGAAAGTGTTCGTGATGACCGTGTTGACTTCATGTTCGACAGCGGTATTCGGCACATAATCGAGGTCGCAGTCCGGGTCCGGTGTATCATAGTTGATAGTGGGGTGAATCCTGCCGGTAGTGACAGCCATGATGGAGGCAATGGCTTCCACCGCCCCGGCGGCGCCCAGCAGATGCCCTATCATCGACTTGGTAGAGCTTATTTTCAACTTATAAGCGTGTTCTCCAAACAGCGCTTTAATGGCTTCGGTCTCATTTTTATCATTTAAAGGAGTGGATGTGCCGTGTGCGTTGATGTAATCGATATCGGAGACATTCACACCGGCTTCGTCGATCGCCATCTTCATAGCCCGTATCGCTCCGTCGCCGCCCGGCGAGGGGGCGGTTATGTGATAAGCGTCAGCGGTGAAACCCACACCGGCGATTTCAGCGTAAATCTTCGCCCCGCGCTTTAGAGCGTGTTCTTCCGATTCCAATATCAATACTCCTCCGCCTTCGCCTATGACAAAGCCGTCCCTATCCTTCTCAAAGGGGCGGCTGGCTTTCTCCGGTTCATCATTTCGGGTGGAAATCGCCCTCATAGCGTTGAAACCGCCCACTCCGGAACGAGATATCGGCGCCTCCGCTCCTCCGGCGACCACCGCATCGGCGCGGCCTAAGCGAATCTGATCTACCGCCGAGCCGATTGCATGACTGGCGGTGGCGCAGGCGGATACGGTGGAATAATTCGGACCCTTCAAACCATATCGCATGGAAATATGACCGGCGGCGATGTCGATTATCATTGTTGTGATGAAGAAGGGGCTTATGCGCCGGGGACCCCGGTTTAAAATAATCTCAACCTGATCCTCAAACACATACATCCCGCCGATACCGGAACCGATGATGACTCCGATGCGGTCACGGTTCAACTTTTCCAAATTCCAGCCCGCGTCCTTGATCGCCATATCGGAGGCGGCGATGGAATACTGGCAGAAAGCATCCATATGCCGCGCTTCTTTGCGCTCGATAAAATCTTCCGGATTGAACCCTTTGACTTCACAAGCGAATTTAGTGGCGTAATCAGTGGTGTCAAACTTGGTGATAGGACCCGCTGTACTTTTGCCTGATAACAGTGAATCCCAAAAATCTTTCAAGTTCAAACCTGCCGGCGAAATCACACCCATCCCGGTCACTACGACCTTTTTAAAAGCGGCAGACATTTTCAGGCACCTAATTTTTGTTTGAGGTATTCCAAAGCCGCGCCGACAGTGGAGAGCTTCTCAGCTTCATCATCGGGAATTTCAATACTGAATTCCTCTTCAAAAGCCATGATGAGCTCGACCGTGTCCAGCGAATCGGCGCCCAAATCATCGATGAAGGACGCTTCCGGCGTCACCTTAGCCGGGTCGACGCCTAATTGATCGACTATGATTTCCTTGACTTTGTCAACATTGACCATTGTGAAACTCCGTTAATATTTGATTATTATTATTTTATTTTCAATGAAATCAGGGTTTAGATACTTACTCATTCGATGTAAGAGTTCATCTCTTACAGTGACATTTCCAATTATTAAAATTTACAGGGATGAAAGGGATGAAGGAGATGAAAACATTGAATTTATTCAATCTTCGATGAAATCCTATTATCAAA
>JADHWD010000102.1 GCA_016783645.1 bacterium
GCTAATTTCGCCCGATTAGCGGTTCTGCCCGCTAAATTACGATGGGAAAATACCTCCGCCAGTTTAGTGTCCTTATCCGGATTCCAGGTGTGCTGGTCGATACCCAGCCCCACTTCTGCAAATTTATCCGGATTAGCGTTTCTCTGTTCTAAGAACCATCGTCCGAAATCCTCCGCCATCCGTTCCAAAGATGATTTACCGGGAACCGCCACATTATCGGAATATAATATGCCGCCTTTGAGGAAGCTGAGACCGTCTCCGAATGCGAGGTCAAAATCCGGATTGTATAGCTTGGGATCTATCCCCGCCTTAAATAGGATATCTTTATCATAATTGCCGGTGGAAGCGGGATCGAGTACTGTCAATACTAACTTCGATCCCTGATAAAATTCATCATCCCGGTAAACATTCCGCATATAGAAAGGCAGAAGGCTTGAAAACCACCCGACGCAGTGTATTATTTCAGGCTGCCAGGCGAGCATGCGCATCATCTCGATAATCGAACGGGCGAATACCACAGCTCTTTCGTTATTATCGGGATATAATTCATTCCCGTTTATTGGCCCGTAAATCCCGTTCCGCTCAAGATATTCCTTCTGCTCTAAAAAGTACATTTGAACCTTGGTATTGGGAATGAAACCCGACTTTATGGAGGCGAATTTCAGCTTGCCGTCATAGGGTAAGGGAATATCTCTTAGGCGGTTGACTTCTCGAAGGCTGTATTTGCGGTCATGAATGAATTCATATTTCGGCGCAAGTACTCTGATATCATGTCCCTGGTTGCGGTATATTCTCGGCAGATGATATGATAATTCGGACAGGGGAGTGCTGGGTGTGAAAGGGCTGATTTCAGGTGAAATGAAAAGAATGCGCAGTTTTTTTCGCATCGCTAACCCTTCATTAGTTAAATTTATATAATATAATAAAAAATATATAAATAAGCAAATATCAGGCGGAATGCGGAATCTGAGGTGTGTTCGATATTTTTTAGAGCTATTCAGTATGATAAAAAATGATTATTTACTCTGAAAATAGGGTCTAGGGGCTGGGGGCTAGGGTCTAGTAAAATTTATCTTAAAAATAGATTCGAGTTGCAAGTTACAAGTAGCAAGTGGCAAGTAAAACCGTGGAGTCGGGATTGTCTCAATCCCGACATATTATTGTGGTGTCGACTCTCCGCAGTGAAACCATACATAATATAAACAATATCTTAGTGTCATGCGGGGACGCATGACACCACAAATATCAGGGAATGTAGGGGCGAACCCATGTGTTCGCCCTTGATACTATTTTCATGCTAAGTTGTGCGCCGCCGGCGCATGAGGGTTTACTTTGAAAATAGATTCGAGTTGCAAGTTACAAGTAGCAAGTGGCAAGTAAAACCGTGGAGTCGGGATTGTCTCAATCCCGACATATTATTGTGCTGTCGACTCTCCGCAGTCGACACCACATTGAATGCCTGGATTCCCGCCTTCGCGGGAATGACAAAAGAGGTGCGGATTACTAACATCTAACGGCTATTTTCAAAGTAGGCACATGAAATCTCAAAAATATATTTTCTTGATATCAGAACTTCAACAAACACTCAAATTAAGCTGATCTCTGATCAAATCCCGCATCATTTTGGCGTTCTTCACCGCCTGCCCCATATGGCAGTTATTGAAAAAAAGGTAAGTGTCGGAAGCGGCGGAAGCGATCTTCTCAATCAAAGGAAACCATCCCTTCAACTCATCTTCACTGTATTCGTAATCATAACGGTCGCCTTTGGATATATCCCACCAGGTTTCAGTGTTCCGTCCATGAAAGCGAACATAACCGGTATTACAAGTTACGATTGACTGCGGCGGTATCAGTTTTGGCATATCCGGTTCATCCACATTGGAATAGCCGATATCATATTCTTCAAAAACCTTGAATACATGCTCCTGCAGCCAGGAATCATGCCTGAACTCCACAAACAGCCTGTATCCCCGGCACAGCCTGCGGGTCTCAATAATATGCTCAAGATTTCGGGTTGAATATTTGAAGGAATAAGGAAACTGCCCCAAAAATCCCTTCAGCTTGCCGCTGTTCATTATGGATTCCACCGATTCCATGATTTTGAACATCGGCTCCGGCGAAAATATCTTCTTATGTGTAGTGTCGCGGTTGATTTTAACGATAAACTCAAAATCCGAAGGGACTTTCTGGTCGAGCTTGGCGAATACCGCCGGGTGAGGTATTTTATAATAAGTGGAATTTATCTCTACGGTATTAAAATGCTGAACATAGAAATCCAGCATCTTCCCCTGCGCTATTCCCGGAGGATAAAAAGAACCCATCCAATCCTTGAAGGAATATCCTGAAGTGCCGATTCTAATCAAATTCCCTATTATCTCCACATTCGGGTTTACGGTACACCAATCTGCCTTTTTTAAATACGCAGTTGACCAAATTCTCCCCGTAATGATAAGGGATATAATCATGACCGGGAATATCCCACAGCACAATATCCGCCTGCTTGCCGGCTTCGAGAGAACCGATGATATTGTTCCGCTTGACTGAACGGGCGGCGTTCAAAGTGACAGACGCTAATGCTTCATCCGCAGACATACCCATATAGACACAAGCTATCGTCATCATCAACGGCAATGACCTGGTCATTGACGAACCCGGATTGAAATCGGTCGACAAGGCGATTATCCCTCCCTTGTCGATGATTTTCCGGGCGGGAGGATACTTTGTATGTCCTAAAAAAAATACCGCTCCGGGCAGTAAATTGAACACCACTCCCGCCTCTATCATCCGATCTATGCCTTCATCGCTGATGTAATCCAGATGTTCCGCCGACACCGCTCCCAATTCCGCCGCTAATTCCGCCCCGCCGCCGGAAGTCAACTGGTCAACATGTAGTCTCAGCGCGAGTCCGGCGTTTTTAGCCGCGGTCAATATCCGCCGCGCTTCTTCAACCGTATAAACATTCTTTTCTACGAAAATATCACAATATTCAGCCAGTCCCTCCGATACCACCGCCGGAATCATCTCATCGATTAACAGCTGGATATAGCTTTCTCGCTGACCGCGGTACTCATCGGGTATCTCATGAGCGCCGAGGAAAGTAGGAATGACCTCCAGCGGATGCTCCCGCAATTCCTTCAACGCCCTCAGAGATTTCATCTCGTCCATGAAAGATAAACCGTAACCGCTTTTAGCTTCGATGGTAGTTGTGCCTAGGGCTAAAAAACCATTGAACCGGTCCCGCAGGAGTTCTACCAAATATTCAATCGACGCTTTTCGCAGTTCGCGCACGGAAGCGCGTATTCCGCCGCCGGAAGCGGCGATTTCAGCATAAGATTTACCGGCGTTCCGCATATGAAATTCGTGCTCGCGGGCAGCGGAGAACACCGGATGAGTGTGGGAATCGATTAATCCCGGCGTGGCGAACGATCCCCGGCAGTTATAGACTGCGTCGATATTCAAAGGCGGCAGTCCGCTTTCCGGACCGATATAAGCGATCTTTCCCTGATCCGCCGCTATGATCGCATCCTCGATTATTCTTATTTCATAGGGCGGAAGTTCTTCGGCGGGAGTCGCCAGCCCGCTGATATTGCGAAGCAGAATGCACATCATTCACCTGTAAGTTGAACAATGATATTTCGTTGGCGGGGTCTGTTATCGAAATCGATAAGTACTATCTGCTGCCAGGTGCCCAGCATTAATTTTCCATCTTTAAAGGGTATAATCAGCGAGCATCCCAGCATCGCCGCCCGGACATGAGCGTATCCGTTGCCGTCATGCCAAGTCCGGTCGTGATGATAGGATTTATCCATTGGAGCGATTTTATCGAACGCTTCCGGCAAATCCTGCAATAATCCCGGCTCATATTCGATAGTAGTGATCCCGGCGGTGGAGCCGCCGGCGAAAATAAGCGCCTGCCCCTGAGTAAGTCCGTGTTTCCGCAGAAGCTGCGATACTTTAGTGGTGATATCGATGATATCGGTGAATCCTTTGGTGGATACCGGTATGAAGTCAGTGATTATAGGCATAAACTTTCATGCGCCTTTGGCGCGCCCCGAAGAATGAAAATAGTCTCAAGGGCGACCGCAAGGGTCGCCCCTACAATATTACCTCTCGTTCCCACGCTCCTGCGTGGGAATGCATACTAACAACCGAAGGCTGACAGCAGTTTTCAGGATAAACCCTCATGCACCGGGAGCGCGCCCCGAAGCATGAGAATATTTTTCAGGGCGACCGCAAGGGTCGCCCCTACAATATTACCTCTCGTTCCCACGCTCCTGCGTGGGAATGCATACTAACAACCGAAGGCTGACAGCAGTTTTCAGGATAAACCCTCATGCGCCTGCGGCGCGCCCGGAAGAATGAAAATAGTCTCAAGGGCGACCGCAAGGGTCGCCCCTACAATATTACCTCTCGTTCCCACGCTCCTGCGTGGGAATGCATACTAATAACCGACGACTGACAGCACAGTCTAAATCATCTCAAACCCGGTATTCTTATCCCCTTGGTCTTCGCCGTATGAATAGCTTCCTCATAACCGGCGTCAACATGGCGGGCGATTCCGATTCCCGGATCGGTTGTCAACACCTTTTTCAATCTTATCTCCATCTCCGGAGTGCCGTCGGCTACCACCACCATACCGGCATGAAGCGCCAATCCCATCCCCACGCCTCCGCCGTGATGAAATGACACCCAGGTGGCTCCCGCCGCTGTATTCAACAATGCGTTTAAAATGGGCCAGTCAGCGACAGCGTCACTACCGTCCTTCATCGCTTCCGTTTCGCGGTTGGGCGAAGCGACCGAACCGCAGTCCAGATGGTCGCGGCCTATCACTATCGGAGCTTTGATTTCACCGGACGCCACCATTTTATTAATCGCCGCTCCGAACCTAGCGCGCTCGCCGTATCCCAGCCAGCAGATGCGTGAAGGTAATCCCTGGAATTTGACTTTCTCGCCCGCCATCCGAATCCATCTCAATAATGCATGGTCATCGGGGAATAGTTCGAATATCTTCTCATCGGTTTTCTTGATATCTTCCGGATCACCGGACAACGCCACCCAGCGGAAAGGTCCTTTCCCCTCACAGAATAAGGGTCTGATGTATTCCGGAACGAAGCCGGGAAATGCGAATGCGTCCTGATAACCCGCGGACTGCGCCTGCCCTCTTATATTATTGCCATAATCGAATACTATCGCTCCCCGCCGCTGAAGTTCCACCATCGCCGCGCAATGACGCACCATCGTACTATAGGACATAGCGATATATTTCTTGGGGTCATTCTTCCGCAGTTCCAGCGCTTCGGGGTAAGAAATACCCGACGGCACATATCCATATAGTTCATCGTGTGCGGAAGTCTGGTCGGTCACCACATCCGGCAGTATTCCTCGCTCTACAAAAGCCGCGCATACATCCGCCGCATTCGCCAATAATCCGATGGACAACGGTTTCTTCGCTTCTTTAGCTTCCATAGTGCGTTTAAGGGCGGTGTCAAGATCCCGTTCCATCACATCCAGATATTTGGTATCAAGACGCCGCTTGATGCGCGATTCATCCACTTCTGCGATTAGAGCTACGCCGTTGTTCATAGTGACGGATAAGGGTTGAGCTCCGCCCATGCCGCCTAATCCGCCGGTTAATACTAATTTCCCGCTTAAATCACCGCCGAAATGCTTCCGCGCCAGTGAAGCCAGCGTTTCATAAGTCCCCTGCAGAATCCCCTGAGTGCCGATATAAATCCAAGAACCCGCTGTCATCTGCCCGAACATGATAAGACCCTTCTTATCCAGTTCTCGGAAATGTTCCCATGTAGCCCATTTGGGAACTAAATTGGCGTTGGCGATGAGTACTCGGGGCGCATGTGTGTAAGTGGGAAAAATCCCCACCGGCTTGCCCGATTGTATCAACAGTGTTTCGTCGGGTTCTAAGGATTTTAAGGATTCAATAATGCGGTCGAAAGCGTTCCAGTTCCTGGCAGCTTTGCCGCTGCCGCCGTAAACTATCAGCTCATCGGGTTTTTCCGCAACATCCGGATCGAGATTGTTGCACAGCATACGCAGAGCCGCTTCCGCGCCCCAGCTTTTACAGGAAATCTCGGTACCATGCGGAGCGTGGACTATTCGAGGACCACTCATGATTATTCCTGATTTTATTATGTTGACAAATTGACATATAAAGAGAGAACTCTGTTCTGTCCCTGCTATTCTGGGTGGTGTCATTATAAAATTGTTATGGTAGGCGGGGGGTTTATCCCCCCGTACAATTTGTCGGGGGACAAGCCCCCGACCTACCATTTTTTTATTTTCGAATCAGCATAATATCGAATTCAATGCTACAAAACAACTATATAAGAACACTACCCTATTCCGCTGTTTATGAAAAAACCCCGGAGTATAAGTAAATCCCCAGGGTTTTTAAAATTCAATCAGATGAAAACATATGACGGCTGTTCCGGTAATCAGCCTTTGAAAAATCAAAGTGTTATTTTTTAGTGGGCAGCAATTTTTTCTTATCTTGTTCTTCTTTCTTATCCTTTTTAGCCTGTTCGCGTTTCATCTTCTCTTTAAGCGCAATCTCTTCAAATCCCACCAGTTCCAATATCGCCATGGGAGCGGCGTCGCCTTCGCGATGCCCCAGTTTGATTATCCGGGTGTAGCCCCCGGGGCGCTCCTTATAGGCGGGAGCGATTTCATCGAACAGTAATTTCACTACATCTTTTCTGGGGATATACCGCAGAACATGGCGTCTTGCCGCTAATGTCTCCTTCTTGGCGCAGGTGATAAACCTCTCGGCGCGCGGGCGGCAGTACTTCGCTTTAGCTAATGTTGTTACTATACGCTTCTTGGTGAATAACGCCGCTGATAAATTCGCTGTCAAAGCTTTACGATGACTCTTAGTCCTTGAAAGATGCTTTGTTGTCTTCAGATGTCTCAATTTATATCCTCATCATATATAGTTCATGGAGTATTACATTGATACCGTAGAATCAGTTCAATTTTCTGCGAGAGGGTGACAGATATTTTTCGACATTGAAACCGAAGGATAAACCCTTCGTCCGCAGTATCTCATTTAATTCCTGCAACGATTTCCGGCCGAAATTCTTGAATTTCAGCATCTCCGGCTCATCCCGTCCAATCAAATCTCCGATAGTTCGGATTTTAGCTTCATTGAGGCAGTTGGCGCTGCGAACCGATAATTCCAATTCATCGACCGGTTCTTTCAATAATTTCCTGATGCGCAGCGTCTCTTCATCTATATCGTCATCGGAATCATCATCATGCTTCAAATCAAAATTGATGAGGAGTTGAATATGGTCTCTAAGCAATTTTCCGGCATAGGTCAATGCGTCATCCGGCGTCATCGAACCATCGGTGAAAATCTCAACTATCAATTTCTCAAAATCGATTTTCTGCCCCACCCGCATATTCTCAACTACAATATTCACATTTTTGATAGGAGTGAAGACGGAATCGATGGGGATAGTGCCGATGGGCAGATCCGGATGCCGGTTCTCTTCGGCGGAAACGAATCCCCGCCCCTTGGATATCATCAATTCCAAACTAAAATCGGCCTCCTCGTTTAAAGCCGCTATATGCTGGTCAGGATTAAGAATCTCCAGATCGATGGAATCTCTCTGGATAGTCTCGGCGGTGAATATCATAGGACCTTTAAGATGCAGCTTGATTTTCTCCAGTTTTTTATTCAACAGCTTCAATCTTATCTGCTTCAGATTCAGTACGATTTCCACTACATCTTCAACTACGCCGGGAATAGTGGAAAATTCATGCAGTACGCCGTCAATCTTGATCGCCGAAATAGCGGCACCGGGCAGGGAAGCGAGCAGGATTCTCCGGACAGCATTGCCTAAAGTGTATCCGTACCCGCGCTCCAGCGGCTGTATAACAAACTTGCCGTAGATTGAGCTAAAAGTTGAGTCTTCTATTTCGATGCTTTCCGGCATCTGAAAATTTATTCCGTCCATCGATTCATCCGAATTACACAATAGTATAATTACTACTTGGAATACAATTCCACCACCAGCTGTTCTTTAAAAGATACGGGAATATCTCTACGCTCGGGAATCGAAAGCAGTTCACCTTCAAGTTTCGCCTTATCAAGGCTGAGATAAGGCGCTAATCTGCCTTCACGCACCCGCTTGATCGAATCATGAATCGTATTCAGTTTCTTAGATTTTTCCCGCACTTTAATGATATCGCCGGGTTTAAGAATATATGATGGTATATCAACTATCCGATTATTAACTATAAAATGCCGGTGGTTAACCATCTGGCGGGCGGCGCTCCTCGAAGAACACAATCCCATACGGTAGACCACATTATCCAGCCGCCTTTCCAGAAGCTGCATCATGTTTTCGCCGGTGATACCGCGCATACGAATCGCCTTCTCATATACTCCGTGAAACTGCCGTTCCAATAATCCGTAATGCCGTTTTATCTTCTGCTTTTCACGGAGCTGTAAGCCATACTCCGACACTTTAAACCTGCGGTTCTTGCCATGCTGTCCCGGAGGATAGTTCTTGCGTTCAACCGCGCATTTAGTCGAAAGGCATCGTTCACCCTTTAAAAACAGCTTCTCTCCTTCTCTGCGGCATATCTTGCATTGCGCGCCAAGGTCGCGGGCCATTCTATCTCCTGTGAATAATATCCGAATGTAATTTTAGTGAATGCTACAACAAGCGTAGTGATATTGATTTATACGCGCCGTTTCTTTCGGGGACGGCATCCGTTATGGGGTATGGGAGTCACATCGCGGATGGAAGTGACAGTCAATCCCGCTACCTGCAGTGAACGGATGGCGGATTCACGGCCGGAACCCGGTCCCTTAACCTGCACCGATACTTTCTCCAATCCTAAATCAATAGCGGCTTTAGCGGCGTTTTCAGCGGCTTGCTGGGCGGCGAAAGGTGTATTCTTCCGCGAACCCTTGAATCCCATCTTGCCCGCCGTCGACCAGCTCACTACATTACCGTAACTATCAGTCAAAGTGATTATGGTGTTGTTGAAGCTGGAGGTTATAAAAGCCATTCCGTTAGCTTCAACACGGGTTCTTTTCTTTACTTTTTTCTTCTTAGGATTTGCCAATTTATTCCTCGTTAACTATGACAATGATGATTGTCAGAAAAATTCTAAAACGCTAATATTACTTACGGCGGACAGCGATGTTTTTCTTCCTGCCTTTACGGGTTCGGGAGTTATTCTTGGTGTTCTGCCCCCTGACCGGCAGACCTTTACGATGCCTCAATCCGCGGTAACTGCCGATATCCATCAGCCGCTTGATATTCATCTGAATTTCCGTGCGGAGGGGTCCTTCAACCTTGTAATCGGACTCAATTATTGTCCTAAGTTTATTGACCTCGCTGTCATTAAGCTTATGAGTCCTGGTGCTGGGATTTATCCCCGCTTTCTCACAGATGTCTTTAGCGCTGGGGTTGCCAATACCAAAAATATAGGTGAGTGCGATGACAATCCGCTTGTCTTTCGGTAAATCTACTCCGGTTATTCTTGCCAATTTGCCAAACCTCCGAAAATATTCTTTATCCCTGGCGCTGTTTATGTTTCTTTTTCTTACAAATTATTCTGACTACGCCCTGGCGGCGTATTATCTTGCAGTGCTCGCAGATCTTTCTTACTGACGCTCTGACTTTCATTATAACAAACCTCTATATTATATCTGTATTGTCACATCTAGCCTGAATTATTCATAAATTAACAAGGATAGACAGGATTTACAGGATTTCTAATTCAAAATCTACACCTAAAAATACAGAACATAAATCTTTAAAAATATAAAACTTATCCTGTTTACTTTGAAAATAGGGTTTAGTTCATTGTGGTGTCGACTCTCCGCAGTCGACACCATACATAATATAAACAATATCTTAGTGTCATGCGGGGACGCATGACACCACCAGGAACTGTGCTGGCAGGCGTCCCCGCCTGCCAGTA
>JADHWD010000103.1 GCA_016783645.1 bacterium
AATGACTCTGTTGATTTAGTCCAAATCTGACCGATATTCGCCAAATTCAGTTTTGCAACATATTGTATTATTTATACTTGCAAATCGCAAAATCAGTAAAAAACTGTGAAAACATACTAAATAAACGGAATCATTAATTGCATAACACTTATACTTGATATTCCTGTATAAATCGCTTATATTAAAGGTAATTATTAAGTTCTATATTCAAGGCACAGCCAGCTGGTATAACCATCGTACGGGTTAAATAGACAACGATGATTAATTACAACTTATGAACAAGCTAAAAGGGCTGGCTGTGCCACCCCCTTAAAAACAGAATATAGGGGTGGCACGGTCAGCCATGTGACATTTCTATAGCTTATTATAAGGATTTCTTCTAATAGATTTACTACTGAATATATTTTCCTGCTGACCGTGCTTATTTTATAACTGACACACAAAGAACTAGCCAAAGATATTTGAAATTTGATATTTGATATTTGATATGTGATTTTAGGCTCTGGGCTTTAGGCTCAAGGCTCAAGACTCAAGACTCAAGACTCAAGACCCAAGGAAAATAGAATTATACATCTTCATGAATTACAAATATTTACAGATATGTAAGAGATGGACTCTTACAACGGATGTGTAAGTATCTAAACAATAAATATTAAAGGATGACATATCGTCGAGTGAACTATGAACCGCCGAGAATTTTTACATAAAGCGGGTTCGGGTATAATCACCTGCGCCGCTGCCGGCGCAGCCTTGCATTGCGGGATTTCCGGCAGTGAAGGAAGCGATTATACCGAACACCTGATGGAAGCGCGCTACTATGAGAAACTCGATTATAAGAAAGTCAAGTGCGTGCTATGCCCCCGGGAATGCGTGATCGATAATTTGGAAACCGGCTATTGCGGCGTGAGAGTCAACCGTGAAGGCACATATTATACTTTAGTGCATTCCCGCCCCGTATCCGCTCATAACGACCCTATTGAGAAAAAGCCGCTGTTTCATTTTCTCCCGGGCACAAACGCCTTCTCGATAGCCACTGTCGGATGCAATGTCAACTGCCGGTTCTGCCAGAACTGGGAGATATCGCAGGTGCGGCCGGAACAGGTGCCCGGGTATGACGCCCCTCCTGATACTATCGTAAATTCCGCCCGCAGTCAGGGTTCATCCTCCATCGCCTACACCTACACCGAACCGGTGATCTTCGCCGAATATATGTACGACTGCGCCGAGTTGGGAAGAAATCAGGGTATCCGTTCGGTCATGATCACCAACGGTTACATCAAGGAAGAGCCCATGAAGGATTTATGCGGAGTCCTCGACGCAGTTAAAATCGATTTGAAAGCCTTCACCCAGCGGTTCTATACCGAGATGGTGACCGGCGAGCTTCAGCCGGTGCTGGATACATTGATATTGCTCCGCAAGATGAACATGTGGACGGAGATCGTATATTTAGTTATGCCCGGCGAGAATGACAACCCTGATGAAATCAAGAATATGGCGAAATGGATTTTAAAGGAATTGGGCGCCGATGTTCCTCTGCATTTTTCCAGATATTATCCGCAGTATCTGGTGAAAAATATCCCTCCCACCCCGGTTTCGACTTTGGAAAGATGCCATCGGATATGCAAGGATCAAGGGTTGAATTTCGTCTATATTGGCAATATGCCGGGTAATCCGGCCGAATCTACATACTGCCCCGGCTGCGGCAGTATTGTGATAAAGCGGAACGGTTACACTATATTGGAAAACAATCTGAAGAATGGGAAATGCGGCAAATGCGGCAGGACTATTCCCGGCGTGTGGAGTTAAGAAAAATGATGAATTTTAAATTTTGAATTAAAACTCGTGATTCATCATTATGGTGGTGTCGAGTCCCTGCACTCGACACTACAAATCAAATAATAACAGTGTGTTGCTGTCGACTGCGGAGAGTCGACAGCACACTCTAATATTCATTCATCATTCCTTGTTCCTTGTTCGATATTCAATATTCAAATAGTTCTTACAGCAGTCTTTCCTTCAACATTCCTAACAATCCTCCGAATCCGCCGTTGCTCATCACCACTATGACATCGCCGGGTTCCGCCTTTGAAGTAATTTCATCCGCTATCATATTAGGCGCTGGTATAAAATAACTCTTCTTTCCCTCCTTTTTTAATTCTGAAATTAACATGTCAATATTAAGCCGTTTATCTACCGGTATCTTCTCCCGGCGGTGCAGTCCGGCGATGACGATTATATCGGCGGGTCGGAAGGCTTCTATCCATTCGTTTTGGAAGCGGTTGGTGACCGAAGTATTGGAACGGGGTTCAAAGGCAGCCCATATCCGGCGGGCGGGATAGGCTCTGCGCAGTGTTTCCAGCGTGATTTTGACTGCGGTAGGATGATGGGCGAAATCGTCATACAGCAGAATATCTCTCTGATATTCCCCGATGAATTCCAGCCGCCGTTTCACGCCGGTGAATTTAGATAAACCCTGCAGAATCAAATCTTTCTCCATCCCCAGACTATCCAATAAGGCGGTTACCGCCAGCGCATTCAGCAGGTTATGAACACCCAGCGGTTTGAAACGGCATTCTCCCCAGACATTTCCATGTTTTGTGATAGAAAGTATTCCCTCGGATAATTCCCCGTTGAAGTCGTTTTTTTCATTTAAACCGAAGCGCACAATCGGACATCTGCTCTCGTCTAATATTTTCATGATATTCTCATCATCTCCGTTGACAACCAACCGCCCGTTCTGCGGTATCAACTTCAGTAACTTTCTGAAACTATCCAGGATTTCATCCAGACTGTTATAGATATCGCCATGGTCGAATTCGATGTTGTTGATTATCACTCCGAAAGGAAGGTACTGCAGGAATTTAGCGCGCTTGTCAAAATATGCGGTGTCGTATTCATCGCCTTCAATGGCAAAATATTCGCCTTCGCCCGGGCTAAATCCGCCGGGCAGGTCAATAGGCACTCCGCCCAGCATATAACCCGGATTCAAACCCGCTTCCGCCAGTACAACCGTCAGCATTGCGGTAGTGGTGGTCTTGCCATGTGTCCCGGTAATAACTAAATTCTTCCGATTGCGTAATACAGTCCAGCGCAGGAATTCCGGCAGGGAAGTGCAGCTTAAATTGCGGTTCAGTATCTCCTCTAATTCGACATTACCGCGCGAAAGCGCATTACCCACAATAATTAAATCGGGATTTCCCGGATTATCCGGCGAATAGGGTGACTTGACAGTTACATGATGCTGTTCCAAGTATTCTTTCATGGGTGAATATATTCCCTGGTCGGAGCCGGATACATTATAGCCCGCCTGTTTCAACGCCGCTGCGGTATTGCCCATCGCTACTCCGCCAATTCCCAAAAAGTGTATTTTTATATCGGGAGGCAGGTTCCAGCGGTCAGAATTTTGATTTGGTTTGAAAGGAAACATATTGTCTATGATGGTGATTTATTTTAATCAATTTGAATTTACTGAAATATTCCCATTTTAGCAAGACCTGTATATTTATTGCAGGTCATTGTTTTTTTTCATAAATTGTTAAAAAGGGGAAGGGGTAAAGGGTAATAGGTGAATAAATAATTTGTTCCGGCGGTCTTGCACGCCGCGAGCGTATATGACCTGCCAGCGTACTTCTGTGTTGCAGAGTCCCTGCACTCTGCAGCATTCCCGGGATATTATTGAAGGGGCGAAGCATTCTTGTTGAGGTACAAGTTTTTTCACATTATGTCAGAATGCTTCGCCCCTACATATTATTTTCAGCCGGAATGATTTTTTCTTGTTACCTGCAACTTGCCACTTGTTACTTGCCGCTTGAAACTTAATTTCATATGACAAATCAGCATAAATCATATCTCTACATCGCCCTGTCCATTTTGTTATGGTCGTCGGTGGCTTCAGCTTTCAAGTTGTCTTTGCGGGAGATGAATCATCTGCATCTGCTGTTTTTCGCTTCCAATGCCTCAGTGACAGCGTTATTCATCGTGCTGTTGATGAGCGGGAAAATCAAGCTCTTAAAACAGCAAAGTTCCGCTAATATAGTAAAATCCGCCGTATTGGGATTTCTGAATCCGTTCCTATATTATATGGTACTGTTCAAAGCTTATTCGCTGTTGCCGGCGCAGGAAGCTCAGCCTTTGAATTGGACCTGGCCGATAACTCTGACTATTCTATCCAGCCTGTTTCTGAAACAGAAAATAGTGTCGCGTCACATTTGTATTGACGCATATAATATGTTGGTAATTGTTTAGCATTTCGGAAATGTTCGACCCCTTCAGGGTCGGTTATATTTGGTAATTATTTCCGTGGGCTAACGCCCTCGGCTATTCAGGTATTTCCCTTTCAGGGAAAACAAACTCGACCATATAATCGGAGTTCAAACATCCGCCGTACGGCGGATGAATATGAATAGTCCGCTGTACAGCGGATGAAACCTACGGAAAAGAATACCACGATAATCGACCCTGAAGGGGTCGAACCATAACGCTAAACAGTCACATTTTAATTGAATATGCATCTGCGCAATCAGTGAATATCTGCGTTAATCTGCGGTTCAGATACTGGTTCACACAGAATCGAGGTGATAAAGTTCAAAACTTGCATATATCGGATGTGAATAGTAAATTTCATCGATATTGTGAAGATTATCTCAAAATACGATTTTAGTATAATCAAATCAAAAACAAGCGGGTTAAGATATGCGGCGGATTCTATTAATTCCGGTTATCATATTGCTGTTTTCTATCACTGTATTCCCAGAAACTACAGTGAATTTCAGTCATTATGATAATTATCTTTTAGAAGGCAGGTATTCCGAGGCTGTGACCGATTACCGCCAATTCGCAGTGGAAAACTATAATCACCGGCTAGCGCCGGCGGCTTTATTCAACGCTGCCAGCATCGCTCAACTGGAGTTGAACGATATCGAAGCGGCGAAGAATGATTTCCTGCGGTTGACGGAGGAGTTTCCTAAAAGCAAATGGACGGCGGAAGCTTACCGCCGTTTAGGCGAAATCGCCCGGAATGAAAACGATTTTAATTCCGCCTTAAAATATTATCAGATGGGGATTCAATCGGCCGAAGGGGAGGATTATGCGATGCCGGAATTCTGGACCGCCGGATTAGCTCAGCAATGCAGAGACTGCCTGGGGGAAACCGGCGACAAGGCGTTGACTGTAAAGATTCTGCAGGAATTGACACAATATATGCCGTCCGGCGACGCCGTCCGGGAATGTAAATACCAGTTAGCGGCCGCCCTCAAAGAGTTAGACCGGAAAGATGAAACGGCTCAAGCTTTTAAGGAATTACTATATTATTATCCCCAGTCCGAAACCGCTCAAAGGATAATTGCAGATGAGAAAGACTGGATGACGGAATATGTCGATTTCCCCTGGGAAACTTTAAATGAAATCCGGAATATCGACGGCTTATTCAGAAGTGGTGAATACAGTCAGGTCAAGAGTATTCTGCAGGAAATCTCCGCACAATATCCCGCTACCGGCTTTGAAGAAAATTCGGAATATAGTATAATACTCTGCGGTGTCTATGAATCCGGTGATTTCCAGACCGCCTTCGACCAATTGCGTGATTACGATGATAAATATCCGAACGGTGTCCGCCGGTCTGAAGTCCAGCGGAATATCGATACCTGGGCGGAAATCCTGCAGTTAATGGATAATATTGAAGCGGATCCGGACGACTGCGCATCCCATCAGCAGATAGGTTTCATTTTGCTGCGTAACCGAATGCTGCAATTCGCGGAAGAACATTTCTTAGAGGCGGTCAAGGACCCGGAATTCTACGACTCTCATATGGGATTAGGCTATACCTACCTCTATATGCAGCAGCCGGAAAAATGTATAGAACATCTTGAGATATACTTGAAAGAATATCCCAATGACGGCAACGCTTACAACCGGGTAGGCTACGCATATCTGCAGGTCAACAGGAATGAAAAGGCTTTGAACTGTTTCAAGCGGTATATGGAATTGGAGCCGGATAATCCCAATTCGCATGACAGTTACGCCGAATGTCTGATGAACATGGGTGAATATGAGGAAGCGATTGCAGAATATCATAAAGCGCTGGAACTCAACCCTAATTGGAGCAATGCGGTTTTCATGCTGGGTGAGATATACCGTCAGCAAGGGGACAATGAAAAAGCGCTTGACCAATACCGGCGCTACCTGGAAATGGATCCTTCCGGCCGACTCAGCCAGCAGGCTCAGGCAAATATTGAATCGATAAATAATAATTAGTTTATGTGCTGTCGACTCTCTGCGGCCGGCAGCATTTCCTTAAAATACAAATGATTGGTGTCGACTGCGGAGCAGTCTGTTGCAGAATAAAAAATGTTCTCTAATTTGTCATTGCGAAATGCTGAAAGCCTTGCGGCAATCTCTCTAAATAATTATTAATCAGAGAGATTGCTTCAAGCCTTCATCCGGCATCCGCCGGATTCACGCTTTCGCAATGACGGTTACGGTGGATTTAGTAGTTGTGCAACAGACCCGCGGAGAGTCGATGCCACATATTTTGAATAATTGATTGAAATAAAGGATATCCGAATGAAGACAACGCGCAGAGAATTTATTAAGACAGGAATAACCGCTTCCGCGGCGGCGCTGCTCGCTAATCCAATTCCCTTTGCAATCGCCGGTAAAAAGGAAAAACCTGCCTTTCAGCCTGTTGTGATGGTATCCAAAGGCGGATCGCCGGCGGAAAATGTGCGCAAGGTTATGAAAGCTTTAGGGGGAATGAAGAAATTTGTGAAAAAAGGCGACAGAGTACTCCTAAAACCCAACTGTATCACCAGCGCCAAGCCGGAAGCCGCGATTAACACTCATCCCGATGTAGTGGGCGAAATCACCAGAATGTGCATGGAAGCGGGAGCGAGGGAAGTGCTCGCTGTCGGACACGATGACCCGTCTTGCCACCGGCTGAACGGCATCGGTGAAGCATTGGAGAAACATGGCGGCAGCTTGAAGCCGGCTAACAGCCTCGATCAATATCAAACCGTGAACCTGCCCCGGGGATTGATTCTGCGGGAAACCGCAGTGGTGAAAGAACTATTGGAATACGATGTGTTCATCAATCTTCCCATCGCCAAGCATCATGCGGGAGCGCAGTTGACGATGGGATTGAAAAATTATATGGGATTGACCTGGGATAGAGTGATAATGCACCGTACGGATTTGGATCAGGCAATCGCCGATCTCGCCACAGTCAGACGGCCTGATTTAGTGGTGGTGGACGCCACCAGGATACTGCTTTCCAACGGACCCAGCGGCCCGGGTCCGGTGCGGGAAGAGAACACCATAATCGCTTCTATCGATCCCCTCGCGGCCGATTCGTACGCCGCATCATTGTTCAAACTCGAACCCCGTTCGGTGAAACACCTGAAATACGCTTATGACATGGGGCTCGGAGAGCTTTATACCGACAAAATGGAAATCAATATATTCAGCGCCGGGTAAAATATATAGTTGTATTGACATTCAACATTGGTTCGATTAAAACCGGAGATTGCCGCAAGGCTTCCGTCCGCTATACAGCGGACTTCACCCTTTCGCAATGACACATTTGGATGTTTTATCGTACTAATCATTATTGTCAACACATCTCCAGTCTGTCCGACAATTGGTCATTCTGAACGAAGTGAAGAATCGCATCCAAATTAAGTTCTTAAATATCAATATACTTACTCATTGATGTATTCTTAATATGCCGGAACTCACCGAAAAAATTCGGATATTCGACTTCAACTGGGAGGGGCAGGGTATCGGCCGTGCGCCCGATGGCAAAATTGTGATGATCTTCGGGGCTGTTCCCGGCGATGAAGTATCGGTCAAATTGGAGGATAAGGGCAGATATTATCACGGATTCATCGATAAAATAATAAAACCTTCCCCTGATCGAACCGGTCATTTCTGTTCATACTATAATGATTTCTGTCCGGGATGCCCTCTCGGTGCATTCGACTATAAAAAGGGATTGGAATGGAAGAAAAAACATCTCCGGGAAACCTTAAAAAGAATCGGCGGATTGGAGGAACCGGATATTTCAGATGTTATCCCTTCACCGAAAAATCTGGCTTACCGGGACCGGATTGAATTGAATTTAATAAAGATAGATACTGGATTTAGACTCGCTTATCATACACAGAACGGTTATCTTCCGATTCTTCACTGCTCTTTGGCTGAAGATATTGTATCTGAAACTTTATCCCGTTCGGCTTCATATCTAAACAGATTGGATGCGGCGGAATTGATCAATTCAGCTCATATCAATGAGCTTGAAAATGCCGTCATAGCGCGAATTTTATTGAAGGATAATGGTATCGGCGGCGCTGTCATCACCGCCTTTCTCAAGGATTTAGAGTATTCGGATATCATCAAGGAAATGATGAAAGAGGTTGAACCGGCGGGCTGGCAGATCAGGAAGGTCAACGATTGGGATACTCGATTCTTTAAATCCAAAATTACCGCTTTTACGGGCGACATAAAAATACAGTATCAGATATATGAAAGCATGTATATATCCGCCGAGCCGGTAGTCTTTTCACAAGCAAACGCTGAAAACGCGGAAATTTTGGCGGATAAAGTGGTAGAGTTACTTCCGGTTGAAGGCGGCTTCATAGATTTCTACGGCGGTTACGGACTATTTGGCTTCAGATACGCTCTTAAAAAAAGAGGGCGGGCATTGGTGGTAGAATCATCCGAAGATGCTATCTCAGCCGGCAGGGAATTGGCTTTTAAGGAAAATCTACCGGTGAAATTCCGCCGGATGAATCTGAATAAAATCCCCCGTAATTTCACAATTAGAGATAAATATAATCAAGCGGCGGTTGTGGATCCGCCGCGCAGCGGGGTATCAACAGAACTGTTAAAATTTCTTAATCAAGAAGGGCTTGACACAATTATATATGTCTCCTGTCATCCGGCTGCGCTGGCGAGAGACTTGAAAATACTGAAATCATATCACCCCGTCCGCTTCACTCCGATTGATATGTTCCCTTATACACCGAATCTGGAGACTATCTGCCTGCTGTTAAGAAAATCGTAGTATTTTCGATGATTATCACCCCATTTCTTGACTAAATCACAACTTTTTACTATAATATATTTTGTTAGCTAAAAAACTCTTTCCGTTATATCCGGGAATTTTTAGGAAGGCGCGGGACTTTGGAATTTTATCCTGCTTCACAATAGTAAAAAAAGCAAGTAAATCGTAAAAAATTGTAATTTAATTTCATTCAATAATCAGATATTCTCTCGCTTCTTTAAACTGTTGGTTGTTAGGTTCGTAAATATTTGAACACTTACATCGCCTTTAAAAAAGACATGATGAAGAAGCGCCGGGGAAGCAAATAAGTGAGGTCAATATGCAAGGTAAAAAGCTCTATATCGGGAATCTAAATTATACTGTTACCGATGAAGAGTTGGGAAAGCTATTCGGTGAATACGGCACAGTGATCAGTGCGAATGTCATTGGCAGTAAAGGATTCGGTTTTGTGGAGATGTCCAGTCAAGCTGAAGCCGAGAGCGCTAAAACCGCTTTGAACAATTTCGATTTCAAAGGGAGAAAGATACAGATTGATGAAGCGCGTCCGCCTAAGAAAGACCGAGGAAGAGGTTTTCACAGGAACTGATTAAAAATGTTCTGAAAATATTTTTCCGGCATCAAGTCATATTTGGTGTTAAATTTTTCAGCTTAAATACAGAATCAAGCCCCCTTCCCAAGGGGGTTTATTTTTTCCAGCGTATTAATGATTCTGTTGATTTATTATATTCCACCACAAGCCTTTAATAAACAAGAAAATAATCAATATTTCTCTTGACTTTTTCCATTATTTATTGTATATTATACCTATGATAATTCAAAAGTTAAATTCAATTTCCG
>JADHWD010000104.1 GCA_016783645.1 bacterium
AGATGCGAGTTGCAAGTTACAAGTAGCAAGTGGCAAGTAAAAAACACCGTCATTCCGGCTTGTCCGGAATCGGTTGATAAAACTGTGTTGTCAGGCGTCCCCGCCTGACAGAAACCCGATTTTCATGCTTGGTGGTGCGCCGAAGGCGCATGAGGGTTTATCTTGAAAATAGGGTAAAGGGTCAGGGGTAAAGGGTAAAGAAAAAACAAAAACACTGTCATTCCCGCGCAGGCGGGAATCCAGTAGGGACAGAACATTGTTCTGTCCCTATGACATTTTCCATTCTGACAGTTCTTGTCCGCCGTACCGCGGTTTGACTTTGATAAATAAACATCAATTTATATAAGGCAAACTTAGTAACACACAGGAGTGATAATGTTTTCCGGGCTTTATACCGCTGTGGTGACCCCCTTCAAAGATGGTAAACTTGACGAAGCCTCCCTCCGCCGCATATTGAAACATGTTCTTGACAGTGGGTCGGATGGAATCGTTCCCTCGGGCACCACCGGTGAAAATCCCACATTGAGTGAACGGGAAAAAGATATTTTAATCTCAGTTACGAAAGAGATGTGTGAAGAGGAGGGGGCGCATGTGATAGCAGGCGCCGGCACCAATTCCACTTATAAGACCATCAAGATGATTAACGAAGCCGAAAAATTCGGAATCGACGGCGTCCTAGTCATCACACCGTACTACAATAAACCCACCCAGGACGGCTTGTTACTGCATTTCAAAGAAATCGCCGCCGAAACTAACCTTCCCATCATGATGTACAATGTGCCTTCCCGCACAGGAGTGAATATGACCGCAGATACGGTCATTGAACTCTCCGAAGAGAAGAACATCGTCTCTCTTAAAGAAGCCGGCGGCGATTTGATCCAGTTTTCCTCTATTGTCGATGGGACTAAGCCAGGTTTCACAGTATTATCCGGCGAAGACGCTCTAACTCTGCCGTCTTTAGCCGTCGGTGGTGAAGGAGTAGTCAGCGTGGCTTCCAATGTTGCGCCGGGATTCATGAGTGATATGCTCGATGCCTGGGATGATGGCAATATAGAAGAAGCCTTGACGATTCATCGGAAACTCCTGCCGTTATTTAAAGCCCTGTTCAGAGAAACCTCCCCCTCACCGGTGAAAGCGGCTATGGAGATGATGGGATTGTGCTCCGCTGAAGTCCGCCTGCCTTTAGCTCCGGTTAGAGAAGAGACTAAAAAGGCTCTGGAAAAAGCGCTGAGGGATTTGGAATTGCTGTAAATATTTCTTAAAATTTTGATTATTAAAATGAATCCTCATGCCGGTAAACCGGCGCAATGAAGCGTGAAAATACTCTTAAGGGCGACCGCAAGGGTCGCCCCTACAACCTGATATTTGTGTAGTGTCGACTGCGGAGAGTCGACACCACAATAATATGTCGGGATTGTCTCAATCCCGATATATCAATAATAATCCCCTAGGGGGATTTTATTGTATTTTATGGATTTATAAATATGAAAGCTAAAAACTATATCGATAATCCCATCAAAGTCACCCTCTTCGGCGCAGGAGGGCGTATGGGAGGAGAAACAGCGGAATTATTGTCATCTTCCCCCGAATTCCGGCTGGTCAACCTGATTGAACGGAAGAGCCATCCGCTGATTGGAAGTGAATTATATGGATGTATCGTCAGCGATAATCCTGATAGTCTTCCTATGAAAGGGACGATATTCTGCGATTTCACTTTAGCGGAAGCGGCGGTTAAGAATGCGGAAACCGCTCTTATACATAACTGCCCAATCTTAATCGGCGCCACCGGATTCAATGAAGAGCAGTTTAACCGTATCGAGCGAATAAGTGAAAGCATTCCCGTGATGCTTGCTTCCAACTTGTCCCGCGGTATTTCTGTGATGAAGAAGCTGGCGGCGCGGACTGCTTATCTTTTAGGAGAAGATTTCGGGGCGGAAATTGTGGAAATGCATCACAAATGGAAGAAAGACGCCCCCTCCGGGACCGCTAAAGAGTTGTTGAAATTATTGAAAGATCACGGAATTAAAGGCGAAGTTCCTACTCATTACATCCGTTTAGGGGACATTGTGGGTGAACACCGGATAATATTCGCCTGTGAAGGTGAAACAATTGAGATAATTCACCGCGCTCACAGCCGCAAAGCCTTCGCTCAAGGTGTCCCGCTGGCGCTTAAATTTTTAGCTGAAGCGGAACCGGGATTGCATTCTTTCCAAAAGGCGGTGGAGAAATAATGGCGCTTATAGTTCAGAAATACGGCGGAGCGGTGCTGTCCAATATCGAAAAAATCCGCCGCATCGCCGGTTATATCGCCAAACTTCACAGCGAAGGAAATCAATTAGTGGTGGTCGTCTCCGCTATGGGATATACCACCGACGATTTGGTGAGGCTCGCTAATTCGGTTTCCCCTAATCCCAGCAAGCGGGAGATGGACATGCTGTTATCGGTGGGTGAACGAATTACCATGTCCCTTTTAGTGATGGCGATCGAAGCGACCGGATTAGCCAAAGCTATTTCCTTCACCGGTTCTCAGGTGGGGATAATCACCGATAATCAGCATACTGATGCAAAAATATTGCAGATTCGCGGCGAGCGTCTGAAACAAGCTCTGGAACAGGGCTATGTTGTGGTAGTGGCGGGATTTCAGGGTGTTTCTATCGACCGGGAGATTACTACTTTAGGGCGCGGCGGCTCCGATACCACCGCTGTCGCGCTGGGAGCGGCTTTAGGAGCGGACCGCTGTGATTTGATAAAAGAAGTCCCCGGTATATTCAGCGGCGATCCCACCATTATTCCCGAAGCTAAGCCTATCCCCGCAATCGACTTCGATCACATACGGGAATTGAGTCTAGGAGGGGCAAGAATCGCTAAAGCCGATTGCATCGAACTGGCGAAAAGGCATAATATCGAAATCAGAATCGGAACGGTTGAACAGAACAGTATTGTATGTCAATCGCCTGAATCCGCATATTTCAGCCTTGCTCTTAAAGAAAATTTGACTTTAGCGAAATTTCCCGGAGATCTGCCGGTTGACCGCTTCGTTAGAGGATTGGAATATCTCATTATCGGCAATCAAGCGGTAGTTTTCGGCGACTCATTGAAGATGAATGAATTTCTCGCTGTTTTCACCCTTCAAGCTAAGCATATAATTCAGCGCCCGGTACATTCCATCACCGCCGTAGGGATTTCAGTTGAATCGATTCCCGCTTATGTTAAGGATATGACGGATTTTAAGATTGAATTCCTTCATCTCAGCTCCGACAGACTAAAAATTCTGTTTTCCGGCGAAAATCCCCGCGCCCTCGCGCAGCGGATTCATGAATTTATTATGAAAAAACCGCCAGTTGACAGTAAGCGGTAAACAGTGAACAGTAAATGTAGGGGCAGCCCTTGCGGCTGCCCTGGAGATTATTTTCATTCTTCGTTGTGCGCCGAAGGCGTATGAGAGTTTTTTATAAAAAAAAACAAATAAGATTGTAAAAAGTGATTTTCATCAACGATTTATTCCCGGTAATTCCGTTTCTTATGTATAGGGGGTTACTCTGGATCAGAGTAATCATCTTAAATTTAAATCACTTTGTATTGCCGGGAATAATCACAATGGTAATCACCTTTGGAACCAGCCCATCGGAAAGCGCCGCCTCTGAGGCAGCATCAGAGGAATATTATAGCGAGATAAACATCACAGGCATCCCTCAAATCCGGGTGGGCATATTAGAGGGTTATGAGCGGGTCGATTTTCGGCTTCTGGGAAACTTCAGAGTGGAAGACCTCGACGGAAATGTGATTTTTTCCAACCTTAACAGCGGTCTCAAGTGGAGAACTGTAGTAGAGGAGGCTGAACCCGCCGATATATCTCATCGCGTGCTGATTAAAAGTTTCTCTGCGCGGCAGGATGCGGAACAATTCGCCGAACAACTTAGATCAAATAGTTATCCCGCCAAAGTCATGGAGATGGGAAAAATTGTGAAGATTGACGGGAGATTGGTGAATGACACCCGTAGATACCGCGTTGTTCTGGGGGATTTTAAAAGAGATTCGGAGTGCACCGCGTATATGGAAGAATTCGACGGGGATTATTTCCCGCAAATTATACGAATCGCTCACGGCTTGTCAAGCGGTGTTATCGAATTTTATGACGCCGAATATGACTACTCCGCAAAAGTGGATAACGGTTTCAGGATTATCCCGGAGGATGAAGAAAGCTGTGTGAAGATATACGGCGTACGGATCGGCACCGGTTTCCATTGGGAAGAGACCGAAAATAGGATATATTCGGGAATAATAGAGTTCCGGCTGGATTTGGAAGGGCAGTTGATGGTGGTGAACGAGGTGGGAATTGACGAATACCTGATGGGTGTAGTGCCGGCGGAGATGCCCAGCAGTTTCCCTTTAGAAGCCTTGAAGGCGCAGGCGGTAGCAGCCCGCAGTGAAGTATTATCCAAATTAGGAACTAGACATCTGAACGATCCCTTCGATTTCTGCGCCACTGTGCACTGCCAGGTATATTCCGGATTGACCAACCGCAGTTCCGCCGGGGATCAAGCGGTGCGGGAGACTCAGGGCGAAGCTATAAGTCTAAACGGCAGGATCTGCGAAGCGGCTTATTCTTCCGTCTGCGGCGGACATACTGAAAATAAGGAAAATGTTTGGAACACTCCGGGCGAATCATATTTAGTCGGTTTATTTGATTCTTTCAATACTTATAATGATTCTATTAATCTTACTCAAGAAATCGATATTCATAAATGGATTGACGCCCGCCCCAAAGTCTATTGCAATATCGATTCTTTCGATACTTCACCCGCGCTCAACGGATCAAAAAAATATTTCCGCTGGGAAGAAACTTACATCCGGCAGGAACTGGAAGAGATAATAAGAGAAAAGACCGGCGCTGACATCGGGACTCTTTTCGGTATCGAACCCATCAAGCGGGGAAATTCCGGCAGATTGATTGAAATTGAACTGTTAGGCAGTATTAAAAACCTGCGCATCAAACGGGAATTAACTATCAGGCGCTCATTATCGCGGACGCATCTGAAAAGTTCTTGCTTCTATGTGACGGAAGAAGTAGGCCCGGACAGCGTCCCGGTGCAGTTCACCTTTCACGGCGCGGGATGGGGGCATGGTGTGGGAATGTGCCAAGTGGGCGCAGCGGTTATGGCGCAGGAAGGATATAATTATCAACAGATTCTGGAACATTACTACAAAGGTATCATGCTAAAGAAGATATATTCCATCAGGGATAATACTGAATACTGAATACTGAATACTGAATTAAGAATTAGTTATATCGTCATTCCTGCTTGTCCGGAATTAATATGTGGTGTCGACTCTCCGCAGTCGACACCAATTCCCTCTCGTTCCCATGCTCCAGCGTGGGAATGCATAAACCTGCCAAAACAAAGAACTGGACCCTGAACCCCAGAGCCCCTAAACCCTATTTTCAAGGTAAACCCTCATGCCATTGCAGGGCACAACTTAGCATGAAAATAGAATTCTTATCTGAAGGGGCAAACGGCGTTTGCCCTTGCGGAAATTGTCAACCACAGTAAGGGCGGACGCCGTCCGCCCCTACAATTTTTATTGTTCTGCCAGGTCTTGTCCCGGTTTAACGGGATGTGATCTGGCAGCGTCAGGTCACACTTGCGTTTCCGCAAGCAAGACCTGACGCAACAATTAAATTGTGTATGGTGTCAACTGCGGAGAGTCGACACCACAATGAACTAGACCCTAACCCCCAGCCCCTAGACCCTATTTTCAAGGTAAACGCTGATTCCACCAATAATTTTAGTGTTGTCAGCGTTTTTTATTTGAAAATTGACAGCGGATTGCTTATATTGTCTTAACAGTTTCAACGAGTGTAATAATATATCAGGAGAATCGAGCCATGTCATATTTACGCGTCATCTTTGTAATCCTGGTTATCACATCAGTCTCCCTGCAATCGGGAGCCCGGGATTTCACCGACTTTCAATACTTGACGAAGTATGAATCGACCGTTTTTGGAGAACCAATAAAATTCTGGGGCGCTGATACACTCTATGGATGGGTTCACTCGAATGATCAAATTGCTATCATGCAGAATCCGGTGTTCTTCGGACCTATAACTACATCCGATTCATGTTTCCAATATCAAGGAGGCGCAAATCCCTCTTTCGCTTATCCGCCGATTTTCAATTATCCGCAAGCCGATTTCCCTGAAGAATTCAGCGATTTACGGGAAGCCGCTTACCAGCAAGGCTATTTCTTCGAAGACTTGGGTTTCGGCCGAAAATACATACTGAAATTCAAAGGCACTCAAGGATATGAATTATATTACAGATGGCAGGAAGTTCCGGTAGACACATATATCACCACACTTGCTCCGATATTCGGCGGGGCGGTCTTCTTCGACGACACATTAGAGATGACCGGCACCGACACTGTGATGCAAGTGGATTTTGGCGTCTACGGCCAATTATCGATCGGCGCCTCAGGTGATATCTGGCTGGGCGGCAATATCCGCTATATTACCGCGGATTCACTGACCGGATCATTTATATGGGAATCCGAGTATAATAGACTCGGAATACTATCCGAATCGAATATTTTAATCAGAAACAATTACGAGAACGGGCGGGACAACGGCGGCATCACTTCGGATCCCTGGCGCAAAGATATTATCATCGACGCCAGTTTGTTCGCTTTGGGTGAATCTTTCTCTTTTGAGGATCATAATGACGATTCCTCCGCCGGCGGCGGGTTACTCCCGGAATGGTACTATTCCAACAGGACTACGCCGGACGAAAGGGGGAATATATATTTATGGGGTTCATTGACTCAATCCCGGCGGGGATATGTGCACCGTTCCAATCATGGCGGCACCGGGTATGGTAAAAATTATCACTATCCTGAGAACGCATATATCGATCCGCCGCCTTTCTTTCCTATCATACCTGCGGAATTGACCTTCAGCTCCGATACGCTCTATTTCGGCGAAGTTGCGATCGGGGAAATGGCGAGCCTGCCGCTGGAAATTTACAATTTTTGCATGGATTCGCTAAATGTGTTAAACTGTTCTTACACTAATCCGGCTTTCAGCGGTAATTACCCAGGAACTTCACTAATCTGTCCCGCTGATTCAATCGCCATGACGATTTCTTTTCATCCCAGCGCCGCCATTTCTTATAATAGCTGTCTCATTATATTAACGAATGACGGTCCTTTTGTGGTCTGCTTATCAGGAACCGGTGTTGACCTTGGAGTTGATGATGATGATCAATCGTTATCAGCCGATCACTATAAACTATACCCGGCTTATCCCAATCCTTTCAATCAGGAAACGAATATATCATATAGCCTGCCAAAATCGAGTAATGTGCGATTGATGGTATTCGATGTGAACGGGGTCGAAGTGGCGCGGATAGTGGAGGAGTGGCAGTCCGCCGGGACTTATTCCGTGAATTTCAAGGGCGGCGGATTATCCAGCGGCGTATATTTCGCCCGTTTGACCGCGGGTGATTTCAATGAAACCTGTAAATTGTTATTGATTAAATAGGTTTTTTGCTGTTTTTGTGATGTCATGCGTCCCCGCATGACTCAAAATTAAAAAGATTCACAAGCTATGAAAGCAATTAAAGCTATTCTATAATAAGCGACTTTAATTCTAATCATTTAATAATCCCCCCTTCCCCCCTTTAGTAAAGGGGGGGGAATTAGATTTCCCCCTTTTTTAAAGGGGGACTAAGGGCATAAGCGCTTGAATAAGACATATATTCAAGGGATGTAGGGGCGAAGCATTTTTTATAAGTGATTAATATTATTATTGTTAACTTAAAATGCTTCGCCCTAAGAAAGCATTCAATTCCGCTTATTCAAGCGCTTATGGGGACTAAGGGGGATTATGATCATTATAAAACATACTATCGAAAAATCATTAATGTCGTTTATTAAAGTACTATCTTCGCCTTAATAGCTTTAACAACTTGTTTAATCCTAAATCCTGTATATCCTTGTTAATAAATAAAATAATATCAAAGGGGCCTCAATGCCTGCGACTATAGCGGAAAAGATATTAGCGCGGAAAGCCGGCAAGGAATCGGTTGAGCCGGGTGAAATCGTAAATGTAGAGCCTGATTTGGCTATGTCCCATGACAACGCCGGGTTGGTCATCCGGCAGTTCAAACAGATCGGCGTTACAAAAGTGTGGAATCCCGATAAAATCGTGATACCATTGGATCACCGCGCCCCGGCGGAATCGGAAAAAACCGCCGCCGCCCATAAATCCATCCGCGAATTCGTCAAAGAACAAGGGATTAAGAACTTTTACGACATCAAAGAAGGCATCTGCCATCAGGTAATAGTCGAAAAGGCGCATATACTGCCGGGAGAATTAGGTGTAGGGACGGACTCCCATACCACTTCCTACGGCTGCCTGGGAGCGTTGTCCACCGGCATCGGCGCCACTGAAATGGCAGTGGTATGGGCGACCGGTAAGATATGGCTGAGGGTGCCGGAAACTATTAAAATAGTAGTGAATGGCGAGTTCCCCGATAATGTATATGCCAAGGATTTGATACTGCATATAGCGGGGATTTTGACTTCGGAAGGCGCCAACTATCGCTCAATGGAATTTTACGGCGGTACTGTCGAACGGATGTCCATATCCGAAAGGTTCACTTTGGCTAACTTATCGATGGAATTAGGCGCGAAATGCGCCATCGTCCCTTTCGATGATGTCACCATTGAATATTTGGATTCCATCACTGATAAGAGCTATGAACCTTTATCCGCCGGCCCGGACGCGGTGTATCTTGAGGAATATACCTTCGACGCGTCCAAACTTGTCCCCAAATTAGCGGCGCCTCACCATGTTGATAATATCAAAGATGTTTCGGAATATATAGGCATGAAGATCGATCAGGTGGTGCTGGGCTCCTGCACTAACGGGCGGCTGGATGATCTGGAAATCGCCGCTTCCTATCTGGAAGAGAAATGCGTGCATCCCGATGTGCGGATGCTGGTGATACCCGCTTCCAAGTCAATTTATCTGGAAGCCATGCGGAAAGGCGTTCTGGAAACTTTCCTTAAAGCGGGTGCAGTGATATTGAATCCGGGATGCGGGCCCTGCTTGGGTGCGCATCAGGGGATATTAGCCGCCGGTGAAAAATGTCTCGCCACCACCAACCGCAATTTCAAAGGGCGGATGGGTTCTACTGAAGCAGAAGTATATCTGTCCAGCCCCGCCACCGCCGCCGCTTCCGCAGTCAAAGGTGAAATCACCATGCCGTGAAAGAGGTGGACGGTAATCTGTGAACAGTGAACAGAAAAGGCGGATATTAGATCCGCCTTTTGAATTTGTATTAAAATTATCAACCGCGCGAGCGGAATTTCAGGTGGTAAATTACCGCTAAAGGAAAGGAGATGAGGAAGATTATCAGGAATATATATTCAGCCGTGGCGGATATTCTCTGCACAAATATATTCGTGAATATCAATAACAATAACAGCACCAGGCTCAACACGGAAATCAGCACAAATACATTCCGATAGCTCCGGTTTCTTCGCATTCTGCTTCTTCTGTCTTCAAACATATAAAATCTAGCCAAAGATATTTGAAATTTGATATTCACCACAGAGAACACAGAGATACACAACGCTAAAGGGTAAAGACTCAGGATAATTAACAGGGATTAAGGGGATAAAAGGGATAAAAAATGCAATATGAGGATATTACAAAAAAAATCATTGCTTCGTGTTTTCAAGTATCTAATGAATTGGGTATAGGTTTCTTGGAATCTGTGTATGAAAGAGCCCTGATGATTGTTTTATCTGAGAAAGGCCTTAAAGCAAAGAATCAATTTCCTTCAAAAGTT
>JADHWD010000105.1 GCA_016783645.1 bacterium
CGTTTCGTTTAATTTATACCGTAGGTTTCACCTACGGCTATTCACATGCGACCCTTTCAGGGTCGAATACTAAGACATATGTTCATGTAAAAATCGGTCTCTAAAGAACAATTATTATTGTCGTTTATTATAATTAAAATGCTTCGCCCCTACATTCCGTGGTATGCATTCCCACGCGGGAGCGCGGGAACGAGAGGGAATTTTTAACTCTTAACTCTTAACTCTTAACTTTTCTTTTCAACTGGCTGTCTTATCACCGTGCGTAATTTCTCCGGGGCGGTTCTCCGAGGATCGCTGAGATATATCTCATGATGCTTACCGCGCCGGTCATACCCCTCATTTTCGATGAAATCATGCAGTTTGAGGATAGTCGGTCTCTCGCCGCTGTAAGGTCCGATATGCATTATCTGAGCGGATAATCCTTCATGATAGGTTTCAAACCGCAATTTATCCAAAGCGGGAGGGTTCTTCTTACGGCGGACTTCTTCGATAGCGGCTTCAATCATCTCTTTGGATACCCAATCCGGCTGCATTATCATCGCAGTCCATTTCCACAGATGCTTATTCTCTTCGGAAAACTGCGTCATATCGTCCATCCACCATAATCCTTCTAAAGGCGGCACCACATAATCTCTTTCCGGCTCCTCGCCCTTAACTATGAATTTCACGGTGAATGATACTCCGTAAAGCGCCATCATCGCATCTTGATAATCCTGCGATGTGTTAGGATCGCCTTGACCGTCAATCATCAGAAAGTTCATATCGGGAACTTCCACCATGGAAGGCTGTTTGGCGGAGGGGAAATATAGATGCTTCCACTCCTTTTTAACATCGAATTTGGGCATATCTGCCTTTAATATTTGATAAATATATTTATTTGAAAATAGTAGACAGTTGACAGTTGACGGTTAACAGTAAAAAGAAAAATATGAATGTGATTTCCCCAGCGGGGAAAATGTGAATAGCCGTGGGCTTCAGCCTACGGAAAAATTATATAGGAAGCCGGACTTCAGTCCGACCAGTCTGTCCGAGATTATAAAAATGTCATTTCGGAACGCCGCAGGCGTATCCGGTATCCACTGTTATTTATAGACTTAAATCGAATGCGATTCTTCACTTCGTTCAGAATGACAAATTGTCGGACAGACTGCGACACCTTTGAACAGACTAAAGTCTGTTCTCCTGAATCCGCTGTTCAACGGATAACATAGCGGGATCCATATTCCCGGCAGGTTACGAGCTTTACCCTTGAAACCTGCCGGGAACACCGATAATATCACATATCACACATCAAATATCACACATCACATATCTAATATCTAATATCTAAAATCTAAAATCGAAGCCTACCATTTTTCTGTGATGGACTTCGCCTGCAGGAATAATCCCAGGTAATCCCGTCCGCCGGCTTTACTGTCGGTGCCGGACATATTGAATCCGCCGAAAGGCTGGACACCCACCAAAGCGCCGGTGCATTTACGGTTGATATAGAGGTTTCCGCAGAAGAGTTTCTGCCTGGCAATTTCGATTCTCTCACGATTTCCTCCAAAATATGCGCCGGTAAGCCCGTAAATAGTCCCGTTAGCCACTGCAATACCCTCTTCAAAGCTCTTAACCTTAATCAGCGCATTGACCGGTCCGAATATCTCCTCCTGTGATAACCGGTCGTCAGGTTTGACATCGCCTAAGATGGTGGGTTCGATGAAATAACCTTTAGCGCCATATCTGCTGCCGCCGGCTAATAACTTACCTTCACCCTTGCCGATTTCAATGTATTCCAATATCTTGTTCATAGCTGATTCATCGATTACCGCGCCGAGGTAATTCTCCTGCTTATCGGGCGGACCAATATTAATCGCTTTAGCTCTCTGCGCCAGCATATCCGCTAACTTATCATATACTTTTTCATGTATGATAGTGCGTGAGCAGGCGGAACATTTCTGCCCTTGGAAACCGAAAGAGGCGGCGGTGATACCTTCAGCGGCGGCGTTCAAATCGGCGTCCTCGTCCACGAAGATGAAGTCTTTTCCGCCCATCTCTAATATAGTCCGCTTGATCCAAATCTGTCCTTCCGCCAATTTCGCCGCTAATTCATGTATCCTCAATCCGACTTCCATAGAGCCGGTGAAAGCGAGGAAACGGGTTTTAGGATGGGTTACGATAGTGTCTCCGATAGCTCCACCCGGGCCCGGCAGGAAGTTCAACACTCCGTCAGGCAGTCCGGCTTCCCGCATGATTTCAAAGAACTTATAAGCGATAGCGGGGGCGGTGGAAGCGGGTTTAAGCACTACTGTATTGCCGGTTACGATCGACGCTGCGGTCATACCAGCCATGATAGCGCAGGGAAAATTCCAAGGCGGAATCACCACGCCCACACCCAACGGCAGATACACTAATTCATTGTCTTCGCCGGGATAGGGGACAACCGGTTGAGGACTTCCATAACGGATCATCTCCCGGGCGTAAAATTCCAAAAAGTCAATCGCTTCGGCGAGGTCGGCGTCAGCTTCCATCCAGCTCTTGCTGGTTTCAAACACCATCCACGCCGCTAATTCTAACCGGCGCTGTTTCATTATATGCGCCGCTTTCAATAAATAGCGGGCGCGGTGCTCCGGCGGCGTCCAGCGCCACTCTTCAAATTTCCTATAAGCGGTTTCAATAGCTTTCAAAGCCAGTTCCTTAGTGCCCTTGGCGAATTTGCCTATCACTTGGCCAGGGTCGGCGGGATTGATCGAATTAAAAGTGGGGATATCTCTGATCGCTTCGCCGCCGATGACTATAGGATAACTCCTGCCCAATTCCGCGTGCACTTTCTCAATCGCTTTGCGCATCGCTTCACTATTATGGGAATCGGAAAAATCGGTCAACGGACAATTAACAAACGGTTCTATCATATTAATGCTCCGGTTTGATATTGTTATAGTTTACAAGTTTACTAGTCAGCAAGTCTGAAAAACTTCCTGAAAATATCCGGCTTTAATGGGATAAATAATCTGTAAATTTAGAAATTATTTAAGAAAGAGTAAAGTTTTACGGGGAAAAAAGATGCCGTAAAGAGGCGATATTTGAAATATGATGATAATTTGACTATATTTCATAGCATCGTAGGCTTTGGGTGTATGTTCCAGGCAGGTTTCAAGGGCGAAGCCGTAACCTGCCTGGTAGCACGATGATACGCCCATTGTAGGGGCGAAGCATTTTGGGAAGATTATGTAGATGCGGCGATGATGGAAAAATGCTTCGCCCCTACCATAACATGTGTGAAATCCGGCAGGTCACACCCGCCTGAGGCGCGCAAAACCTGCCGGAACGGTAAACAAAAGATTCACTGAATCCCGAATCCTATTTTCAAAGAAAATGAAATACCGGCTTCTAATTTTATTCACAATATTATTCCTGCTTCTCGCCTGGCATCTTAACACCATCACTGAGGATGCGTACATTTCCTTCCGGTACGCCTGGCATTTCGCCGAAGGATTAGGTTTCCGCTGGAATCCGGGCGATCCGCCGGTTGAAGGATTCACCAACTTCATGTGGACTATGATTCTCGCCGGGATGCATATATTGGGGCTGGATATGGAAATCACTTCCCGCATTCTGGGGTTGATTTTCGCGGTATCCACGCTTGTGGTAGTATGGTGCATGGCTGGCAGATATTGTTCAGGCGGCCGGTGGTGGAAATACACCGGAGCGGTTTTTTTAGCTTTATCGCCGCCTTTCGCCTCCTGGGCGTCATCAAGGCTGGAAACCGCCATGTTCACCTTCTTAGTGACCTTGGGGATTTTTCTTTATTTTATCTTTTATGAGACCGGAAAATATCGCTTCTTATGGAGCGTGATATTATTATCGGCGGCTTTAACCCGCCCGGAAGGGCTGCTGTTTTTCATTATCCTCGCAATTCACCTTCTCATCACTCAAAAGTTCAATAAAAATAATATTATAACCCTTCTCCCTTTCATCGTCCCCTTCATCCTGTTTGAAATCTGGCGGATAATTTACTTCGGCGAATTTTTACCCAACATATTCTACGCTAAAACCGGTTTCACTTCAGCCATGTTTCTGCGGGGATTGAAATATACTCTGAAATTCTTTTTGGTCACCGCAGTTCCCATTTTAGGAATTCTAACTTTATTCAGACTGCGGAAACCCTGGGGATTAATCTTAACAATCTGCGCCCTTTACTGCTTTTATGTCATTGCGGTCGGCGGCGATTACATGCACTATTTCCGCTTCTTTGTACCAATAATGCCGTTGATGGCGCTTTTAGCCGGTGAAGGATTCAACCGCTTGCGGGAGAAAAAAGCGGTTTTAGGGTATTCCATTGGTATTATCCTGACTGCGTTGATGATATTCGGCGCATTCTATCCCTTCGGAATAAAACCCTCGGCGGTGATAGCGGAACCTAAGCCTTTGTATTACATCCCTGCGAAACCGATGCTGATGTTTGAACGATACCAAGCGGCGCGGTTAAAATTATTAGGGGAAACATTCGCCGGGGTACAGCGTCCGGGGGAATCGATGGCTACTTCGGCGATTGGAATCATCGGCTATGTGACCGAATTGAATATCTACGATTTTCACGGTCTCACCGACCCGTATGTGGCTAAACGCAGAAATCCCAATATGGGTAAAGGCGATCCCGCCCATGAAAAGTTAGATTTCGCCTATACTATTAGCCTCAAGCCAACTTATGTTATGTTCACCAGAGAATTCAAGCATTTTCCCATGGACCGAATGACCATGCTGCACAGTATCACTGGAGTGGGAGTGTGGGGTGATATCAATACAGGATATAATATCAGCGAATTAGATTCGATATTGGCTGACTATGAAGTTATTAACTGGCGGCTGAATGATGAAGTCAACGGAGAGACGGGTTATTATCCCTTCTTCGCCCGTAAAGGCAGATTTCATTGGGAAGATCAGGCGCCTTATAAGCCTCAGCTTCCCCTGAAACCGCCGCACGGAATACCGGAAGAACTGCCGGAAGATTGGGAGAAAATACAGAAGGAGAGGATGAAGGGTAAACAATAAATTCGATTCTCGATTCTTGATTTTTGATTTTCTTGTTCCCGTCAGGTTTCAAATCCGGTAACATTTTAGTTTTATTAAAATTATGTTAAAAAATTGTCATTCCGGGCGTCCGCCACAGGCGGACATGACCCGGAATCCAGTGTTTCTATAATGGATTCTGAATCAATCCGCCAGCTGGCGGACAGAATGACAAAATCGGTTGCGTTTTAAAGAACTATAATACTACCAAATCCGCTATACAGCTGATAACCTAATGTGCATAGTGGTATAAGCAAAGATTAAATCCGCCGTATCAACCGATTCCGGACAAGCCGGAATGAGCTGTTTTTTCCGCCGGGTTATCAGCCGTACGGCTGATTTAAAACCCGGCGGGAACGAAAAATATTAACTTGCTAACTTGAATTATTCATAAATTAACAGAGATATACAGGATTCACAGGATTAAAAATCCAAATCTGAATATTTAGACTATATGATTTTAAAAATAAAAGACTTATCCTGTTTATCCTGTACATCCTTGTTAAATTCTTGAATTAATAAGGCTAACTTGCCAACTTGCCAACTTATTATCAGGAGAATATATGTCCGAAGACGAAAAGAATTTGACCGCATACTGCGGTTTATACTGCGGGGACTGCTTCGGTTTTAAAGGAACTATAGCCGATATGGCAAGGGATTTGCGTAAAGAACTACGCAGCGCCAAGTTCAGCCGTTTCGCCGATTTCGTATCTAATTATTCCTTCGGCGCAGTTTATAAAAACTATCCGCAATGTTATGAAGTATTGGGCGCGATGGTAAAATTCCGCTGTAATAAAGGCTGTAGAGACGGCGGCGGACCGCCCTTCTGCAAAATACGCCAATGCTGCCAGAAGAAAGAGATCGAAGGATGCTGGGAATGCGAAGAATTTGAAACCTGCGAAAAATTGGATTTTCTAAAACCGGTGCATGAAGACGCTCACATCAAAAACCTGCGGAAAATCAAGAAGCAGGGGATGGAAAAGTTTGTGGAAGGGAAGAGAGACTGGTGATTAAAATCCGAAATCCGAAACTCGAAATTCGAAATATTTTGTTAATGCCTGAAAGTGATGGATGTGAATTTATGAAGTGGTAACATTATAGCTTTCTGTCAGAAACTCTCCCCAATCGTCATTCCGGCTTGTCCGGAATCGGAGGGGAATAATGATAACGCTCCGATTCCGGGCGCGCTTCGCTTGCTGGAATGACGGTGAGCGGGATTTTGTCATAGAGCTATAATATTATATGAAGTGAAATCAGCGCAGGAAGAAGCCGTCTATTCCATCATAAAAGTCCGCCGGTAAAACGCGGCGGCTGTCAATCGATTGTAATTTGTTATCCCGGATCAGCCAGCCTTTTACATTCACCGACGCGCTCCATTTCACCAATTCTATCAGCCAATCAGATTTAATATTCATTCCGGAGTCGATAGTTATAATTATATCAGCGTTTGAATGTTCAACCGCCCATTCTGTGATATCTCTATTGGACTCCAGCGGTGACAGTTCGACAAAATCCACCCGGTTATATAATACCCGCAGATATTTAATCTTGTCCACTCCCGCTCCGGCTATTTTGATAGTGTAATTTGGGAATACGGTGTTTGTAATTACCTTCTCAACGCAGGCTTCAACTTCTTCGGGATTATCCTTGAATGGGATAAATATATCGCAGGTTATCTTTTTTAACTTACAAGTCGTTCCTTCCCATATCGCGCGCCAGCCGTCTTCGGCGAGGAAAATATCTTCATCCGGCTGGATTTTATCATACCACTTACGCTGGAATAATTGCGCGTTTTCGATATCGGCGTCTTTGCGTCCGGGAGTGGCGCTGGTGTGATGTATCACGCGGCAGGCGGGAGTGTAATAGATTTCACCGCCGGATTCCCCTAATTTCAGGCTTAAATCCACATCCTCAAAGCCGTTCCAATAATCTTCATCGAATCCGCCCGCTTGTTTGAAAGCGTCCTTTTTCACCAGCATACAGGCGGCGGTTACAGCTTTCACTTTGCGCTCGCGGGACACTTCCGGCGCATCGGCGGGGAATCCGCGGTAGATATGGTAACCTATCCGGTCGATCTTATCGAATACGATACCGGCATGTTGAACCGTGCCGTCAGGGAACAGCAGTCTCCCTCCCGCCGCCGCCGCTTGCGGATGCCGTTTCAAACAGTTCACCAAAGCTGTCAGCCACCCTTTGGTCACTTCTGTATCGTTATTGAGAAAACATAGCAGTTTCCCTGCCGCATTCTCCGCGCCCAAATTGCAGGCTTTGGCGAAACCCAAATTGAACTCGGAACGAAGAGTTTTCACATCGCCGCTGAGGGAGGACAGCAGTTCCGGAGTGGCATCAGTGGAACCGTTATCCACCGCAATCAATTCCCATAAAGGATATTCCGTGAAACGGCTCAAAGAATCGAAGCATTTCGCAGTCAATTCAGCTTGATTATATAGCGGTACGATTACCGATACTTTCTGCATGAGCTATAGGAAATTATTCCGGATGATTTTCCTGCGGATTAAAATAGTCATTGGTCATTGGTGATTAAGAAAATTAACTACGGATACACAGGATATTCAGGATTTAAAAAGTTAAAAGTAAAAAGGCAAAAGGCAAAAGTGAGAATATTCACAACAGATGAAGCAGATTAAGCGGATTAAAATAGTCATTGGTGATTAAGAGAATTAACTACGGATATACAGGATATTCAGGATTTAAAAAGTTAAAAGTAAAAAGGCAAAAGGCAAAAGTGAGGAGATTCACAACGAATTAAACGAATAATATTCACTGGCTATTAAGGCTGTTTTTACCATCATCACCATCATTGCCAGTGAATCTTTTACCTTCAATTACCTTAATTTCCTGTGAATCTTTCTTTCATATTTTCATACTTTAACATTTTCACACTTTTTTCATTCACTATTCACTATTTTACATTCACTATTTCATCAACACCATTTTCTTTACTGTCGACTGTCGACTGTCAACTGTCAACCGAACAAAATAAATCCCGCTGGACAAATCCGTCCCATCAAACACCACTTCGTGATAACCGAGTGACAAGTGACCAGTGACGAGTGTTTGCACCTCTCGTCCTTGGATATCATACACTATTAAACTCACCTCACCCGCATCTTTCAGCTCGAAACTTATAACTGTCGAAGGGTTGAAGGGATTGGGATAGGGATGATGTAAAGATGTTTCCGCTGGTATTTGGCATATTTTCGGTTCATCGACCGATACCCAGCTTGAATCGTAAGGGAAAGCGCCCATATCGGCGATGGAACCGTCGGGGTCGGGCGGACTGTCAGGATCGCCCGCGTCGATGCAGGGGGAACCGGCTTGCAGGTGGAAGTCGCCGCCCGCAGGATTGACAAAAAGCGGGTCGGCAAAGATATTCATAAATATATCGCAGGAATCGCCGTTGGCGTTGACCGTAAATATTTGACCAACCCATTGCGGGGGATTATAGAAATTGCTGTTTTCATTGTTGTAAAAATCGCTGTAATTTATAGAGGAATTAGAACCGGATGATAATTCAAAAAATAATCCATAATAGCCGAAATTACCTTCAACTATAGTATTAATAATATCTAAGCTGGAATCATAACTGCAGTAAATACAACCTCCGTTACCTTCAGCCGTGTTGCTACTGATGGTGCAGTTAATAATAGCCTGGCTGGAAGAACTATAGCAGTAAATCCCGCCACCGTTACCTTCAGCCGTGTTGCCGCTGATGGTGCAGTTAGTTATAGCTGGACTGGAAGAAGAAGAGCTGTAAATCCCACCGCCGTGTTGTTCAGCCGTATTGCCACTAATGGTACAGTTATTTATAGCCGGACTGGAATAATTATGGCAGCTAATCCCGCCGCCGTAATCGTAAGCCGTGTTGCCGCTGACGGCGCAGTTAGAAATGGCCGGGCTGGAATAATATGAGATGCAAAGCCCGCCGCCTAGATCATAAGCGGTATTGCCGCTGATGATACAGTTAGTGATGGTCGGGCTAGAATTATCCCAGATGTAAAGCCCGCCTCCGTGATCGGAAGCCGAATTCCCGCTGATGGTGCAGTTTGAAATGACCGGGCTGGAAGAATCATAGATGTAAAGCCCGCCGCCGTAATTGTAGAATCCTGCAGTAGCCGTATTACAGTTGATGGTGCAGTTGTCGATGGAAGGGCTGGATTGCCTGCAGTAAATCCCGCCACCATGTCCTGAAGCGGTGTTTCCGCTGATGGTGCAGTTGGTGATGGAAGTGCTGGATTGCCAGCAGTAAATCCCACTTGAAGATGAGCCGGTTATCAGGCAATATTCCAGAAGGCTGTTATCATCCGCGGAATCATTGAAATCTATGCCATACCAATTTCCTCCAGGACTATTAACAAATTTAATGCTATCTGTTTCGCTTCCCGATGCATATAAATATCCATTAATATCAATTTCGCAGTTTGAATTGAAATACAATTCGGCCCCAGACTGAATAATTAGCGAATCACCCTCTTCCACAGATATATCATCTATCACAATATACATAGTATCTATCAAAGTCCCACTAAGCGCTCCAGATAAAAATATCTGGGCTTCTGCGGCGAAAGTGATTAAAAACACCGCGATTACAGTGATAAAATGCTTCTTCATGAGTGTTACTCCCTTTGTGGATTGTCCTGCCAATATTCTATAGCTTCAATATAATAAATTATTCAGAATTGTCAAGTTTTTTGGGGTAATCGGAAATAAAATTCACTGGTAATTATGGTAATTATAGGAGTTCGGACTTTAGTTCTATTCCCTTTGAACAGACT
>JADHWD010000106.1 GCA_016783645.1 bacterium
TGAGGAAAGGATAACACCCATTCAAGTTTTTTTCAAAGAGCAGAAAGAGTAAACGAACTAATTGAACAAATTTCCATTAAAAGAGTTAACGATTTCTCCCCGAAAATGGAGTTAACGAACTATTGAAACTTGTCACCTAGACCCTAAACCCTATTTTCAGATTAATATGCAGAATACTCCATCACTGCTATAGCAATCAAGAAAGAACATCGAAAGGTGTGCACACTTTCCCCTCCCGCTCGATAAAACATCCCTTCCGGATGATTCTGCATTCAGCCGGGATCAATCCTAATAAATCCAGCAGTAATTCCGGACGGGGCGACCTGCCCTGAATAATTCGGACTTCATATTCAATATAATCCCCGGCGGATACAAGATTCCTAATGTAATCGCTCAAATTCCATAACCTGCCTTTTGAATCCTCAATTTTAAAATATCTATTCGATGATTCGAGCTCCATCATCTTACCAGCGGTATCACTATATTTCTCAGCAGGTATTTCTATGCAGTACCGCAGGAGGTTGATAGAGTCTGAAAGCGAAGCCGCTTTCATATCGATTTCCGCTTCTTGCATTATGCGGATAGCCGGCGGTAGCGCCTGATTCAATCCGGATAGAATTTCCGCTTCATTTTGTAATATCCAGGCATCGAAATATTCCCCTTCGGACTCATATCCCAAGGGCAGTGCGGGTCCGAAGGATAATCTGGGATGGGGATTGAATCCTTCAGTGAATATCAGAGGAATTTGCGCCCGCCGGAAAGCCCGTTCCAGCGCCCTTAAATTTTCCAGGTGTGACATATATACCGCTTCACCGTTCCGGCTGAATCGTAAGCGGCGGTGCGTTTTGGGGGATTCTGTCAATATGATTTTTTCAGGACGCTTCAATCCGCTAAATTTTTTCTTAGGCGGCGGCGGGCATTCCAATCCACATCTTGCACATCGTTCCCTGCAGTCCGGGGTGAACTTTTTAGCGGCGGATTTAGCGGATTCATCATTATGGAATTTTTCGGATATGCCGGTTTCGATCAGCCGCCAGGGGAGAATTCTATCCGGTTCGATTTCATTCAGGAATAAGCTCCAATCCAGTCCTTCAATCCGCATATTCTCCCGCCAAAGGCGGTGATTGAAGGATTCGCTCCATCCTTCAAACCTCGCGCCCGCTTCAAAACTCCGCAGAATCACCTCTGCAATCCTGCGGCCGCCGCGGGCGATGAGTGTTTCCACCGCCGCCATCTCAGGTTCCCGGTAACTGACTTTATACACCGGGGCTTTAAGCTCCCGGCGTATCGTTTCAGCTTTGCTTCGCAGTACCTCGATATCAGCGAAGGGTTTCCGTTGAAAAGGAGTATGCGGCTTGGGCGAGAAAGGCGACAGGGAAATATGCAGAGGCTTCTTCTTGGTGCATTTGAGAATATCCTGACAGCGGCGGGAGATAGATATTATTCCCCGGATATCTTCATCGGTTTCCTCCGGCAATCCGAGCATGAAGTAGAGCTTGGCGGAGCGCCAGCCGAATTTTTTAGCGATTTCCAGCGCCCGGAACAAATCTTCATCCCGCAAATCCTTATTGATGACCGCGCGCAGTCTTTCAGTTCCGGCTTCAGGCGCGAAGGTCAAGGTAGTCCTGCGGGATTCCGCCGCTGATTCCGCCGCTCTCTCGCTGAATGCGTCAGGCCGAAGAGAAGGATACGATAGAGAGATGCCTCGTTCATTCAGCGAAACGCTCAACTCATTCAGCAGGTCGTCCAGCTCCGAATAATCCGCAGTGGACAAAGATAAGAGCGATACTTCTTCGTAACCGGTGGTCTTCAGCGCATTTTTAATATATACGGCGATGCTGTGGAAATCTCTTTCTCTGGTGGGACGATGGAGAAATCCCGCGTTGCAGAACCTGCATCCTCGGGCGCATCCCCGCATTATCTCAACAATCAAGCGGTCATGTTCAACTGAAATCAGAGGGACTAATGGTTTTACGGGATAAAAATCATCTTCAAGACTGCTGACATGAACCGCTCTGACGGAATCCGGGGCTTTAGGATTCAATTTGCGGTAGCCTGTTAATCTTCCGCTATCATCCCATTCCGGCTGGTAATATGCGGGTATATAGACGCCGGGAATAGTACTCAGACGCTCGATCACCGAATCGCGGGACAATTTAGCCGCTTTATCATCGCGGATAATCTCCAGCATTTTAGGGAAGGCTTCTTCGCCGTCGCCGATGAGAAAGGCATCGAAAAAGGGCGCAAAGGGTTCGGGATTGAAAGCAACGGGGCCTCCGCCGATTATCAAAGGATGCCGGTTGACACGGTCAATGGATTTGAGGGGAATACCTCCCAAGTCCAGCATATTCAGGATGTTGGACGCTTGAAGCTCATATTGCAGGGTGAATCCGATAACATCCATTTGATAGAGAGGATTTTTCCCTTCCAATGTGAAAAGAGGCAGATGCTCACTTCGCAGGATTTTTTCAGCATCCTCAGCCGGAGCGAACACTCTTTGGCAGTAAATCCAATCGATGGAATTGAGCCGATGATACAGAATCTGAAAGCCCAGATATGGAAAACCGATTTCGTATAAGTCGGGGAAAGCTAAGGCAGCGTTTATTTCCGCCTGACGGGGAGGAATCGAATTCAATTCGCCTCCGGCGTAACGCCCGGGCCGCTGAACAAAGGGAAGCAATTTCTTCTTTACTATGTTTTCCAGATTGATCAAGAGAAAAATACAATTAAAATAAGTTGAACGAGGCTGCGTTTAAATATTTTTGTCACATTATCTATTGGTAGGGCGGGGAATTGTCTCAGACATATTTTGCGGGGGGATAAATCCCTATAAGCGCCTAATTAAGACATATATTCACGAAATGTAGGGGCGAAGCATTTTCTCCAGCACAATCGTATTATCCGGTATGTACCGGAAAATGCTTCGCCCTTAGCTGAGCGCAAGGTCAAATGTGGGTGAGGGCGGATGCCGTCCGCCCCTGCAAGCCGCATATTTGTAGGGGCGGATTTATAATCTGCCCATTTTGGACCTAACCATTTCGATTGCGAGATTGTTATTTTTAGGGCGAAGCATTCTTGCGGCGTTAAAAGTTTTTCACCATTTATGTCAGAATGCTTCGCCCCTACTCACTTCAGATAATTTAATAGAACCCTGTAACAATCAGCCGGATTGAGGAAGCTTTTAGGACGAATCTGAAAATTAAAGAACAAATCGCTGTGTTCATTATAAAATCCAATCCGCACTCTAGCGCCGCTCGCAGCGCATAATATGGAAGAGAACAATATACCGTTGGTATTTAAGTCGACCGCTGTTTTAAAATTACGCTGTCTGATAGTCCGGCAAAGTTTTCTGTTAGGCAGTGAGAGAAAATTTACATCTTTCTCGGTCAGGGGAAATACCTGCATTCCGTCCTGTTTTCCTAACCATCCTTTATATAGTTCAGGTATGATCAGGATGAATTTTCCGAGAGGAAAAGCGGCTTTCACCGCCGGAATATAATCAACTGCGGTTCTGAAACTGTTATTGTCAAAGGGCATACAGACCATAATATTGCCGGGGGAATTCCCGATGTCAGCCGGTATAAAGGGGGATTCCGTACGGATTTTATAGCCGGGTAAAATCTTAGCCAGCAGGACCGCCAGTCTGCGCTTAATTCCCTTGGGTTCCTTCAGCAACTTTCTCAATCCGGATTTTTATCAATCTCTGCCCTTCGACTTCTTCAATAGTGAATTTATATTCCGAATAATCGATGGATTCACCAGCTTCCGGCACACTGCCGAACAGATCATAGATGAATCCGCCTAAAGTTTCATAATCATCCTTGGTGGGGATCAAATCATCCTCTAATAATTCGTTGACATCGGCTATCTCCATCTTCGCTTCAGCTACAATTACAGAGTCATTTAATCTGGTGTAAAGCGGGGATTCCTGATCATATTCATCCTGGATTTCACCAACGATTTCTTCTAATATATCCTCCAGTGTGATCAAGCCGTCGGTGCCGCCGTATTCATCCACCACCACCGCCATATGGATTTTATCTTTCTGAAATTCCTTCAGTAATTGGTCGATTTCCTTGTTCTTAGGCACGAAATTAGGCGGCCGGATGACTTTACGCAAGTCGAAATCTTCGCCATGTTCAAGGTAGGGTAATAAATCTTTAGCATAAAGAAATCCAATCACATTGTCGCGGTTTCCCTCGTGTACAGGATATCTTGAATGCCCTAATTCTTTGATTTTATTCACGATCTCTTCCAGGGAGCTGTCCACATTTATCATGTTCATATCAGTCCTGGGCACCATAACTTCCTTAACGAGCGTGTCACCGAACTCGAATATCGAACTTATCATCTCCCGCTCTTCCTTTTCCAACTGTCCCGTCTCTTCGGACACTTCCACCAGCGCTTTCAATTCTTCGGGAGAATAGATAATCCTCTGCCGTCCTACACCCAGCACGGAGGAAATAAATTCGGTGAATTTTGAAAGAACAATACTCACAGGGAATAGAATAATCCGGAAAAATTCCATCAAAGGAGCCGCTCTGAGCGCTAAATATTTGGGATTCCGCAGGGCGAAAATTTTAGGGGAAATTTCGCTGAGAATCATTATCAGACCGGTGACGATGATAATCTCCGCAAATATCCCCCAAACCTGCGGGATATGATATAGTTCGCAGAAATCGGATACGAGGAGGACTGCAATAGAAGCGGCGGCGACATTCACTGCGATATTTCCGGTGAGGATGGTGATCAGGGTTTTTTGCGGTGATTCGAGCAGTCTCAGCAGTCTTTTGGAAGCTTTATCCTTTCGCTGTCTGAGTTCATCCTGGTCATGAATTGTAAGACTGAAGACAGCTGTTTCACTGCCGGAGAAGAAGGCTGATAACAGAAGAAGCCCAAAGAAGACCAGAATTTTTATCCATAAGTCAATATCGTCCAATTCTTGCCTGTTAATTAATAGAACATTTTAAGATATATGATATGTGATATGTGATATGTGATATGTGATATCTTAAACCCGCCGGATCATGCTTCACTTGAAATCCGGGGGAAACAGAACATTTTACCTTTCACTGTCTATTGTTCACTATTTACCGTTCACTGCCGGTTATTTTATAAGATAAACCCTCATGCGCCGGCGGCGCACCACCAAGCATGAAAATCGGATTACTGGCAGGCGGGGACGCCTGCCAGCACAGTTCCTGGTGGTGTCATGCGTTCCCGCATGACACTAAGACATTGTTATTATTATGTATGGTGTCGACTACGGAGAGTCGACAGCACATTGAACTAAACCCTATTTTCAAGATAAACCCTCATGCACCTTCGGCGCACAACTTAGCATGAAAATATCGGCTCTGGGCTTTGGACTTTAGACCCAGGACTCAAGACCCAAGACCCAAGTGCTGGCAGGTCACATCCGCCGTACGGCGGACAAGACCTGCCAGAACACAAAACTAGCCCCTAGACCCCAGCCCCTAGACCCTATTTTCAGAGTAAACCCTCATGCGCCGGCGGCGCACCACCAAGCATGAAAATCGGATTACTGGCAGGCGGGGACGCCTGCCAGCACAGTTCCTGGTGGTGTCATGCGTCCCCGCATGACACTAATATATTGTTTATATTATGTATGGTGTCGACTACGGAGAGTCGACACCACATTGAACTAAACCCTAGACCCTAACTGTATTGTCATTTAAGGTTGTATTACAGTTAAAGGAACATCCTATGCGTCATTGCGAAAGGCTGAAAGCCTTGCGGCAATCTCTCTAAATAATTATTAATCAGAGAGATTGCTTCAAGCCTTCATCCGGCAGCTACTGGATTCACGCTTTCGCAATGACACTTAAGATGTGATATAACCTTAAAGAACAGTACACCTAACCCCTATACCCTATTTTCAAAGTAAACCGCCTCTGAAATTATCCGGAGGATAGTAGTTCATTTGTCAAAGATTCCATGATTTCTATATCATTTTCACTGTCATGAAGCATGTTGGTCAGATGCAAAGCGCTGTGCACAATCAGTTTTTTAATCTCATCGGCATATTTCACGCCATATTTATCCGCGGAGCGCCGCGCCTGTGCCGTGTTAATATAAATCTCCCCTTCCAAGGGATTATCCTCAATAACAAAGGAAAGAACATCAGTAGTACCTATAATACCGCGGAAACGCTGATTCAAATCCGCTATCTGATTGTCATCAACTTCAATCAAATCAACGGAATATTCGATGATATTTCTGAAAGTCATCACCCTGTTAATCAAAGATCCGATATCTTCTTCATTCAAACAGATATCGGAATAAGTATTAACTCTTAGAACCTTCATCGCTGGCGACCTTGTTCATCTGCTCCCGGGTAGGGTAAGCGATTCTTTTATGCGATAGGGCCATCAATGATGAGACGAAACTGTCTTTGACTGTCTGCAGATCTTTCAATGACAGGTGGCAGTTATCCAGCTGGCCTTCTGCGTATTTACCTTCAATTATCTCCTGAACTTTCTTACGGATTTGTTCAGGTGTGGACTGTCCGGCGGAACGGACAGCGGCTTCGACACCGTCAGCCAGCATGATGATTGCTGATTCTTCGGATACCGGTAACGGCCCATGGTAGCGGTATTCGTCAGGATTGACTTCAATCCCCTTGCGGGCTAATACTTTATGATAGAAATATTTCATCATACTGCTGCCATGATGCTCTACGATAATATCTTTAATAACCTTGGGCAGGCGGTTTTTCTCCGCTTTTTCCAGACCGCTTTGGACATGTGAAGCGAGGATTTGTGCGCTTTCCAGCGGGATTATAGTATCATGAGGATTGAATCCGAATTGATTTTCCACAAAATAATCACGCCGGTCCATTTTACCAATATCATGATAATATGAGCCTGTTCTCGCCAATAAGGGATTAGCTCCGACCGCCTCCGCCGCAGATTCCGATAGTGTGCCCACCATCAGACTATGATGATAAGTGCCGGGAGCCACTGCGGCGAGTTCCCTAAGTAAAGGTCTATTCAAATCTGACAACTCCAGCAGAGTCAAATCGGTGGTGATATTGAATATATTACCTAAAATGATGGCGAAACCCAGCGCTAAAATCGGCGTCATTAGTGAATTTAAAAACGCATATCCGATGTCCTGCAGGAACAGTTCGGGCGAGAAGGAATACTGCATGAAGTGATATGCGGTCAATAGAAGGATATATGCGGCGGCGAGAAAAAATGAAGACCTAAGCAGTTTAGTTCTGCTCTGCAGTCTTTTCACCGATAAGACAGCCACCGCACCCACTACTAAATTCACCATAGTGAATTGATATTCCCCGCCTCTTAGAGCGCCGGCGAAGACAGCCAGCGCCATCATGAACCAGAATCCGATTCTCTGTCCGCAGAAAATCGCTGCGAGCATAGCGGCTAAACCTATCGGGAACAGCAGATCTGATAGATTAGCGGGAATGAGTATCAATCTTAAGTATGCAAGATGAGAAAGCGCAAGCAGAGCCAGCAATAATAAAATCCGGTTTTCCCGATTATCGGTATCCAGATTGAATACCAGCAGACCGAACAGCAATACGATGGCGGCGGTGAAGATCAATTTACCCGCTATAGGGAATAGTCGTTTGAAACCCTCCTCCTGCTGAGCGAGTTCGGCTTTTTTAGCGATCAGGGATCGAATTTTGTCGATATGCTGCTGAGTCACCCTTTCATTGGAATCGATAATCCTCTCATTTTTCAATACAATGCCTTTGGCGATCGGAACTCTGGAAGCCGCCTGCTGGCGGCGTTTGGTAGTCAGGTCTTCTTGGTAAATCAGGTTGGGTTCTAATAAATTGAGGGCGGTCTCATATCCCAGATTTATCCGCCGGTCACCCTTGTTGTATTTATTTTTCAATCCCTCGAAAATTTCCCGCTTGGCAAGATTAATAGGAAATATTGTGAAGATGCTGGTATGTTTCTCTATTCCGCCGGACAGCACATTAAAGATATTACCCGGGGCATTAAGAGTCTCAGGCTCTCGGTCCGGAATCCCGCTGGTATATATTTTATCAATCAATTCTCCCAGACGGTCACCTAATGATGACCACCATTCAAGAGTCACTTCCGTATTGGAGATATCCAGTATGTTCCGGTTTAAAGTTATGCGGTAATTATCTGATATGCGTTTGAACGCGGAATCAGTCTTGGCGTCTGTGAGATTACTCTTATCATCAAGCAGATTTCCGATTATCTGAAAAACCGAATCAAGACGCTTATGATTGAATTGCGCGATATCATCTTTGCGGCGGAAAACGGGGGGTATTGAAGCTGAAGCTTGTTTCCTCTCCTCCTCAAGCTGTTCCTGCGATTTTAAAATTTCAAATTCAAAGGGAGCGATTATCTCCTTCTGATTGATGGAATTCAGTTTGATTTCGGAAAATTCCGAAGTTCCCCCTCCGGGGAATAACAGAGTTATCCCCGCCACTACCATAATAAACATTATCCAGCGGATAATCAGAATCATCCCCTGGCGGCTGAATATCATGGAAATTATGGATTTAGCGGTATTATTTTCGGGATTGTCGTTCAAAGTCATATTCATCTGACAAAGAGAAAATCTCAGCGTCCGAATTAATTCTTATAATCATTATATGCGCGGATAATATCCGAAACAAGTTTATGGCGCACAACATCATTAGAATCGAGATATACGAAACCTATCCCTATTACATTTTTAAGTATATCGGCCGCCTGTTTTAAACCTGAGGTGTTGGGATTTTCCAAATCTATCTGAGTGATATCACCGGTGATAATCGCTCTGGAATTCACTCCCAAGCGGGTCAGGAACATTTTCATCTGCATATTAGTGGTATTCTGCGCTTCATCGAGGATGACTATAGCATGATTCAGAGTTCTTCCCCGCATATAAGCCAGGGGGGCGATTTCAAAAACCTCCCTGTCGATATATTTTTTCACCTGTTCGGGCGGAAGCATATAGAATAAAGCGTCATATAGGGGTTTGAAGAAGGGATCCACCTTTTCTTTGATATCACCGGGCAGATATCCCAATTTTTCGCCGGCTTCGACAACCGGTCTAACTAAGACAATCCTTTCCACCGCTCCTCTTTGAAACTGCGCCACCGCCGCCGCCACTGCAATGAAGGTCTTGCCGGTGCCGGCGGGACCGATGGCAAATACGATTTCGTTATCCAGTATCGCCTGATGATACTTTTTCTGATTGGGCGTTTTCGCCCTAATCCTGACCTGAGCGTTCTCCAGAATCTTATCATCAGCGGCCGAATCGCTCTCCTCCCTGTTTCCGATCATATTCAGCCTTACGACTGTTTCAACATCTTCCCATTCCAAGAATTCTTTGCTTCGGCATAATTGAATCAGTTTGTTGACTACATCCACTAAGGGATGACCTCTATCCACCTCAAGAACTAAACAGTCTTCCTTAGTTGAGATTTTAGCAGAGTATTTGTTCTCAAGATATTTGATGAAACTATCGCCGGGGCCTATCAATTTCTGCAATAGATCCCATCGCAGCGGAATTTCTAACCGGCTGCTATTGTTCAATGCCGCCTCATAGAGAAATAATATTAAAGACTTTAGACTTTAGACTTTAGATACTTACTCATTCGATGTAAGAGTTCATCTCTTACAGTGACATTTCCAATTATTAATATTTACAGGGATGAAAGGGATGAAGGAGATGAAAACATTGAATATATTCAATCTTCGATGAAATCCTATTATCAAACCGCCGATATTCTAATTTAGTTTTTCCTAAAGATTGCATTTTTTATCCCTTTTATCCCCTTAATCCCTGTTAATTATCCTGAGTCTTTACCCTTTAGCGTTGTGTAT
>JADHWD010000107.1 GCA_016783645.1 bacterium
ATCGATATTCCGTTCCATGACCCAGACTGTTCCCGCCAGCGCTCCGGCAGGGAATTACACTTACTGGGGCCATGTGGGCGCTAATCCAACGGCTTGGTCGGAAGACAGCTTCCCCTTTGAGAAGACTGCGGTGGACAATAGTTCATCAAGCCCCTATCAGACTTGGGCGCTTACCGGCTGGGGCGATGATGCGGTTTCCATCGAGACGCCTTCGGAATACTTCCTGACGCAGAATTACCCCAATCCCTTCAATCCGGAAACTACTATTGAGTTCGGTTTGAAGGAGAACAGCAAAGTGACATTGGAAGTCTACAATGTGATGGGGCAGCGCGTCGCCACTTTGATAGATGGTTATCTTGACGCCGGCTATCAGATGGTTGTCTGGGACGCTTCCAGTCAGTCATCCGGCGTGTATTTCTACAAACTTCATGCAGGTGATTTCACTTCGGTCAAGAAGTGCATTATTATGAAGTAATATCTATTCACAGCAGATAAAGCAGATAAAGCGGATAAAAAAGCCGGGATAATATCCCGGCTTTTTTATATGTGAGATTCCGAGCACCGAAAACCGAGCGCCGAGCACAGAGAACTGAAAACAGAGAACAGAAAACGGTAAAAGGTGAACAGCCTGAAATCGAGAATCGAGAATCAAGAATCGAGTATCGAGAATGAGAAATCCTGAATATCCTGAATATCCGCAGTTAATTCCTCAATTCACCCAATTCCCCATCTCCTTCCTCAATCTTTCCTTGCATTAATCGGCAAACTTGATTATATTTTATTTTTATATTTAAATTTCTGAAACATTTTATATACTCATGGATGAGCTTACTGCCAAAGCCAGGGCGGCGCAAGGATACGCCAGAGCGGAATACTCCGGTTTTAGAGTAGGCGCGGCTATTGAGTCATCCGATGGCAGAATATTCAACGGCTGTAATGTGGAATCGTCATCCTACGGACTGTCTATCTGCGCTGAAAGGTGCGCGCTGGTGAAAGCATTATCAGAGGGCGCGGATGGTTTCACAAGGATTGTGATAGTCACTGACGCTGCTAAACCCGCGCCGCCCTGCGGAGCGTGCCGCCAGTTATTATGGGACTATGCGCCTAATATAAATATCATCACCATAGCGGGTGAAAGGCGGGCGGAATTTTCTTTGAAAGACATCTATCCCCATCCCTTCGGCAGAGATAATTTGCAGGATATTAAAGATTGAAGAAGGGATTTTTTATAGGTATCTGCGGCGGCACCGGCTCCGGAAAATCTCTGTTAGCAAGGAAGTTATATGAAAGCCTCGCTTCCGAGGATGTGGCTTATATCCAGCAGGATTCATATTATAAAGACTGGCCGGATTTACCGTTTTATGAAAGGGAGAAGCGCAATTTCGATCACCCCGACGCTTATCATCAGGAACAATTGCGAGAGCACATCACAATCCTTTTAAAGGGCGGAATAATCGAACAGCCGGTCTATGATTTTACCCAACATTGCTGTTCAAATCAAGTCCGTTTCATCGGTCCTGTCCGCGCAATTATCATGGAGGGTATCTTGATTTTCGCCGATGAAGAATTACGGGATATGATGAACTTGAAAGTGTTTGTGGACACTCCGGCCGATACCAGACTGTGCCGGCGAATACTGCGGGATATCCACGAGCGGGGCCGAACGGCTGAATCAGTGATCCGACAGTATGAATTGAGCGTGAAACTAATGCATGAAATGTATATAGAACCCTGCAAGAAATTCGCCGATATAGTGTTATTAGAGGGGGGCATGAACGACTGCGCGGTCGATCTGTTGAAGGCTAAAATCGAATCGGCGCTGCAGGATGAGAACTGATGAAATCCTTATGAGTATTAAGGGCGAACACATGGGTTCGCCCCTACATTCCCTGATATTTTGTTCCCGTCAGGTTTCAAACGCAGAGTAACCTGACGGGTAGAGTAATGTTAAAAGCGGTTAAATCCGCCGGGTTACGCCCTAAAACGGGCTTGAAACCCGGCGGGAACGGAACCCGGTTCCTCCGAAACCGGGGAAACTCGCAACTCGTATTTCGCTACTCGAAGCTCATAACTTGATTCTATTTTCAAAGTAAATACCAAAGATAATTGGAACATTTTAGGAGTTTTTTAGGACTGCCATTGCTGCTGATAATAGCCTGGCTGTTGTCCGGCGATAAGCGTAAAGTAAGCTTCCGCATAATAATCTGGGGTATCGGGCTTCAAGTTGTCTTTGCTTTTTTAATACTGAAAACTACGCCGGGCAGAGAATTTTTTTTCATATTAGGCGAGGTATTCAACCGGGTGGTGAATTTCAGCGATGAGGGCGCTAAATTCCTCTTCGGCGGAGTCTTCTTGGGTGTGTCTGAGAAAGGACCCATAGGACCATTACAGGTATGGGACGCCGGGCGCGAGTCATTTGTAGATTTGGGGCAGGTGATGATATCCTTCGGCCCCACATTCGCTTTTAAAGTTCTGCCTTCCATCATATTCTTCGCATCGTTGACTTCGATATTCTATCATTTGGGTTTCTTGCAGCGTGTGGTGCAGGCTATGGCTTGGGTGATGGCGCGCACTATGGGTGTCAGCGGGGCGGAATCGGTGAACGCCGCCGCCAATATTTTCATCGGTATGAGCGATGCGCCTCTATTAGTGAGACCCTATATTTCCGGCATGACCATGTCAGAACTGGCGGCGTTGATGACCACCGGTTTCGCCACTATCGCCGGCAGTGTATTAGCGGCTTATATCAGTTTCGGTATGGATGCGGGGCATCTGTTAGCGGCTTCGGTGATGTCAGCTCCGGCGGCGCTGGTGACCGCTAAATTGATATTCCCTGAAACCGGAGTTCCCCAGACAAAGGGGAAGGTGAGCCTGAAAGTTGAGAAAGAGACGGTGAATGTGATAGACGCCGCCGCTCAAGGCGCCGCCGCTGGTTTGAAAATCGCTCTCAATATCGGAGCGATGCTGATTGCCTTCATCGCCCTGATCGCCCTGATTAACTATATCCTGGGATTAGCCGGAGCGTCTTTGAGCATGATTCTGGGATATGTCTTTGCACCGATCGCTTTTATCCTGGGAATCCCCTTGAGCGAACTGCTGCAGGTGGGACAACTGCTGGGAACGAAAGTATCCATCAATGAATTCGTCGCCTTTGTGGAATTGAGCGCTTTAAAAGGTGAATTGAGCGAACGGTCATTCATCATCTGCACTTACGCGCTGTGCGGATTCGCTAATTTTTCTTCAATCGGTATGCAGATAGGATGTATCGGCGGGATCGCACCGGAACGGAAATCGGATTTGGCGAAACTGGGATTGAAAGCGATGATCGGCGGAGCTCTCGCTTCATGGATCACGGCTTCTATCGCAGGATTATTGATAGCGTAACAGTCTTCAGGACGAACACATGGGTTCGCCCCTACGATATTGGATATTTATTTGTAGGGGCAGACCAATGTGTCTGCCCTCTTCGGCATTTTCTATTTTCAGGATAAACCCTCATGCGCCGGAGGCGCGCCACCAAGCATGAAAATCGGATTACTGGCAGGCGGGGGGACGCCTGCCAGCACAGTTCCTGGTGGTGTCATGCGTCCCCGCATGACACTAAGACATTGTTATTATTATGTATGGTGTCGACTGCGGAGAGTCGACACCACAATGAACTAAACCCTATTTTCAGATTAAACCCTCATGCGCCGGAGGCGCACCACCAAACATGAAAATCGGATTACTGGCAGGCGGGGGGACGCCTGCCAGCACAGTTCCTGGTGGTGTCATGCGTCCCCGCATGACACTAATTGATATGTCGGGATTGAAGACAATCCCGACTCCATAAATGGCAATCCGGTTTCGGAGAAACCGGGGAATACTGGCAGGTCACACCCGCTGTCAGCGCGCAAGACCTGCCAGAACAAGGTACTAGACCCTAGACCCCAGCCCCTAAACCCTATTTTTATGAGAAATATTCGAGTTCATTCGTGTCCATTCGTGGTTAATTATCTGTTTAAAGATTTAATTCACATTGCTGTAATAAGTTGATATTCCGAAGACAATATGTAATCCCGGAATACGCTGTCAAAGCCGCCGATTTTCTGAAGGATAAAGGCTTTTTAGGCGGGAAGCTGGCCATCGTCCTCGGTTCAGGATTAGGCGCGCTGGCGGAAGAGGCGGAAAATCCCCGTACTATCGACACCGCTGAAATCTCCGGCTATCCCGCTTCATCGGTGGAAGGGCATCACGGCCGGATTGTGGAAGGCAGAATTGCGGGAGTCGATACTTTAATCTTTCAGGGGCGGGTGCATTATTACGAGGGCTATCCGCCGGAACAGACTGCGGCTCCGGTATTCTTGTCCAAAGCGATGGGGATTGAATCGATTATCTTCACCAATGCTTCCGGCGCGGTCAATCCGCTGTACCGCCCCGGCGATTTCATGCTCATCGTCGATTTCCTAAATCTGATGTTCATGAATCCACTCAGCGGATTATCACGAAGCGAAGTCCGAGGCGGTGCGGTCAATACCCACAGCGTTCTCTATCAGCCTTATATCGATGCGGTCAGACAGACCGCTATCGCTGAACGAATCCGCCTGCATGAGGGAGTATTAGGAGTGATGTCGGGGCCCTCTTATGAAACTCCGGCGGAAATACGGATGTTAAGAATAGCCGGCGCGGATGCGGTTTCCATGTCCACTGTTCCCGAATTGATCACTGCCTCTTATCTTGATATGAAAACAGCAGCGGTATCCTGCATCACCAATAAGGCGGCGGGAATATCAGATAAACCTTTAACTCATGAAGAGGTGCAGGAGATTTCGCAGACAGCGGCTCCGAAATTTGTGAAATTGATTGAAGCTTCGGTAAAAAGTATCGGTAATTGTATCGCTTTGAAAAAGCCGACGGTCGACAGCCGACAGTTGAAGGTAAGAGATAAATTAACTACGGATATACAGGATAAGTAATAAGTCAAAAGGCAAAGGTAAAAAGTATCCGGTTGTGTCATTGCGAAAGGGTGAAGTTCGCTGTATAGCGGACGAAAGCCTTGCGGCAATCTCTATTAAAAATCGAACCAATGTCGAATGCCAATAAATTTAACCTTTACCCTATTATCAAATTACACACATACATAACCGCGCTAATCCTCATCTGCGGGACAGCGGAGGCTCAGCGTTTCGATGCGGACGACTGGATCACTTACCGCGATTTCCGCTATGTGCTTTCCGGCGATGTCGGACGGGATTTCATCTATCTCGTCACCACCGGCGGCATCTGCCGCTGGGATAGATACCGCCAGCGCTGGGGCACTCCCATATCCACCGCATTCACCGGTTTGGAGGCGGTTTCGCTGGATACCGTATTTGCAGCAGGATATGACAATAATACCGGGTATTTATGGTGCGGCGCTTCCAGCGGATTGTTCAGTTACGAAACTATGTCGGATAATTGGGAGAAACATATATTACCGATGGGAAATCCGACTGTCTACTCTATTGGGGTATCGGTTGACAAAATATGGGTGGAGGCGGCGGACTCATATTATTCGCCGAGGATATTATTTTCCAAAGATCCGACTTTCGGAATGTTCATAGTTTCCAGTCCGGGCGAACTGCAATCCGCTTCGCCGGTGAAATGGCAGGGTGAGAGAGGCGTGATTCCGGGGGATTTGCCGCAGTATTTCGTCAATCAGGTCGGATACAATTTCGGTTCGGACTGTATTTATACTCCGAATATGGAGGAGCATCAATTGACCTGCTATTTGAATGACGGCTGGGGATACTCTTGGCTGGGCTTTTTTGGCTCCGGAATCGGCCGGGTGGATGATAACACCAACCGGATGGACCTATATCTGCCGGGTCCTTCCGGCAGGGTGGTGCGAAGCCTTTTGATGAACAGTAATACAGCTTGGATCGGTGGCAGCGGATTAGTTAAATGGCAGAGGAAACAGGATAAATGGGAACAATTCCAATGGGAATATATCACCGGCTTGGATTCGGACAGCGTCGAAGCGATCGCGGAGAACGATGAAAAGGTGTTCTTCGCCACCGATATGGGGTTAGCCGTATATGACAAGAAATCCGGGAGGTTTCACATGAAAACCCGGCTGGATAACTTAACAGAATCGCATGTCACCTGCCTGGCGGTTGACCGCAATGAATTATGGATTGGCAGTGTCAGGGGAATCAGCGTGATGAATTTCAAGGAGAATAGTATTATCCGCATCGATAATCCCAGAGTGGAGGATCGTTATATTTATGATATTGCGATTGACGGCAGTTTCGTATGGGCCGGCACATACGATGGTTTGTATCTGCATGACCGGATGACCGGCGATTGGACTTATGTATTAGGCTCGCCGGAATTGGAGCAGTCCGAGGTGCGGACGCTTCAGGCCGGCGAAAAAGAAATATGGACCGGCAGATTCCTCGGAGTCGAATACTTCGATAAAGACACCGGCGAGTTCCACGGTTATCCCTCAGTTTTATATGGAAATAGAGTGGTGAATGATTTAACCGCGGATTCGGCGGTAGTATGGCTCGCCACCAACGGCGGATTAGTCAAACATGACCGGAAATTGAACCGCTGGGTGCGGTTCACCCGCCAAGACGGACTGCCCTCGGATACGGTCTATGTCATACACAAAGAAGGCGATTACTTATGGCTGGGAACCGCCAACGGATTGACTCGGTTCTATTGGAATGATCCATATAGGCTGGACTGAAGCGAAGAAAGAATATCGAACAAGGAATAATGAACAAGGAATGTCAAAGTGGGAGACGCTTGCGCTCGTTCCCACGCTCCCGCGTGGGAATGCATACTAAAAGAGGAACAAAATATCTCCCCCTTTCCTAAAGGGGGATTAAGGGGGATTATTCTCTTTTATTATAAATTATCTATGCGATTCATCATAATCGCTTCCGCCGTTGTTCTGATATTTCCGCCGAAGGTGATTTTAGGATTTGAAACTGGTGAGGCGGCTGACCAAGCAGTGATCGATTCTCTAATCCGTATTAGCATAAATGAATCGATCGAGCATAATTACGCCTGCGCTGAAAGCGCGGCGGAGGAGATGATTAAAATAGCGCCGAAATCACCTGCCGGATATTTTTACCGCGCAGGGGTGGTGAATTCCATGATGCTGGATTATGAAGATAATTTCCGCGAAGATGATTTTTATAATTATCTCGACCGCACAATTGAATTATCGGAAAAGATGATAAGAGCGGATGCGGACAATCCCTGGGGACATTTCTATTTAGGCGGCGCTTCCGGTTACCTCGCATTGCACCATACTTGCAACGGCAGATTTTTCTCCGCTTTGGGACATGGGCTGAAAGCGGTCAAAGAACTGGACAAGACGATGCAATTGGATTCCACATTATATGACGCATATTTGGGAATCGGCAATTATAAATACTGGCTGTCCCGCCGGACCGAATTTCTCAGGTGGCTGCCTTTCATCAAAGACCGGCGGGAGGAAGGCATAAAAATGATATACACCGCCATGGAGCGTGGTGAATTTAGCAGAGACACCGCCGCTTCTTCGCTGGCATGGGTTTTAATCGACGCCGGCAGGTACCAGCATGCCTATAAAACCGCCGAAGAAGCTTTGAAGCGGCATCCTGACAGCAGATTCTTCCTATTCGCCAGCGGCAGGAGCTTGTTTGAACTCGGAAGGTACGAAGAGGCTATCGTAGTGTATGAGAAACTGCTGTCAAGCATCCGTTCCTTGGAGAGGAACAATCATTTCAATGAAATCAGCGTCTTGGATAAGCTGGCCGAAGCGTATTACTTAAAAGGAAATTATCAAATGTGTTTTGAATACGCTAAAGCGGGATTAGCCCTGCCCCTCGATGCTGAGATGAGGAAAACGAAAGCGGTACCGCTGAAAAGAATGGAAACATTGAAGGCGAAGAGTCTTGATAGACTTATGCTGGAACAATGAACGAAATAGTTATCAAGAAGAAAAATCCTAAAGTTTGGTGTCAATTAGCGCAAATCGCTGAAGAAAACGGTATGGCGCTCTACGCCGTCGGTGGGACTTTGCGGGACTGGCTGATGGGAAAGGAATCGAAAGATGATGATTTTTTAGCGCTGGGTGATGCGGTATTGATGGCTAATAAAGCCAGCGCCGCTTTAAACGGAAGTAAAGTAGTTGAGTTCCCCCGCTTCAACACTGCGTTTTTCATGCTTGATGATGTCAAGATGGAATTCACGGGACTCAGGATAAACATCGAAAATTCATCCGAATCGGAGGCGGTGACCGAGGATTTGAGGAGGCGGGATTTCACAATAAACGCTGTCAGCGCCCGTTTGAACGCAGGAGGCGAAATCACCCTGTTCGATCCCATCGGCGGAATCGATGATATCAAAAAGGGGCTTCTGCGCACTCCGATGGAAGCGGAAACTATATTCAAAGATGATCCTGTCCGCATATTGCGGGCATTCCGTTTCGCGGCGCAGTTCAAATTGAAAATACATCCTTTTATCCCGCCCGCTATGAAAGCGGCGGTCGAAGGATTGAAGAATACGGCGTGGGAAAGAATCGGCGAGGAATTCTTGAAAATACTCGCCCTGCCTAAACCCTCCCTTGCACTGAAACCGATGTTTGATATCGGCGTGTATGATCAAATTCTGCCGGAATTATCCTGCCTGTCTGGAGTGGAGCGGCACGGCAGGCATCATCATAAGGATGTGTTCCTGCATACACTGAAAGTAGTCGATAATGCGGCTGTTTCCGGCGGTGATGTTGTAACTCGTTTCGCAGCCTTATTTCACGACATCGCCAAACCTTTAACAAAGAAATTCGATCAGGAGACGGGATACACATTCCATGGGCATGAGGATCTGGGTTCGAGGATGGTTTATCAGATAGCTATGAGGCTTCGTCTGCCTAGGGAGACGGCGAAACTGGCGCAAAAATTGACTTTAATGCACATGCGCCCGGTCAATTTAGCCGGCACTGAAGTGACCGACAGCGCTATCCGGCGTTTGATGACTCAAGCCGGCGATGACCTCGATAGACTGCTGATATTATGCCGCGCCGATATCACTTCCGGAGATCAGCGTAAAGTCAAACAGTATCTGAAAAACTTCGATTTCATGGTTCAGCGCACGGGTGAAGTGAGCGATAAAGATGAGATGCTGGCTTTCCAATCACCTTTGCGAGGCGGTGAAATCATGGAACTATGCGGAATTGAACCCGGACCTTTAGTCGGAAAAATCAAGAAAGCCATCGAAGAAGCGATATTATCCGGCGAAATACCCAATGAGTACGATGCGGCGAAGGAATATTTCTTCCTGCACAAGGAAGAATGGCTGAAAGTAAAAGTGTGAATGTTATAAATTCGCCCTTGCACAGAAATCCAATTCGTAGGGGCAAATGGCATTTGCCCTTTCAGCAGTCAGTTTCTTCCGAAACCGGGCTACCATTTATAGAATCAGGGTTTTTAATTGTTGCGTCAGGTCACATCCCATTAAGCCGGGACAAGACCTGGCAGAACAATAATTATTGTAGGGGCGGCCCTCGCGGCCGCCCTTCCCCGAAGGGGAAAAACATGAATAGCCGTAGGTGAAACCTACGGAAGAAGAACATCAATCCTGACGACCCTGAAGGGGTCGAACTATTTTCATGCTAAGTTGTGCGCTGCAGGCGCATGAGGGTTTACCTTGAAAATAGGGTTTAGTTCATTGTGGTGTCGACTCTCCGCAGTCGACACCATACATAATAATAACAATGTCTTAGTGTCATGCGGGGACGCATGACACCACCAGGAACTGTGCTGGCAGGCGTCCCCGCCTG
>JADHWD010000108.1 GCA_016783645.1 bacterium
ATTGGTTCAACAATAATTAGTCAATATGCGGACTCCAGCGCCATTCTGAATGATTCCTATTTTTACCGCGTTACCTGGGAATGATTGACGATAAGATAGCTGAACAATTCTGTTCAATTAACAAAAGATTGTGCAGTTGATATTATCAGGACAAAATAACACGGATTAAAAAAAGCCGGAAAAATCCCGTCTTTTAAATTCTCGATTCTCGATTCTCGAATCTTGATTCTTTCGGATTTTTTTGTCCTTTATTTACCCCAAAATTCGTCAAGTTTCCTCTTTCTCTCCTTCAGCTCCTTCAGTTTAAGCAGTAGTTTCTCTTTATAGTCCTCCCGCAGTTCCAATTCCAAAGCCTTGCGGTATTGGGCGATGGGATTATCGAAATCCTTTGGGTCTTTCTTCTGGTAGCACACCCCCATTAGATAGTGTGGTTCCCCTCTTTCGGGTTTACAAAATGAAGCTTCGCCGAATTCCAATATTGCGTCCCAGTAAGCGTCGGTGATTCCTTTGTGATATAGTTCCAATCCTTCCGCCATGTGCATATAATATTCCGCCTCTTCATCATCCCGGTTTATGAAACACGCTTTTTGAAAATGAACCGCGGCTTGCCGGAAATTATTATCTTTGTATTCTTCTATTCCGCTTGCGAAGACTGCGGCGGCTTTCTCTAATCTGCCATTGATTCTATTTGATAATTTATCGACCAGCAAATCCTCCGCCTTATCTGATATCATAGCTTCCTTCAGCAGACTATCCGCTTTATTCAAATGCTGTAATTCAAGATACACCTCCGCCAGCAGACATAACGCGGGAGTGTTCGATTGAACTTCGAGGGATTTATTCAATGAAGCAAGAGCCTCTAAGGTGTCGGCGGAAAGCAATTGACATCTGCCGAGATAGCGCCAAGCTTGATAATCCTGCGGATTCGCTTGCAGGTTCGATTCAAGTTTTTTTACAGCTGTATCAATTTCACCTGCGGCTATATCTTGTTCTACTAAATCATATAAAGAGGGAGCGCAGCCGGTGAACGAGACCAGCCAAACAACGAAGATAATGAGACCGCAGTATCTTTTCATTCCACATGCACCCAAGCCGTATCAGAACCCATAACTGTTTCATTAAAACCCCAGATTACCTGCGCGATTATCATCGCCTCGCCGCTTATTCCCAGCGGTTTGAACCGCACATAACTGCTCAAACCATTAGGATTATCGGGATTGGTATCGGAGTATATATTTATCACCGCTCCAAAAACCGGAGCTATGAATTTCATATGTTTATTAAATGGAAATCCGCCGTCGAAAGGATCGGAGACCCAGCAGATGACATCGGAAGAATCGGAGAAATTTATCGTATCCGGCTCCATTATAAGTTCCACAATATACGGCAGAATTTCGATGTAGAGGGAATCGGAGGCGATTATACTGCCGTAGTTTCCCTCCACTTTACCGGTGACTAAAGCGGTGCCGAAATTTCCTTGAGGCAGGAAATAGAGTTCTAATGTCAAACCTGTAGTATCGGTGGCGCTGGTTGTTCTATCCGGTGAAATATATCCGAAGCTATCCCCATCTAATGTAAAAGCCTCAAACCATACAGTTTCGCCGCCGATTTGCTCACCGTATGAATCCATAAAGACACAATATATCTGTGATTCTTCATCAGGCTGGATAGAGTCGGGGTGAGCGGACATATCCAGTATGAAAGCGGGGCTGGAGGTTCCTGTGATTTTTTTATCGCAGGAAAAAAAATAACAGGATATGATAGATAAAGCCGTCAAGATTATTAGACACTTTTTCATAATTTATTCATCCCTTCAATGCCGTTTCATATACAATCCTGTTTGAACGATTAAGCGCCGCTTTCGGCGACTTTTCTGCCTTCATGGAAAGCGAGTAAATTAGGCTCGGCGGTATTTTTAGGCGCCAGTTTTCGTATAGCGTTCTCCCAATGTTCAAGTTCAATTCCTGAATGTAAAGACAGCGCACCCACCATAGCGGTGTTCGCCAGGCGGGGATTTCCCAGTTTCATGGCGATGGCGAATGCATCGACTTCGACCATGTGTTTCACTTTCAGCCGCACTTGATTCAGAGGATTTTCCGGGTAGCTGTATTTGCGTCCGGAAGAAACGATGGGAGGCACTAATTTATAAGGCGAAGCGTACAGCACGCCTTCAGGTTTAAGATGATGGCTCCACCTGAGCGCCTCCGCGGCTTCAAAAGCTAAAATAATATCGGCGTCCCCTACCGCAATCAGCGGTGAATAAACTTTTTCGCCGTATCGGACATGAGTGCTGACCACCCCGCCGCGCTGAGCCATCCCATGAACTTCGCTCATTTTCACATCATTACCGGAATTCTGAGCGGCTAATGAGATTATGGAAGAGGCGAGCAGGACTCCCTGCCCCCCCACTCCGACTAATAGTAGGTTTTTTGTTTTCATGTTTATTAAAATTAAGAGTTAAGAGTTAAAAGTTAAAAGTGCAAAATATTCACCACAGATGGAGCGGATGAAGCTGGTAAAGATTCACAACGAATTAAACGAATTAAACGAATTGTCATTCCTGGTGTCCCGCCATTGCGGGACAGACCCGGAATCCACTGTTTGTATTGTGGTGTCAGGTGTCCCCACCTAACAAATATAGATGACTATTTCGTATGAGCACGGTATACCGTGCCCTTTCGACCTCAGAGTGCGGGGACTCTGCGGCACTATTTCTTTCTGTCATTCCGGGCGTCCCGCCATTGCAGGACAGACCCGGAATTCACTGTTTATATTGTGGTGTCAGGTGTCCTCACCTGACACATATAACGGAGAGAATATCGTCGAGCTGGACGAAATGGGGGTCAACCTTTTGGGCTCCTTGACCGGGAGGAATAAGAATCCGGCTAAGCTCAAACTGGCGGACTTCGAATTCAACGCTATTGGGGCTGCGGTTCTGCGCTACTCTGCCTGGGCTGGGATTGGATGGATCTGCTCACTTAGATTCCTCAGCGTCAGGTGCTGGTTCTTTGGTGAAGGCCACGACGCGATATGTATTTGTGTACGGGTCGATGAGATCAATAAGGAACATGATCTTGCCCTTCTTGATATAGGCCTGACCAGTGGCAGAATCCACTTCGATCGTCGTTGCGGCCGCACCTCGAAAAAACGCGGAAATTAAGGCGTTCGTGAGATGACAGTCCTGAATCGTCTCTTCTTCGAGGCCCGGCGGTGGCTCCCCTGTCCAGATCGACGGGACGATCTCCGGCGGTGAGATAGGGAGGTCGCCACGGCTGACTTCCTCAAGCCGTACGCGCTCGATATCGACTCCCCAACAAGGATTACTCCAGTCATCGAACACCGGTTGAAACGGTTTGCCTATCGCAATATCTCCTTGCTTCAAGAAGTTATCGCCTGGCCCGTCGACAGCAGACATACCTCTAAGCCTTGAGGAAGGGATTTCACACCGGTAGGTGAACCATGCATTTGCCTTGAATGTTGAGTTCGGAATCCTTAAAAAAAGTTGCGTACCCGAAGCGGTCTGGTGCACAATGTAAATTTCTTTTGTTCGAACATCGTAGTTGTTGGACCGTAGAACTACATTTCCTTGATGATCAACGGCCTCCTGAAAGCGCATGCCAGTGCACCCGAAGTACGTTGTTGCGAGCGCCACAACCATGAGAGACAAGGCGTACAGTCGGGATCGGACCATTTTTCTATTCTCCTTTTGTCTAACAATAATTAAATTATTAGTATCGTATGGGTAAAAATCTTATGATAAGTACAATATCACCTTTTTGGTAAAAAAACTCCGCATTTGACATTCCCGCGTAAGCGGGAATCCAGTCTTTTCTTGCGTTCAATTGCTGGATACCCGCTTTCGCGGGTATGACAGGATTGGGTATGTTGTTTATTAAAGATGGGCTATGATATTAAAATCAATTACCCATACAAAATAGCGAAAGGCCATCCTTTCTGTTTTGCCCACCCAAGGCTTCCGTAATATTAATTCCATCTGAAGTGCCGGATTTAAGTAATTGACTGATTAAAACCCGTGCTGTTTTATTCTGTTCTAAAAATCTACATAATTTGACAATCCTCAAGGCAAATTCATAACCCCTCTCCTTTATCACACTCTTATTTTCCAAACTACTTATTCCCCTATTAAACAAACTCTTAACTCTTAATTCTTAACTCTTAACTCTTAACTCTTAACTCTTAACTCTTAACTCTTAACTGCTTTTTCCTTTTCCGCTAGTGGGAAAATCACATCGATAGGGCAGACTTGTACGCATAATTCGCAGCCGGTGCAGGTGGTCTCATCGATAATGACTTTTTGAAGTCCTTTTTCCGTGAACACACCCGCTCCGGCGATAGCAGGGCATCCGATACGCAGGCAGGCGCCGCAGCCGTTGCAGTCTTCTGTGATATAATAAGCATGTCCCTTGATCTTTTTAGGGAAGAGCATACAGGGACGGGTGGTAATCACTACCGACGGACCTTCCTCTTTGAATGAAGTCTTCAAAGCCTTCTTGGTCTGATCAAGGTTGTAGGGATCGATGAGATGGACATTTTTCACTCCTAAAGCTTTCACTAATTCGGGAATGTTGACATCAGGAGCGGGCTCGCCGTTAAGACTGTAACCGGTAGCGGGATGCTGCTGGCCGCCGGTCATAGCAGTGGCGTGATTGTCCAGTATCACTACCGTGACTTTGGCTTGATTATAGACGGAATCGAGTAAGCCTGTGATACCGGAATGAAGGAAAGTGGAATCGCCGATGATAGCCACGGGCTTAGCCGTCCCTTTGACTAAAGCGGCGCCGATAGCGTTACCGATGGAAGCGCCCATGCATATGCAGGAATGCAGAGCTTCCAGCGGCTCTAAAGCCGCTAAGGTATAACATCCGATATCTCCGAAGACATCCGCTTTAAGTTTTTTAAGGGCGTAGAACACTCCGCGGTGAGCGCATCCGGGGCACAGCACCGGCGGGCGGGGCACCACATTTTCCGGCTTGGGAGCGCCTTTGCCATTTTCTATCACTCCGGCTTTGGCGAGACTATTCCGAAGCCTCTCCGGTGTGATTTCGCCTAATAGCGTCGTATATTCTTTGCCTTCGCAGGGAATCCCATGAATCTTCAACTGCTCTTCATAGAAGGGTTCTAATTCTTCTACCACCAATAAACGGTCAACTTTGCCGGCGAAGGCGCGGATTCTTTCTAGCGGTAACGGATAGGTCATACCGATTTTAAACACAGAAGCGTCAGGTAGGATTTCCTTGACATATTGGTATGAAATACCGCCGGTTACTATACCTATCTTGGAATCGTTCATCTCTTCCCGGTTGATATCTATCTCCTCCGCTAATCTGCGGAGTTTTTCCATCCGTTCCTCCACAATTATATGCCGCTTGCGGGCAAATGCAGGCATCATCACATATTTGTCAATATCCTTCACATACTTAGCGGGAACGGGTTCTTTAGGTTCACCCACTTCCACTAATCCCTTGGAATGAGAAATTCTGGTGGTCAGACGGAGCATCACCGGGGTATCGTATTCTTCAGACAATTGGAAAGCGCGCATGACGAATTCTCTGGCTTCGGCGCTGTCGGAAGGCTCCAGTATGGGGATTTTGGCGAATGGACCCCACCGGCGGTTATCTTGTTCATTCTGCGATGAATGCATCTCCGGGTCATCGGCGGAGATGAGGACGAAACCTCCTTTGAGTCCGGTATAAGCGAATGTCATCAGAGGATCAGCGGCGACATTGACTCCGACATGTTTCATAGCCGCCATTGCTCTGGCGCCGGACATGGAGGCGCCGATACAAACTTCAAACGCCACTTTCTCATTAGGCGACCACTGGGCGTGCACTCCGGGATACCGCACGAAGTTTTCCATTATTTCGCTGGAAGGTGTCCCCGGATAAGCGGCGCCGAATCTGCAGCCGGCTTCGTATGCCCCGCGAGCAACAGCTTCATTGCCTGAAAATAATACATTCAATATCTCTATACCTTATTTTATTAAATAACAATAGGTTGAAATAATTCGGATTATCTTAAAATGAATAATCCTATAATTTTTTCGTTCCTGCCGTTTTTCAAGCCTCCACAGGAGGTGTAAAGCGGTATGCATACTCCCGGCAGGTTACGGGCTTTGCCCTTGAAACCTGCCGGGAACAATAATTTCTCCGTTTACTGTTTACCGTCGTCAACTATTTTCATTGCGCAACTAGTCTAAATGCCAGCACCGCGGTAATGATCATAATCAGTATAATAAAAATGGTCGAGCCCTTCACGATTAGCGTCTTTTTCAGGGACCGTTTATGTTTTTTGCGGACTCTGCGGCGCTTATAACGCTTCTTCTCAAAATCCTCCCGTAATATCCATTTGGGCTTGCCGTCATGGCTTATATATTTCACATAATCGGAATTATCTTGATAAAGCTTATCTTCTTCCTCTTCTCTTATCCGCTCATATTCTTCCTGGAGTTCTTTCTCCCGCTGAATGTTTTTTTCATCTTCAATCCTGCGGATGAGCTCCTGGTGGCGTCTTTCCAAGTAATCGCAGTGTTCCTGCTTGATTCTGTTCTTTTCCTGTTCAGTCAGCATAGTTCATCGATGACAAAACCGTAAAATGTTAATTGATTTCAATAGCGTGCAGATAATAGTAGCACTTGTTCTCATCAGTGGTCCTGACAGTAATTGTGTTCTCTCCATTTTTCAAGAAATCGCTGATGGGCCAGCTGTCCCTTCCTATGGGATCATTTCGGTCGATATTAGAGATGGGGGAATAATGCGATACTATCTCTTTACCGTTGACTTCAACCGCAATGTCAGTGACTTTTGTGAGATTGAAAAGATAGTTATTGTTTGATGCGAAACCCCGCAGATTTAAGAACAGCACCTTGTTCTTTTCAAAATTATCCGGCAGATTGAACACTATCTGCACAAAATCCGAACCCGGAGGATTCCGCCTGCTGAAAGCGTATCCCATCTCCCAAGCGTAAATGTCGTAATATTCCAGCTTCTTGATGCCGGGACCGGCTTCACCAGAGGGGACGAAACCGGTGTTAGAAAAATGATAACCGGTAACTACTTTTTTAATTCCGTGCTGCTCCACCAAGCTGTCCTGATTGATTTTCACCGACATATTGATTATCGGATAGTAAATACCGGTCTCCTTTATGGTAGGATTTCTTTCTGACAATTGGATATCAATGGAAGGGGGGGGGTTATATCCTCGTACATCACCGAAACTAATCGACATATCACCGCCCTTCTGATATTTCTGAACCGTTTCACCGTGCCCCATCAGGATACCATCAACATAGATATCAGCGTCGACGGGTTCGGTGTTGACGATAAGCAGAAGCGGAACTTCTTTGATTAGTTCAAATGAGAGATATTTGGTGTTTTCTCCCGCGGTCAGTTTGACAACAGCGTATGCGGGATCACAGCGGTACCCTTGTTTCTGCAGTTCGATAATATGTGAACCGGGGGAGAGGCGGTTGATCTCGCGGTTAATCTCGTATTCAGTCGGTTTACCATCCACCGCCACGACCGCATCGGTGATATTAGAGGTGATGAGCAAAGATGTTTTTCCGGCAGAGGAGGTCCCAGTGGGTTTCACTTGTGTCTTAGGTCTGATCTTACCTTCACTCGTCCAAGCCGGCGGAAAGAGTGTTTCCTTAGCGGGTTCTATTTCTTTTCGATCACGGACAAATTTAGTGTCTTCCTCCAACTCCATATAAATTTGGGTTGTGTCATGCTTCAAGAGCTCCAGACTGGTAAATTTGGTATTGTAACCAGGTTTGTATAGAGCTATTTTATGTTTGCCGGGCGAAATATTGTTAATGAATGCGTCGGTGCTATGATGAGTCATCTCATTATCAATGAACACTACCGCTCCTTCAATATTCGATGTCACTTCCAGGTAAGCTTTAGGACGGTGGGTCGAAATATACATAGCGGCTACGAAGATGAACAGAGAAGTCGACAGGGCTAATAAGATATTCCTTCTCTGCATCCCCAGCTTGGAGCGTTTGGCATCGATACGGCTGCGGGCTTTACGCTGTTTTTCGTTGAATAAAGCCCGGTGAATCCATTTATTCTGCCCATGACGGTCGTAATACTGGATATAATCTTCTTTGGAATTATAAAAATCATCCTCCACCTCTTCTTTCAAGCGCGTAATCTCCAGCCAGTCTTCACTATTGTATCGATGTTTCTGTTCGGTTCCTGCAGAGTTATCCGGCTGAACCGCCTGCTCGTATTTATTGAGTCTTCCATGTGTGCGTTGATCTCTGGGTTCTTTTTCCTCAGGATGATCAACGGTTTCATCATGGGATTTAATTCGGCGCCGTTCCTTTTCTGCTAACTCACGCCGTACTTTCTCTCTAAGTTCTTCCCGTTCTTTATCAGTCAGCATTAATTCCTCTGCATTGTAATTAGATGAAAGACCGCATTACTTCTGAAATTTTTTCTATGAAATATTCATTGTCCTTCGGCAAGCCGGTGGACACCCTGAAACAAGCGGGCAGATCATATCCCCGCATGGGTCTGACGATTACTCCTCTCTTCAGAAGTTCCTGGAAGACTAAAATCACATCTCTTCCGGTATCGACTAATACAAAATTGGTCATGGAATCCGGGACATAATTTAGACCGATATTGTCGAATCCTCGATAGAATGTCTGAAGACCTTCTCTATTTAGTTCAACGGTTTTTCGGACGAAGTCATCATCATCTAAAGCGGCGGCGGCGGCGAGCTGCCCCATCATATTACAGTTGAACGCTTCCCGCACTTTATTCATCGCTGTGACCAATTCCGGGCGGGCGAAACCGTAACCCACCCTTAGACCTGCCAGCCCGTAAGCCTTGGAGAAGGTCCGAAGCGCTATCACATTACGGCCTTGGCGGATGAATTTCATGACATCTATCCGCTTTTCAGGCGGGACATATTCATAATACGCCTGATCGACTACCACGACTATATTTTCCGGGACTTCGAGGATGAACTGTTCGAGTTCTGACGGAGATACCATGGTCCCGGTGGGATTGTTGGGATCGGCTATAAAAATTAGTTTCGTTTTATCATTTATCGCCGATAGCATCGCCTCCGGATCATGGGTGAAATTCTTTAAAGGGACTTCAACCGGAATTCCGCCCATTATCCTAATAGCTATGCGGTATTTGAAGAAGGCGGGCCAGCCTGTGACTGCATTACAGCCTTCATCGAGGAAAGCTTCGCAGGCTAATTCCACAATCTCCGTGGAGCCGTTGCCTAATATAATCTCATCCGGTTTATATCCGGTCTTATCACTCAGCGCCTTTTTTAATTCATAACCCGCGCCGTCAGGATAGTAATTGATTTCCGCTAATTTTTCACGAAGTACTTTCATAGCGGATGGAGCGGCGCCCAGGTGATTTTCGTTCGACGCTAATTTTATTATATCGGTTAAACTAAGCTCACGCTTGACCTCCTCAATGGGTTTGCCCGGTTGATAAGGCGATATATATTGTAAAATCGAACGCGATGGATCCGGATAGGTAGTCATTCTCGATTGTCTGTAAAGTTTTAACGAAATTTTAATTAACCACGAATAGACACAAATTTACTCGAAAATTTAGGAGAACAGATTTTAGTCTGAAAATAGGGTTAAGGGTTTAGGGTTTAGTTCATTGTGGTGTCGACTCTCCGCAGTCGACACCATGCATAATATAAACAATACCTTAGTGTCATGCGGGGACGCATGACACCACCAGGAACTGTGCTGGCAGGCGTCCCCGCCTGCCAGTAATCCGATTTTCATGCT
>JADHWD010000109.1 GCA_016783645.1 bacterium
ACCGTTTCGTTTAATTTATACCGTAGGTTTCACCTACGGCTATTCACATGCGACCCTTTCAGGGTCGAATACTAAGACATATGTTCATGTAAAAATCGGTCTCTAAAGAACAATTATTATTGTCGTTTATTATAAATGGTTCTTCGCTGAATCGTATGGGTATTGATATAATAAGCAAGCTGCTTGACGCTTCATTCAAAAACACCCCGCACCGTCATTCCCGCAAGTCCGCTGAAAGCGGACGCGCCGGGAATCTTCTTGTATTACGGAACCGATTCCGGACAAGCCGGAATGACAATAAGTAGGTTGTTTGGTTTAACTTATAAGTTAACCACACAAAATAGTGAAGAGCCAAAAAGATTTACTGGATTATCATCCCAAAATTATCGGTTCCTCGCTGTTTCATGTGGGTAAGTTGAAATTAAGTTTTCCCGCGATCATATAAATCATGGCTATGAAATATTTGAGGGAACTGAATCCTCGAGCGCGGTTGCGAGTCGCTTGAATCAGACTATTGATTCCTTCGAGGAAGCCATTATTGATCTTTGAATTGATGAAATTTACGATACCATCCCAATGTCTTTTGATGGTCTTTGCCGCTTCAATCACCGGTTCCAGCCGGCTGTGGGCCGCCCTTTATACTATTCTCATGACGGCCGTCCTTAAAAATTAATGAACGGATTTTGCATACTATTGAGAAAATTCAATAATACAATTTTTAAGCGCAATTTTTTGAGGTGAATATGTTGAAAAATCAACGAATTCTTTTAGTTTTATTACTTCTACCCGCCATTACTTTATCAGCGGTGAATACTACGGCCGTCAATGAGGCGCTGCCGGTCGATTCCGATGATTTCGTCCGCTTAAGTATCTATATGGAGCGGCAGGGTTCTCTGGATTATTTATTAGCTGAGACCAGTGATATGAACAAAGCTGACCGCCGGGCTTTTGTCATCAATCATCTGAAGGACTTAGCGGCGGAAAGCCAGGCGCAGGTGATGAGTTTTCTCCAACAGCGCAGAGCTGAAGGCTTAGTGAAAGATATGCATATAATCTGGCTGGTCAATTCCATCGCCCTCCAGGCGAAACCGCAGGTTATCAAAGAACTGAAGGAAAACTTCCCCGAAATCGGCCATATCCACATTGAACAATCTGTTCCAACGGAACAACTGATGGACGATAACGGTTCAACCCGGAACATGATCCCCTTATCTTCGTCGGTTACCGATGAAATCAGCTGGGGTGTGCAGAATATCAACGCGCCCGCCGTGTGGGCAATGGGATATCAAGGGCAGGGCGTCATTGTAGCCAATCTCGATACCGGCACTAATTATAATCATCCCGACCTGCAGGATCATATCTGGGTCAACGAAGACGAAATCCCCAATAACGGCATCGATGACGACAATAACGGTTATGTGGATGACTGGCGAAGATGAGATTTCTAATCCTGGGATAACGACCCGATGGTTTCCAACGGGCACGGCACTCAAACCGCTGGAATTGCCGCTGGTGACGGAACAAACGGCAATCAGACCGGCGTCGCGCCCGAAGCGCTCATCTTGTGCCTCCGTAATGACGGCGGCGGCGAAGTATCAGCCTTCCCGGTGCCGGAAGAATACCATCTCAACCAAAACTTCCCCAATCCCTTCAATCCCGAAACCGAAATCCGCTTCGCACTCCCGGAGGCGGAATCGATCAGATTGACTGTATATGATGTTTTAGGACAGGAAACCGCTGTCTTGATAGACGGTGAATATCCGGCCGGAGCGCACAGTGTAACTTTCAACGCCGCCAATCTCAGTTCAGGTATCTATTTCTATCATCTTGAAGCGGGCGTATATTCCGCTGTCAAGAAGATGACATTGATGAAATAATATTCCGTCAATCGAAAAGACTAAAAGCCGGCTGAAAAGCTGGCTTTTTTTTATTAAATTCGGAGTTCGCTAATTGGAATTAACAAGGATACGCAGGATATTCAGGATTTAAAAAGTCAAAAATAAAAAGTAAAAAGGCAAAAGTGAGAAGATTCACTGGATATAATGGAAATGATGGATATTCTAACTATTTATATTTCCATGATATCCATAATTTCCAGTGAATCATCACCTTAATTACCTGTGAATCTCTATTCGAGCCCATTCGTGTAAATTCGTGTCCATTCGTGGTTAATTATTATTTCGGATTTCGAATTTCGTATTTTGTATTTCGGATTTCGAATTTAAAAACTTGACTTTATCATCACCTTTAATTACCTTTATTACCTGTGAATCTTTTTCCGAGAACGGAATACCGGAACAATCTTCTATATTGTCATTCCGGGCGTCCGCCGCAGGCGGACAAGACCCGGAATCCATTGAGCAAAACATTAAGTGGATTCCGGATTTCTTGTGGTGTCAGGCGTTCCCGCCTGACACTATAAACAAGTGTCAAGCCAGGAGGCATGACACCACATGTACAACAACATTAAGTGGATTCCGGATATCAGCCGAACGGCTGATTCCGGAATGACACTAAGCCGGCAGCCCGGTTTCTCCGAAACCGGGAAAATTAGCGTTTTCAGTGAAAATCAGTGGTTCAAATATTTATTGATATTTTAAGAGGAAAGTATCATGAAAAGAACATTCATTTTATTAACCGCTCTGTTCATCACCGCCAGCATGCTTTATGCTGACGCGCCCTTCCAAGGCGGATTGAAGACTAAGCCGATGACAGCGGAAAAAGTGTTCGGAACGGATGATGATTATACACTATTCAACCGATGTCTGTCTTTCTATTCACCGCTTAATACCGATGATCCTGTCGGTGAAGTCATAGTTGCGGGTTATACCTGGTCTGATGTACAGCACAATGCCTCCTGCGGGCGGCAGATTCAGGCCGATAGTGACAAATATGTCCATATTGTTTGGACAAAGGGTATGGAATCCATGTCAATCTTCCGATATGTTTATTATCAGGTGGTCGATTCTTTGGGCAATCTGATGTTCACAACGCCTGATACTGGTTTTCCAATAGATGGTTTTCGCTCTGGTTATTCTACACTGGCTCTCCATTCACTCAACAGAGCGGTTCCCAGTTATCATCGAGGTCAAGGCGGCCCTTCCAATTCCCATTCTGCTGTAAGCATAGATATTTATCCGTTAGGCGCTCTTTTCATTACGAGTGAGCTGCCATGGGTGTATGATCAATTTGGCAATGATATGGAGGTGATTTGGCCCCATATCGCTGCCGACCGGCATGACCGGTTTCATATATGCTCGACCTGCAATCCGCCATCCGCTGGCGAAGTGTATGGTCATTATTACAGCCGGGCGACTTACAATATGGCAACTTATTCCTGGGAGTTTCACGGCGATCAGGAATTGGTGTCGATGACCAATATCATATCCATCGAGCCCGCCTGTTCACCGGTATCCGACCGCTGCGCGATAGCGTGGCTGGAACCCTTCGCAACTACACCCGACACTTCGCAATACGACAACAATGTTGTTTTCACCGTCTCGCAGGATGGTTTGAACTGGGATTGGAGCGATACCGTCAATATCACCGACTGGATACCGCCGGATTTATCCATATTACCTGGCGCATACGCCACTCATGTTGACACCTTGTTAGCCGACCGGGACACACTCACCTCTTATTGCGATGTCTGCCCCTATTTCGACAATAACGATGTCCTGCATCTGGCTTTCAGCACCCGCGGCAAATATGAACTTGAAGGTACTCTGTCATGGGGCGATGGATTAATACTGCATTGGGATGAACTTAATCAGGAACTGACTGTATTAGCGAACGGTTGGTACGCCAATGATTATTACGACTTCGGCGCTTGGAATATTGGCACTCAGCGTCCCTGTTTGGCGGAAGATCCCGCCACCGGATATCTCTATTGCGTATATCAGCGCTATTTCACCCCGGTCGATACTACTTTACCCTTTCATCCCGATTTTTACTTATGGGGCGACACTACCGATTTCTCCCAGAGCGGCTATGCCAATGCTGAAATCTGGATGACGGTGTCCACCGACGGCGGTTTGACTTGGGCGGAAGGGACTAATATCACCAACACTCATACTCCCAATGCGCCGGCCGGTTCATGCGAAAGCGAAATATGTCCCTCCATGGCTTTGAAAATCAATGATGGTTACGCCCATGTCTTCTATGTTAAAGACCGGGAACCGGGATGGGGAGTTTCAACTTATAATGAGGTGATATATCATAAAGTCCCCCTCGATTCCATCGCTGCAGAACCCCTGATCCCGGATATTCCGATACATGTCGATCCCACAATGTACGCTCCGACGGTTTTGGCTTATTCACCAACTACCGCCACTATCCCGGTCAATCCCGGGCAGATCTATGATTTTTCCATCACCGCGGAGGATCCGCAAGGAATCGCGTATTATGAATGGATTTTGGAGACCAATGATAGCACTTCTTTTGCCAATGTGCTTTCAAGGGTGGTGATCAGCAATGACAGCGCAATCACCGTCACCGCTTCCGCGGTGCCGCTGCCGGGTTATCAGACGCTGAAGGGCAGGGCTTACGGCTTTTCATATTTCAATGAGAAGGTCTGGTATATTCAGAATTACGAAATTATAGTTCCGACTCCCGAATTCACAATTTCAGTGACTCCCTACAATCCGCCGGTGATTATCCCCGCCGCCGGCGGAACCTTCGATTTCAACATCGCGGTGCAAAATCAAACTGCTTCGGCGGTCACCACCGATATCTGGACTATTATCGAACTGCCGGGCGTGGGTGCCGTAGGACCGCTGATGTTGATTGAAGAATACACTTTCCCGGCGTTCTGCAATATCGACCGGGACCGGGATCAGTCAGTTCCCGCCATCGCTCCCGCCGGTTTATATATCTATTACGCCTACGCCGGTCAATATCCCTGGGCCATCGATTACTATGATTACTTCACATTCACCAAAGAAGGTGCGAGTGACGGTGTTCTTGGCGCGGTGGAAGATTGGATTTGCTCGGGTGAGCCTTTCGGCGGAGAAACAATCTCTGACATAATTCCCCAAAAGAACGCGTTGCATCCGGCGTATCCTAATCCCTTCAATGCAAAGACAGTCATCAGTTTCGAGCTGCGAGATGCAAGTGAAGTGAGTTTAGTTATATATGATGTTCAAGGGAGAGAAGTTCGGTCACTCGTCACTGGTCATTTGTCATTAGGCGAGCATGAAGTGGTATGGGATGCGGAGGGTATGTCCAGCGGGATATATTTTGCCAGATTACAGGCGGGAGATTTCACGCAGACGCAGAAATTATTGCTGATTAAGTGAGAAAGTGTGAAAAAGATTCACAAGCTATTAAAGCAATCAAAGCTATTGAAATCGGAAAAGATTCACAGGTAATGAAAGTAAAAGATTCACAAGCAATTAAAGCTATTAAAGCAATAATTACCATCATCACCAGTGAATACTATCTGCTTAATCCGTTTAATCTGCTGTGAATATTTTTTCGTTTAATCCGTTGTGAATCTTACTTAAATTGAATTCTATCTTCAAAAACAACAAAATCAACGCTGACCTGAAAGAATTTATCAACCGCGATTGTTCTTTCGGTGTCATCGCTGTCGACGATGACTATAAGATCCTGTCAGTCAACCGGACTTTCTATGAACTGACCGGTTACCCGGACAATGAACTCCTGTTTAATGATTGCCGGCTACTGATAAAAAACGATGAATTTGATGAACTTTTTGATATCACCATATTTTCCCGTTCGGAAGCTGCGCCGCAGAATATAAAATTGAGGATTGCAAATGGGGATTTTATCGATGCCTGCGTATCTTTGATTCCGCTTTATAATTCAGGTGAACTGATCAACGGCGCGGTGATAGCTTTCCGGTTCGGCAAAACCGGAAAATCTGATGCCGCCGAATTGACCGGACAAGCGCGCAGTAGCTTCAACGAATGGAGTACCCTCGAAGCTATATTCAACAGCCGCCTTGAAGGCGCTTTCACTATCGATAAGGACTGTGTAATCACCGCCTTCAATCGCTCCGCCGAACGCATCACCGGCTATACTGCCGATGAAGCGTTGGGAAAAAAGTGCTGGGAGATCATGAATTCTAATCATTGTTACAATCAATGCCCCAGCGGCGGCGGCAGACTGATAATTCCCGGGAAAAATCCCGCCAGCGTCACAGAATTACATATCACCAGAAAAGACGGCGGGAAGATACCGGTGAGGGTCACTACCGCTCCCCTCTTCGATTTCGAAGGAGCTCATATCGGGGCGGTGGAAACCTTCCAGGATATCACCGAATTGAAAAATCTCAGCAATCATCTGGAAGATAAATTCCACCTTCACAACATCATTGGGCGCAGCCTCTGTATGGAGAAAATTTTCCACTTGATAGAGAATGTCGGCAAAAGCGAAAGTACTATTCTAATCACCGGGGAAAGCGGTTCCGGTAAAGAACTGGTAGCGAGAGCCATTCATATCAACAGTTACCGCAGATCCGGTCCTTTCATCGCCGTCAACTGCAGCGCCTTCGCTGAAACCCTCCTCGAAAGCGAACTGTTCGGACATGAGAGAGGCGCATTCACCGGCGCAATCCAGACTAAACCCGGAAGATTCGAATTAGCGCAGGGAGGAACTCTATTCCTCGATGAAATCGGTGAAATCTCGCCGAAAATTCAAATCAAACTGTTAAGAGTACTTGAAACCCGGCAATTTGAAAGAGTTGGGGGTACTCGATCCATTAAAATGGATATCCGCTTAATCGCCGCCACCAACCTCGACTTAGCGGAAAAAGTTAAAATGGGACTCTACCGCGAAGATTTCTACTACCGGATAAATGTCATTAACATCCATCTTCCGCCTCTGCGGGAAAGACTGGATGATCTGCCGCTCCTCATCCAAAACCTCCTGGAAAAATATTCGGAAAAATTTAATAAAAGCATCTGCTCCATATCGCCCGCCGCTTTCAACCGCCTTAAAGGATACGAATGGCCCGGAAATGTCCGCGAATTGGAAAATGTCATGGAGCACGCATTCTTGATGTGCCAGGGCGAAATGATAGAGCCTGAACATCTGCCGGAAAGATTCCAGGAATACAGCCGCAGATTTGAAGCCGGATTGAAAATGAATATCTCCGGCACTCCGCTCCAGTACGCCGAACGAACTTTTATCAGCAACACCCTGAAAACTTTTAACGGCCACCGGGGCAAAACCGCTCAAGCGCTCGGTGTTGATAAATCCACCCTCTGGCGTAAAATGAAAAAATACAAATTGTTATAATCAATAAAACCTGCAAAACTTATAATTTCCCTCTGAAATTCCTCTTTAGCAACTTATAATTGCAATAACGCAATAATAACAATCATTATGATGCAATATTGCATTGTAAGATTATTATAGCATTCAATGTAATATTCGATAAAACAAAACATTGTGAAAAAAATAACTATTGGCATATCTTTTGTCTATGATATGTGGCAATATTATTCAGCTTCACTAAATTTGTAATTTGTCAGTGAAACATCGTAAGAAGCCTTCGCTGCGCTTCACTATTATTTTCATACTGTTAGCGGTGTCGATAATACCGCTGGCTTTGGTGAGCCTCGGATCCTGGTATGTATTCGGAAGACTGCTGACGGATAAATCGCTGGAACTTCAGCGAACGGTGGTGGAAAATCACGCATACTCCATTGAAACATTCCTCTCCGAGCGCATCATTTGTCTAGAATTAATAGCTAAATCTTTCAATATCAATGAATTGACCGACCCGATATTTCTGCAAAGTCAATTCAATCACCTGAACCTGATTAGTCAAGACAGCTATGTGGATCTGGGTGTTATCAGCGGCGAAGGCGAACATTTAGTCTATATTGGGCAATATGATTTGATGGGCAGAAATTACCGGGAAACCGAATGGTTCAAAGAAGTCTACATTTCGGGAGAGTATATAAGCGATGTTTTTTTAGGTTACCGCCAGATACCGCATTGCATAATTGCAATTAAAAGTTACAATGGTAACAAACCATGGTTCCTGCGGGCGACCATCAACAGCGAAAAGTTCGATGAAATTGTCCACACCGATAAATTGGGAAAAGCGGGGGAAGTGTATATTGTCAACCGGCAGGGATTATATCAGACTACTCCGCGGCAGGGCAGTTTATTAGAGAAGTCAGCGATAACCGGACTTGAATATTTTCCCGGAGTCCGCGACAGTTGTATTTTAGTTGAAGATAGATTAAAGGTTCGGGTGACGACCTGGATTAATAAAAAGAATTGGCTGTTAGCGGCGGAACAGGATTACGCTGAGATTCAAGCGCCGGTGAACAAGGCAATCGCTTCCGGCGCAGTAATAGTTATTTTAGCGATAGCTCTGACTATTGTGGTCACTTTTATCGCCACATCACATCTTACGGCGAAGATTGACAAAGCTAATCGACAGCGTGAAGAGATGTTCAGCGCTTTCATGCGTTCGGCGAAATTAGCTTCCATCGGCGAATTAGCGACGGGATTGGCTCATGAAATCAACAATCCCTTAGCGGTGATAAGCGCTGACCAGACTAATATCTCCGATATTATATCCGGCTATCCGCAGGATTTGAAAGATATGGGCGAGATCAGAGAATCGCTGGAGCGGTGCGGACGACAGATACAGCGGTGTAAGAGCATAACCACTAAAATGCTGCAATTCGGGCGCAAGCGGGATACGGAGCTTCAGCCCACAGATTTATCTCAATGCCTGCAGGAAATCAAAACTCTGCTTGAGCGGCAAGCCGCTGTGCGCAATGTGGAATTGATACTGAATGTCGAAGAAAATCTGCCGGAGGTACTATTAGACAGCGTCGAACTGGAACAAGTGATGGTGAATTTGATAAATAATTCCCTGCAGGCACTTAACCGGGGCGGATATGTGAAGGTATCGGCTTTCAGACAGCGGGATGAATTAGTGATAGAAGTATCCGACAACGGCAGCGGAATTCCCCAGCGGGATTTGGACCGGATATTTGAACCGTTTTTTACCACTAAGCCCATTGGAGAAGGAACCGGCTTAGGACTTTCCGTATGTTATGGTTTAGTTCAATCTTGGGGCGGAACTATTACCGCTGAGAGTGAACAAGGCAAGGGAACATCGATGCGGATTGTTCTACCCTTGAAAAAGATAGAATGATCACTCATGCGCCTGTGGTGCGCCGCGAAACATGAAAATAGACTTTAGGCTTTGGACATTAGACTTTAGGCTTTGTAGTCTGTCCGAGAATATGAAGAACACCTTTTGTCATTGCGATCGAAGCGAAGCAATCTCTCTTATTAATAATCAATTATAGAGATTGCCACAAGGCTTTCAGCCTTTCGCAATGACATTCTTGGACAGACTGTTTGGATATTAGACTTTGGGCAGCCCGGTTTCTCCGAAACCGGGGAAGCGCTGGCAGGTCACACCCGCTGTCAGCGCGCAAGACCTGCCAGAACAAGGTACTAGACCCTGGACCTTCGACCCTAAACCCTAAACCCTATTTTCAAGGTAAAAATACTGAATATTGAATACTGAAAAAGCAACATCTAAGTCATTATAATACAAAATCATATTAAAAACTTTTGCCAAAAGTGCAGTAATTTCAGAATTTAGGTACTACGCCTCGTCCGGGACGTTCCTATTAAGTTCTATGATTTACAATTATGAGACAGGCACGGTCAGCAAGAAGAGATAATCAGTATTTATATTTCTGAAAGAGATTCCAATGATGATCTGTGTAGATGACACATGGCTGACCGTGCCACCCTCAG
>JADHWD010000110.1 GCA_016783645.1 bacterium
CCGGTGCATACGCAGATATGGTGCTTCCCTTTAGGCTCCAGGCTGAAGGCTTTGTAAAAAGTGGCTACGCAATATATCTGCGCGATCGGGAGGCTCATCTTTCGAGCCACAATTTCTAAAGCTTGGCGCGGCAGGTAATTGTAGCACTTCTGGACATCCTGCAGCGCCATAATCAAGGCGGTCGGTTTCGCCTGGTAATAATCAATAATTTCGGCTATCGTTTGTTCGTGGTCGAAAGATTTTTCATCGGTTTTTATCATCTCGTCTCGACTCCTACTTTGGGCTTGATCGCTTGTTCCGGCATCGGTTGAGCGCCGGTGAACAAGGTTAAATCATACTTGGCAACCAGAGGTTTCGGCAAGCGTTTTTTAGCAGGTCTACCTTCCTTAAATACCTTATCACCTAAAATTAACTTTCTATCTAACGGGTAAGGCTGGCTGGGGCATGCTTCATAGCACATTCCGCAGCTGTTGCATAGCTCGGTTTTCACATACCGCGCTTTCTTGCGCACTTTAACTACGAAGCTGCCGATATATCCCTTGACTTCCTCTAATTCAGCGAAAGTCATAAGTCTGATGCGGGGATGATGGCCTACGGCGACCATTTTAGGAGTCAGAATACAGGCTGCGCAGTCGAGGGTGGGGAAAGTCTTATCGAATTTCGCCATATGCCCGCCGATCGACTCCTCCTTTTCCACCAGTACTACTTCATAACCGGCGTCGGCTATCAGTAAAGCCGCCTCTATACCCGCTATTCCCCCGCCGATTATCATCACCCGCCTGCCAATCGGTACACGGCGCATCTCCAGCGGCTGGTGTAGAATAACCCGCGCCACCGCACCTCTTATTAAAGCGCGCGCCTTCTGAGTGGCGGCGTGGTGGTCGACAGTAACCCAGCTCACCTGCTCGCGGATATTGACCATCTCAAAGAAATAGCGGTTCAAACCGCCGCGTTCCACCGCCGTCCGGAATGTGTTCTCATGCATCAACGGACTGCAAGCCGCCACCACCACCCGATTCAAATTTTGCGCTCCTATATCGTTGATGATCAATTCCTGACCAGGCTCGGAACACATGAATTTGGAATGCTTAGAGACCACTACATTAGGCTGCGCCGCTATCTGTTCCGCAATGTAAGCCACATCTACGATTTTGGATATATTAGTGCCGCAATGGCATATATAAACGCCGACTCTAACGGGATGTTTTCCGTTGCCGTCTTTTTTTATCTCATTCATACTGCCACCCTCGATGCTTTACTTTTCAATTTCAGATTCGGCAATTGGATTAGTAGTGTGTTCATCCCCAATTTAGCGGGACTGATCCCCAGCGCCAATCCTACTATTTGACTGAAATAGACGATGGGTATATGGTGATTGAGATTGAATTTCCGGTTAATCTGGGATTGGTACGATTCCAGGTTCATCTGGCATAACGGGCAAGTTGTGGCGATGAGCTCTGCCCCATTATCTTCCGCGCATTGCAGGAGATGATTGTTCAGGTTCAGCGCCACTTCTTCGAAAGTGGTCATTAACATCCCGCCGCAGCATCGGACTTTGTCAGGATAATCCACCACTTCGGCGCCCAGCGCACTGAAAAGTGTATTCATAGTCATCGGATCGTCCAAATCGTCAAAGTCAAATACCGGACGCACAATCATGCAGCCGTAATAAGGCGCTATCCGTAATCCGTCAAATTCATAAGGACAGGCGGAGAGAATTTTATCAATCCCCACATCATTCACCAATATATCCAAGGGATGACGCACTTCCACCATCTTTTCATAGGAAAGATTAGCCGCTTTCAACGATTCGTTGATAAGTTTGCGGGAATGGAGATTCCATTCCATATGCCGGTTAGTTTTCCGCAGCGTGGTATAGCAGCTGCTGCAGGGAGCGCAGATATCCAATCCCATATTCTGAGCGAGTGCGAGATTACGGGCGCTCACCGCGAAGCCGACAATCTTATCGACCGACATGTACATTGTGGCGCCGCAGCAATTCCAATCTTCAATTTCCCGTAAGCCTACCCCTAGAGATTTGAATACCTCGCGAATGGACATATCGTAGGGTTTACCGGTATTTTCCAAGCTGCATCCGGGATAATAAGCGAATTCCATCATGCACCTTCCTTTTCCAGTTGTTTGGCTTTATCGATAATAGCGCGGATTTCCTTAACCTTCTTAATCGACTTCGGCAGTAATGAAATACGACCCTTTTTTATCATAGCGAACCCAAAGCCCGTACTTGCAAGCAGCTTTTTGGGGTCGGCTTTGAGAAAATATCTGATTGCCAGCCCTATCTCAAAATTACGCCCGTACTTGTATATATTGAAAATGAACGCCTTTGACAACGCGTGAACCGGAAACTTGGGAGGGTAGATTTTCTTATTCATAGCCAGTCTCTTCAGCGCATACATCAAATCGGTGACCAGAATCCCTGAGGGGCAGCGCACGCGGCAGGAGTAGCAGGAGGCGCAGATCCAGATGGCGCGGCTGTGAAGGATATCTTCCAGATGCCCGGCTCGAAATAAAGCCACTATCTCCCGCGGAGTTATGTCCATCATATACGACACCGGACAGGTGCCAGTGCAGGTGCCGCATTGAATGCAATTCTGGATTTTATCCCCGCGAGGGATGGACTTTATCTGTTCCCAGAATGCGGCTCTCAACTCCTCTTCCCGCTTCTTGACCGGTACGACGAAGAATTTCTTCGCCATTAGACCTCCAATAGAGTATTCTATATTAACTTATTATATCTTATCGAGTTAAACTTTGAATCTTAACAAATATGTAAAATATTTCACAAACTTAGGAATGAAATCGATTGTTTTAAATTTAAAAGCGATTTATCAGTCTCCCGTTTTATCTTATCAAACTCTAACATTATAAACATCCAGCAGCTGCAATCTGGTCGCTTGCAGACGATGAACAATTAAATCGATGAAACATCCATATAATTGATAGCCTAATTCATGATCTTTACTGATTATCTCGCGAAGGCGCCGGCCGTCTATCGCTATCGCCAAAATTGAACTATGCGCTCTGGCGGTGAAATGACATTTATAAGGCGGAACCATCCAAGACCATCCCAGCAATTCTCCTGCGCTTACAGTTTCAATGGTGACTATTCCCTGATTGGGAACACTGATTTCCAGTCCCACTATCCCTTGCCTAATCAGATAGAATTCATTGGCAGGGTCGCCTTCACGAGCGATAATTTTGTCAGGGTCAAACTTTGCAGGTGCAGCACAGGAAAGCATAGTCTTGAAATATTTTGCCTCCAATCCTTTAAAACAAGGATGTTCAGTCAAGACGATCTCGAGTGTTTCCATATTGACGCCTCATCAATAATGGGATAATCGGAATGTTGTGATATTTTTCACTATATTTAAAAAAATTGTATTATATAAGGTTATATCCATTCTTGAAATGTCTGTTACCAAAACATGTAAGAATCAGAATTGTAAAGTCTTGATTTATCAAGCCTAAAGGTAAGCTAATTTAATATCAAGGATTTGGGCAACAGACCCTATTAGAATCGCTATATACTGAAATTATCGTAAAATTTTTTCTATAGTTTTCGGTTTTTATCCAGGGTCCCGTATCATCGATTGGGTTCACAGCAGAATGGGTCGTTCAATTACTAAAATCCTGAGCCTTTTCGATTCTCTCTATCCTTTCTATCAATTCCTCAATTACCACAGGTTTGCGGAAGAAACCGAACCCCCCCTTTCTCGTTCCAGGGTCGATTTTAATGTCATCGAAGCCGGTGATTAGGATGACTCTGGCTTCAGGGTCGATACCGAGTATAGATTCCAGCACCTTCTCCCCGGATATTTCCAGCATTTTTACTGCGGTGATTACGGCGTCGAAACCTCCGTTTCGATAAGCGTCTATCGCGGATACCGGACTTAAATATGACCGGCAGTCATAGCCGCGCACCGATAATGAAGTTTCAAGACTGCTGAGATGGAGCGGGTCGTCATCGATAATGAGTATTTTCAAACCTATTCCCCCGGAAATCTTTATTTTCGGGCGGTTGCTTTTTCTTCTTCAAATCATCAGTTATTGATAATTGCAATGGAAATGCCAATAATCCCAAAGGTGGATTCACTCAGTATTATTGGCTATAGTCAAAAACAGTGGAGGCGGCGGTCAATCCAACTGCGGCCTCTTCCAAGTTACTGTTATCCATACGATTGAATTTAGGATTGAACTAAATTAAAAACTCGGCGCTATAATTATTTTTATCAGGAAGGATTGAAAATGGAAGGAAAATCAAGGAATAATAGAAGCGACACGCTATCTGAAATCAACCAATTGCAAACTCTCAACCGGCTGAATACAACCAATTGTCGAAAATCAACCAAGGTATAGAATGATGGTAAGCGAGATATCGACTTCACCTGCTTTTCAATGAATCCGCTTTAGCAGGGTCCGCAGGGTTTGCCGCGAGACGCATAAATATTCCGCCGCCTTAGTTTTGTTGTTGTTGTGCATTTGCAGCGCTTTTCTGACGATTTCAGCTTCGATTTCCTTCAAATCAAGCCTGTTCGAGGGTAATACCAGTTGACCGGGTCTTATCTTTGAACCCTGCTCGATGAATAGTTCAGTTTCATAAGCGTTTAGAAAATTGAGATGTTCAGGAACAATTTCCAGCTCATCATATAGAATCACCACCCTTTCAATTGTGTTTCTGAGTTCCCGCACATTTCCCGGCCAGGGATAATTCTCCAATTTTTCCATCGCCTCCCTGCTGATGAACCTGAACCTTCGTTTCTTTTCATGAGCGAAAATTGAAAGGAACATCTGCGCCAGCGGAATAATTGCTTCCTTCTGCGCCCGCAGCGGCGGGAGATAGATTCTGCCTAAGTTCAACCGGAAGTATAAATCCTTGCGAAACCGGCCTTCTTCCATATATCTATTGAGATTCCGGTTGGTAGCGACGATGAAGCGGACATCGAGTTTGATGGATTTGGGCCCGCCTACACGATATATTTCATTTTCCTGTAGCGCCCGCAATAGTTTAGGCTGCATCTCCAATGGAATATCGGCTATCTCATCTAAGAAAAGCGTTCCCCCTTTCGCCAGCTCCATTTTACCTGCTGCGCCCTGACGCTTGGATCCGGTGAAGGCTCCTCCTTCATAGCCGAATAGTTCACTTTCCCAGAGTGAAGGCGAAAGCGCGGAGATGTTGATGGAAACGAAGGGCTTGACGCCATCATCCTCATTTTCAGCGCCGCAATGGATCAGCCGGGCGATGACTTCCTTCCCGGTGCCGGTTTCTCCTTCAATCAGCGCCGGAACATTGCGGTTATCGTGAAACCGCAGCGCCAGCGCGACCGCGTTTTTCAATGCGTCCGAGAACACCCCGGTTTTTCCGATTCCAGCGATCGTCAGGAAAACATTACGCTCCAGCCCCGATTCGTATCTTGGTTTTCCCCCGTCTGTTTTTTCCGCCAAAGAAGCCGCATCTTCAACATCCACTTTCAGGCTTAAAGAAGCTTGATGCTTACAGAATCTGGCGATAGTTTCCGCCAGTTGCACAGGATTGACTGGCTTGCACAAGTAATCGAAAGCGCCTTCACGGAGGGCGGCAAGAGCCGAATCCATATCGGAGAAGCCCGTAATCATGATGATACCAGTGTCATCACCCTTCGCCGAAGCTTTTATTTTTTTCAGCAGCTCCAGTCCATTCATTCCGGGCATTTTGATATCGGTGATAACGATAGGGAAGTAGTCATTTAAGAACATTTGCAGCGCTTCTTCGCCCCCGTCACATTGCACCACCTCATGTCCCAGCGCGGTTTCGATGAAGGTCGCTGTCGCACTACGCACCAATGTGTCATCATCTACAAAAAGTATTTTCATCCTGCACTCCTATCGACATTCATCAGCGGAAAACGAATTATGAATGTCGCCCCGCCTTCCTCATTGCTGACAGCTTCAATCTCACCATTAAATCTATCCACGAACATTTTCACGATAGCTAATCCCAATCCCATACCTTCACCCGGTTTCTTGGTGGAAAAGAACGGATTGAACAAATACTCATACTTCCCTGCGGGTAATCCGATTCCATTGTCCGCCACTTTCAAAATAGAAATATCATCCGATGCTGAAGTAGATATAGTGATCATTTTCTTGGGAGATGTCATTTTATCGAGAGAATGAATAGCGTTGATGACCAAGTTTATCACGATTTGTTCAATCTGCAGTTTATTGGCGGCGATTAACAATTTGTATGGTGATAAGTCAACATTAAGTCTAATAGAATGTGAAAGCGCCTTTCTATTTACCAAAGTGATAGCGCTGGCGACCGCTTCGCTTAAATTGATATCCTCAATAGGCTCTGAATTGGGGGATACCCAAAAAGAGCGCATGTGTTGGACGATGCTGTTGATTCTTTTTGTTCCTTCCGAGATTTCGGTGAAGATTTTGTTAAATGGATCAGGGAGAACATATTTCTTTTCGCGGATTAGATATTGTAGAGTGTTAGCATGCATTTGGATTGCGCTCAAGGGTTGGTTGATTTCGTGGGTGATTCCCGCTGCTATGACTCCGATGGACGCCAACTGCGCTGCCTGCGCCGCCAATTGCGCCGACTCATTCTGCCGACTTTCAGCCTGAAGCCGCGCCTCGAAGAGCTCCTGAATTTCATCTTTCATCTTTTTCCGGTCAGATATATCCTCGACCACTTCGATGAAGCCCGTCACCGTATTGTCGTTCCCGAATATAGGGAAGGCTTGCACTCTCGCTTCAAAAGAGCTGCCGTCTTCGCGTGTTCTCCTTGTTTCAACTTCATCCGGAGAGCCGTTGCTCAAAGCCCGACTGCCGGGACAAAAGGGACAGACCGCTTCCCTCCTTTCAAATTCCCGGTAACATTTCATATTGATGAGTTTCTCCGCCGGTTTGCCGGACATACTGACCTGTTTGGGATTGACCATTTTAATATTGTAATCGCTGTCGATAAGCGCAATCCCCATACCGATGTTATCGACAAGCGAGCGGTACCGTTCTTCACTTTCATTTAGCGCATTTTCAATTCTCTTCTGTTCAGTCTTGTCTATTATAAGTCCGATCGCTCCCTGGAATTCGCTATCTTCATTCATCCAGGGCGCAGCGGAGATGAAAGTGATTCTTTGACTGCCGTTTTTGCGGTTAATGTTGAGTTCGTATCTGCTGGAAAGTCCCTTTTTTCTGATAGATGATTCTTTTAATATTTTCCTAAATTCACTTTCCGAAACGAAATCACGCACATTGTGTCCGATGATTTCCTGCTGGGATAATCCGAATATATCACATAAGGCATGATTGACGAATTTAAAATTCAGATTCGAGTCGACAATCCACAACCCCTCCTGCAGGTTTTCTAAAATGAAGCGGTAATAACTTTCGCTTTTTTGTAAATCTTCAATCATAGGCTTTGCGATTCTATCCATCTAATTCCACTTTCTAAAATTTTTCTGATTTCCCAAGTTGCGTAATGAATTATTTATTCGATTATCCAATTTATTCAGAAAAAATTTAACAATAACACTGAATATATGTATATTATACTGCAATAATAATCAGTATAATAAGGTTCAGCTATGAAAAATGTCCTGTCGTTCTTTGATTTCAATGAGTAATTCCCTGATGAAAACGCCTGTTTCGATTATATGGTCAAAGCTGAATGGCCCAATGGTTTCACCTGCCGAAAATGCGGCCATCAAGAATGGAAAGCTAAAGGAAAAAGCTTAGTCGCAGTAGAGGTGGAAATCAATCCTGAAACCGATGCTATGGGCCGAACTTACCTGCGCAAAAATCGCCAATCACAGCATGGAGGAACTATCTTCTTTCATTCATCACCATGCCGCTGAAGGAGCGATGGTGATAGATATGAACAAGTTCCGATCATAATCAAAGAGAGTAAGAAAAAAGGTGAATTGCTGCCCAAAGTTCATATAATCATAGCTAATCTGAAGATGTGGCCGCAACGAACATTCAACCGCTATCCGGTGAAACATCTCCAGCGTTGCTTGAACGAATTCACTTTCAGATTTAATCGCAGATGGAATTTGGAAAACATCCTCGATATATTGCTAAATCGTTGTATATCAACAACTGTAATCACCTTTGCTGAACTAACTGGATAACCGGATATTAATATTATGCATTTTGACAATAAAAGTCAAGTTTGTCTTTTTCATCCCTTCGGCTATTCCGTCAAAGCATATCGAATAAATCGCTTTTGCCAGTTTTGTGTTCTCTTCTGGTCTTCGCCGGCGGAGCGGAGGAAGTTCAATGGTGTATGCTGTAATCCTGGCGAGAAGAGCTTCTCGAAATTCACCTTCCTTCACTGCCATATTCAAATCCCTATTCGCAGCTACGATAATCCGCACATCTACTACTTGAGCCGCTAATACAATCCCCATAGACATAACTAAATTCGAAACTCGAAATACGAAACAAATTCAGGCTGTATTTGTGAATTTGTGGCTCAATCTTGTATGATTTTGTGATATAAATTATTGAAAATAATGGGGCAATCACGGATATTATAGGTGTAAGTATTTCTATAATAATCCGTGGAGGTCTTATTCAGATAGAGACTATCATCCGAAAGACCCTGCCCCTTAAAGGCTTTAAGCTTTCAAAAGCGAAACTGATCCTTGACAAAATCCTGCTGATTAACATCATTCCCCGCAAGAACGGTCGACCTATTTGCCCGGTCTGCGGGAAGCGGGGTCCTATTTATGACACCCAGCCGGTTCGCAGCTGGCGGCATCTCGCCGGATTCGGGATTCATGTGATGATCGAATATGCCCCCAGGCGGGTTAAATGTCGTAATTGTCATAGGGTTATCACTGAATAGATGCCCTGGAGCATGGGGAAGTGCCAGCTGACCAAGCCGTTCATCTATCAACTTGCCTTGTGGGCCAGGGAATTATCCTGGGAACAGGTCGCCAGACTCTTTGAAGTCGATTGGAGTCAGGTCAAAACTGCGGTCGAAAGCGCAGTCCAATTCGGTCTGGAACGGCGTGATACCGATAATGTCACCCTGCTCGGAATCGATGAAATCAGCCGTCGCAAGGGGCATCTCTACCTTACGCAGGTCTATGAAATAACCGAAGGGAATCGCCGATTACTGTGGAGCGGAACCGGGCGCTCAAAAGAGACCCTGAGAGCATTCTTCCAACACTGGGGTCCTGAAAAAAGCAAACGCATCATCGGGGTCTGCTGCGATATGTGGAATCCATATGTCGATGTTATTAAAGAATATGCCCCACAGGCGACAATCGTATTCGATAAGTTTCACATCGTCCGCCATCTCAACGATGCGGTCGACCAGGTGCGCCGTCAGGAAGCCGATGAATTGTCTAAAAAGGGAGACAACCTCCTGCGAAATACCCGCTATATCTGGCTGAAAAACCCGGAAAACCTAACTGCGCTTCAACAGATTAAGCTGCACCAACTCGCCGGACAAAGCTTGAAAACTCATCGGGCTTATCAAATCAAGAGAGCTTTTCAGGCAATTTGGGATTCTTCCGATAGGGAAACAGCTGCCTTTGCCTTCAAGCAATGGTTCAGATGGGCGACACACAGCAGGCTGAAATCAATGTCCAAACTGGCTTGGAGCATGCATAACCATAAAGAACAAATTCTCGCTTATTTCATACTGCAAATAAACAACAGTATAGTCGAAGGATTGAACAACAAAGCCAAGGTTATTATGCGAAGGTCTTTCGGATTCCATTCGCCCGAAGTCTGTAAACTCGCACT
>JADHWD010000111.1 GCA_016783645.1 bacterium
CTCCTACAACAATTTTTTATCCCTTTTATCCCCTTAATCCCTGTTAATTATCTTGAGTCTTTAACCTTTTGCATTGTGTATCTCTGTGTTCTCTGTGGTGAATATCAAATTTCAAATATCTTTGGCTAGATTTTAGATTGTTTCATCCCTGCGAAAATAATATTTGACTTGTAACTTGCAACTTGTTACTTGTTACTTTATTTATGAACATCCATCCTACAGCTATAATTGATCCCGAAGCCAAAATCGCCGAAGGTGTGGAGATAGGACCCTATTCTATTATTCAAGCCGATGTTGAGATAGGCGCAGAATGTCATATCAGCTCAAATGTGTTACTGGCGTCCGGGACTAAGCTCGCTTCCGGTGTGAAAATATTTCACGGCGCGGTGATAGGAACTGCGCCGCAGGATTTGAAATACGCCGGGGAAAAAACTGCAGCAGAAATCGGCGAAAACACGGTTATCCGCGAATTTTGCACTATTAACCGCGGCACCTCCGCCACATTCAAAACTGTAGTCGGAGCCAACTGCCTGTTAATGGCTTACACTCATGTGGCGCATGACTGCAGAATCGGCGATTATGTTATCCTCGCCAACGCTGTCAATATGGGCGGGCATGTGGAAATTGAAGAATACGCTATAATCGGCGGTATGGTGGCGATTCATCAGTTCATCAATATCGGCCGGCATAGTATGATCGGCGGTTTATTCAGAGTGCCCAAAGATGTGCCGCCTTATATTTTAGCCGGCGGACATCCCCTGCGCTACGAAGGGCTCAATGTAATTGGATTGAAACGCCGGGGATTTGAACCCGACCAGAGAAAAGCCATCAAAGAAGCATACCGGCTATTATATCAATCCGATTTGAACACCTCACAAGCTATAGCGAAAATCAAAGAGGGTGAAATCACCCCGGAAGTGAAACATATTATCGATTTCTTCGAGGCTTCCGAGAGGGGAGTTATCTGAATTTAAGAATTAAGAGTTCAAAGTTAAGAGTTAAAATAATTAAGAATTTAGAAAAGTGAATTAAAAATGATGAGGTTTCCCGCTTGAAGAATCCACTATTATTTGTGGTGTCGACTCTCCGCAGTCGACACCAATTATTGATATTTAAAGCTTTTCGCTATTTTGTGTGGGTAACTTCTAAGTTAAATCAAACAACCCACTTATTCGTCATTCCGGCTTGTCCGGAATCGATTCCCGGCACTCCGCCAGTTGGCGGATTGCGGGAATGACGAGGATTGGGGTGATCACAATTATAAGGGGACACAACCGAATCCTGTATATCCCTGTTAATTTATGAATAATTCAGGCTGATTTATTAAATCAAGAATCGAGAATCAAGAATCGAGAATCAAAAATTTAAATATTTATCGGCGTCTATGAAACAACTGCTTTTGATTCCGCTCGCATTATCAATGTTATTTTTCTCCTGCGGTGAGCGGGAGAATCCGGCTGTGCCTCAAGCGGGTTACGAAATTGTGGCGCAGCTTGCCCCGGTGGGAATTTACCGGGGAATATTTGTCAACGGCGCCAATTCTTTCATCGCCGCTGACTATATGAAAATATTGAAAGTCGATCTGTCCGATCCAGCCTCTCCCTTCATTACCGGCTATATCGATGATGACCGCATCGGAACCTGCGGCAGTGTGTATTACAGCAATGAAACCGGCCGGATAGTCATCGAATCGGTGTTCGCTCCGGAGCATCTGGCGGGATTCTCTATTATTCAGGATTCCTTGATGAATGATTCCTTGAAGAAGGACTTTTTCGCATTATCACCACCCTTGCAGAAATTCACCTTCAAGGAATTCACTCATTGGGAGAATGACACGACGCTGGTGACCGATTTAATTTATATCTACGCTGCGGATTTAGGCGAGACCTGGAAATTCACCGAACAGCATTTGCAGTATTTCTCTTTTTTGAATTCCTATGAATATATCGGCAGTAAAGATTATTCGGCGCATAAAGTCTACGATTTCGCTCTTAAGGATTCACTGGCTTTCTTAGCGGTGAATGAATACGGATTGGACATAGTCGATTTGAATTCCGGCGATTATTTGACAGCTATCGGCAGTTATGATACCGAAGGTTTCTGCCGGGGAGTGGCGGTGCAGGGAGATTACTGCTATTTAGCCGACCGGCATTGGGGATTGCAGATACTGGATATCAGCAATCCGGCTCAGCCCGATTCCGTAGCTAATCTGAAATTTACCGGCGCGGATGACTGCGTGAAGGTTAAAGTACTTGGTGACAGGGCGGTGGTGCTGGATTCCTATGACGGAGTATTCGCGGTGGATATATCAAATCCGGCCGATCCGAAACTCCTTTTCAATTTTGACACTATAACTCCCGTAGATGTGGTCATAGATGATGAATATATCTATGTGGTCGATGAGGATGCGGGATTAATCATCGCCAGATGGTGATGATTCTTTTCAAAGATATGTGATATGTGATATGAGATTTTAGATATGTGATATTAGTATCTTACGCATTAAGTATAAGAGTCCATCTCTTACAGTGATATTTCCCCTTATTAAAATTTACAGGGATGAAAGGGATAAAAGGGATGAAAACATTGAATTTATTCAATTAACTCTTGTTCCCGTCAGGTTTCAATCCCGTTTTTACGGGAGTAACCTGACGGGAACGGAAGTTTCTGACTTGTAACTTGCAACTCGAAACTTGCGGCTCACAGCTAATTTTAAACAGCATGAAGACATACCGTTACATATCGACGATTCTGATAATCTGTTTCACCGCTTTAAACAGTTGGGGTGAGGTGAATTTCGGGGCGAAGTACGCCGGGGAATTCATGACCCTGGGAGCTGACGCCCGGGCTTCGGGAATGGGTGAAGCTCAAGTTGCGCAAAGCGGATCGCCCGCTTCCGCATATTGGAATCCCGCCAGTCTGAACGATATCCGGAACGGCGGAATACTTCTAATGCACGCCGACAGGTTCGCCGGGGTCGTGAAATATGATTTCTTCGGAGCGGCGCAAAGACTTTCTTCAAACGAAGTGATAGCGTTGACAATATTCAATCTGCGGGTCGATGATATCCCCATCACCGCGATTAATCCCGATAATGTAGTGCAGGCGGTGAAATGGACTTCGGACATGGAGACCGCTTTATCCGGTTCATATTCCCGCAGGTTTTCAGATAAATTGTACGCCGGCGGCAGCGGTAAAATAATCAGCAAACGGGTGGCGGATCATCAAGCCTGGGGTATCGGTTTCGACCTGGGGATGCGTTATAATTTCAAGGACTGGTTGAAACTGGGATTAAAATTATCCGATATCACCACCACTTTACTCGCCTGGGATACCGGTCTTAAGGAAGTATTGCTGCCTTCAGCCGCATTAGGTTTCAGCCTGCAGAAAGAAATGCCAAGCCTGGAAGCGGAATTATCTATCGCCGGCGATATTGTCTTAAGAGGCGAAGATCGGGGTGAAGCGGATGAATTACAAATGGGGATAATCACCGCCGACACTCATCTGGGGCTGGAATATGTGATTAAAAGAACTCTGAGCCTGCGGGTCGGCCGCGACCGGGAATATTTGACCGCGGGAGCGGGATTGAAACTGGGTCCGGTAAATGCGGATTACGCCTTCCAGGCGCATAGTGATTTAGGTGACAGCCACAGAGTGTCATTATCTTATCTTTGGTCTAACCGGCCGTTTTTCCTCGATTAATCTTTCCTAAATAATACCAACTCACTAATCCGGAGGGATTATGATTCACAGGATTTGTCATGTGGAACTGCCCTGCGGCGATATGAACCGCATCAGTGAATTTTACCGTAAAGTGTTCCAATGGGAAATCAAACCGGTTCCCGGAATGGATTATCTGCTATTCGGCCCCGGGGTGAACCCGGGCGGTGGATTCTTCCGCCGAGGCGGCGATCAGCCTGACGCGGTAATCCCCTATATTTTAGTCGATGAAATCAAAGACGCAGTTTCTAAAATCACCGATAACGGCGGGGAGATAATACTGCCGGAAACGCCGGTGGCAGATATGGGATTCTTCGCCCTGTTCAAAGACCCGGAGGGAAATGTGATGGGTTTATGGGCGGATGCGAAGAAGTGAGCAAGTTTGCAAGTTGACAAGTTATATTGTGTTCCTGTCAGTTTTAAATCCGCTGTAAAGCGGAAAAGACCGCAGGAACATGATTTTAACTTGCCGACTCATTTTCAAGAAAATTATTATATAGACCGAGTAGATAATGACGGAGTACAGATACACAGCAACATTTGAACCGGCGGAAGAAGGCGGCTATATTGTCACTGTGGAAGCTTTACCGGGTTTAGTCACTTATGGTGAAACCTTGGAAGAAGCCAGAGAAATGGCTAAAGAAGCGATTGCGGGTTATATTGAATCGCTTCAGAAAGACGGGCTTCCAATCCCAGTGGAAGAAGATTTAATAGTCAATGTAACCTTTACTGACCAGCTTGCCGTATTCCTTTGATATCCAAACTACCAATAATTACATCAAGGCAGCTCATAAATGCTCTGCAACGAGCTGGATTTATTATTCATCATCAAAAGGGCAGCCATATATATCTGAAACACCCCGATGGCAGACGAACAGGTATCCCATTTCATAAAAAAGATATTGGCAAAGGTTTACTTAGGACTATTCTAAAACAAGCCGGATTATCAACTGAGGAGTTCAGAGAATTACTCTGAAATTTTAACAAATAATAGTAAGAGTAATTATCCGATCCTGTCGGTTTTAAATCCGCTGTAAAGCGGAAAAGACCGCAGGAACATGATTTTGACTTGCAGACTCATTTTTAAGAAAATTATTATATAAACCGAGTAGATAATGACGGAGTACAGATACACAGCAACATTTGAACCGGCGGAAGAAGGCGGCTATATTGTCACTGTGGAAGCTTTACCGGGTTTAGTTACTTATGGAAGCAATTTAGACGAAGCGGAAGCGATGGCTATAGACGCAATTATATGCCATATCGAAGCGCTGCGTAAAAAAGGTTTACCTATTCCTGAAGATAAACCTCCCTATAAAATTCCAATAGTTTCGAGATTAGCAGTCGCTATATAATATAAAAACTCTTCGCTGTTTTGTGTGGGTATTAAAAATTGCGGCCTCAAGTGTCTTCAATTGACAACATAATGTTTGTAGGGGCGAGGTTTCCTCGCCCAGCCTTTAAGGGCGGCGAAACGCCGCCCCTACAATTACTATCAGGGTGTATTTTTACCCACACGATTCAGCGAAGGATAAAAAAAAGAGCCGGACAGAACCGGCTCTTTATAGGAGGCTAAATGAAACGCTTATCTATCTGCTATCTGAACATAGCCTTAATGGAGCCCCAGGTTTCCTGAATTCCTGAGAATTGCAGAGTCACTGAATTGGTATCGGAATAAACCGCACTGCCGTCAGTGAAAATCATTTTAATGCGGTAATAATAGAGTCTTTGGGAATTTTTCAGCAGATCATCATCGATGTATTCGTACATAGTGTAATCGCCCTGGGGGTTGATAGCGGCGATCAGACTGAAGTTCTGATTGTCGGCGCTTCTTTCGATTTTATACTTGAACAGACCGGTTTCAAGCCCGCTGGTCCAGTTTAAAACCGCCCGGTCGCCTTCGCCGTAAGCGTTGAAGAAGGTGAGAACGGAACCGCCGGCGATAGCACAAACCGCAATGAAGACGATCAATGATAATATGAATTGTACTCTTCTCATACCGTTATTTTATTAGACGATGCAATTTAATAAATTGTTGCCTAAAAGTCAAACTTTTTATTCATTTTTATACTGCGGTAATTTGGCGGCGGCTTCTTTTTCGCCTAATTTTTCCAAAGCCTCGGTGAAATTAATATAATTTAAATCGTAAAACCGCTTGAGTTTATCCTCATTCACCCGGGGTAGAATGTTGACGGCGGCGAGGAGATGTTCTTTGGCGGCGTCGGTTTCGCCGCTTTCATAGAAATAGTAACCGGTGTAATAGTGCCATATCAGTTCACGGTAAGGCTTACTGCTGGGAGATACCAATTGCTTTAACAATTCTTCCCGCCGGTCCCATCCGAAATAGTATTGGGTGGCGAATTTTGCGCTTTCACTGACCGCCAAAGCCTGATCGTAATATTGATCGCCGCCGAATTTTTTCAGTTTGTCGTAATCATGCGCTAATATTAGATATATATAAAAATCCAGCATGGCTGTCATAGGATGAAAAACGCTGGAGTGTGTAGGGCTTTCACCTTCATTGAGGGCGAATACCCATCGTTTATCGGCGTAATGCAGGTCGACGCCGTTGGATATGACAAAACTCGCTTCATACCGGTCTTCATAACTGGTACTCATAGCCTTGCTGAAAGCGATTTCCATCTCACATGTCATGTCATATTGAAATTCATCTTCAGTCCACTCATAATTATTGATATAATTGTCGACTTCATCGCTCAGCCGGCGTAGTTTCGGCTGGCTCTCCGACGGAAGTTTGTCCAAATTTATCCGGATTTCACAGATTATCTTCTGAGCTGCGCAATTGGTAGCGAGGATAATCACCGCCGAAATCAGGGACAGCAAGCATATGATAATATACTTTTTACGCATAAAATCAGCCTTAGAATTTATGACTTTGGACTTTGGACTTTAGACTTTGGATATGTGGCTAAGTATTAAAGTTTTTACTTGCTAACTTGTCAAGTAGCAGACATGCAAACTTGCAGACTTTATATATATTAATGATTTTTCATCATATAGTCAAGCGTTTAATCATTTTTTTTGGGTTATTCGTTCTAATTGGGCGAGCGGAATCGGCTTTTGAATTGACCGGCGGCGGTGTAATATCCATGAGTATGGGCGGCGCGGGATGCGGCTGGATAATACCAAGTGAAGCTTTGATGTCGAATCCGGCGGTTTCCGCTTTCCTTCCTGACGCTTCACTTTCTTTAAATCACCGCAGAATGTTCAATTTGAAGGAATTACAGCAGAGCGCGCTGGCGGTGAATATGTCAATCGGTAAATTTCCTATTGTTCTGAAAGCGTTCAATTTTGGCGATGATTTGTACCGTGAGAGCGCTGCCGGAGCGGGTAGCGCCTTATTGATATACCATAATCTGGCGGTGGGATTGCAGGCGGAAATATATCATCTTAATATTAAGAATAACAGCTCCGCTTTCAGTTATGGAATAAACGCCGGTATTTTATGGAGGATAAATGAGCGGTTAAGCTGGGGAGCGGCGGCTTCCAATGTGAACTTGCCGAAAATTGGTCAATGCCGGGAAAAACTGCCGGTTTCGGTCTGCGCCGGATTGAGCTATCATCCTCTCGAATGGGTGAATTTTTGTCTGGATTATTATCAGGATGATATGTTCCCATCAGAAATCAGGGGAGGTATGGAATTTCTCGGATTGAAAAATCCGGTATTGCGCATTGGTTACAGCGATCAGCCGGCTTCGTTCTCCGCCGGATTCGATGTAGATGTAAAATTTTTCCGCATGGCTTACGCTTTCAAATCTCACAATCAACTGGGATTCACCCATTCGTTGGGATTGATAATCGGTTTAACCGGCAGGCGGAACCGGAATGAAGCGGATTAGTTTCGCTGCCGTGTTAATTCTATTGATATGCGCTTATTCTTTTCCGCAGGAGAATGAGGCTTTATGGGAGCAGATGGATGATGAAAGCGAATTTTTATACCTGCGGGAATTATTTCCGGATTTTTGGCGGCGTCTGCCGCTGGATATTATCGGATACGATATTGATATACCTGCTGTAGATTCCGCCGTAACCGAACCTCTCAAAGTTGAAGGTGAGCCGTTTATTCTGCGCGATTTCCGCTGTTCATTGACCGCCGGCGGAGATGATTTTGAGCATGATATCATGAAAATGCGTCTGAAATTAGGCGGCAGATGGGAGTTGGGATATGTTAGCGAACGGGATGCGGGCGAGGAATTAGGGGATTTCAATTCATATTTCGCGGTCTATCGGACATCGGATATCGCACTGTGTTTGGGAAATTATTCCGCCGGATTCGGGGAGGGATTGGTGTTATGGCGGGGATTCGATTGGGGAGGATACCCGGAAAATCCTATCACGCCGAAAAAGAATGATTTTATGCGCGGGTATTATTCCACCGGTGAGAACAACGCGCTTTTTGGCGGAGGGGCGATGTTAAAATATAACCGATGGCGGATGGCGGTTTTGTATTCGGACAGCCGGATGGACGCTTCCGTTGACAGCGCGGGTGTCCAAGCTTTGAATTCATCCGGTATCCATATCTCGCCAAGTGAGCGGAAGAATGAGGATAGATTGCGGGAAAGACTCACCCTCGCACGCCTGCGGTACGATGTATCGCAGGGATTATCTTTAGGTATCACCGCGTCCGAAGCGGTTTATACCCCCGGATTCGCCCCGGGCGATTCTCTGAAGGAAGTTTTCGATTTTACCGGCAGTAATAACCGATTGCTGGGAACCGATTGGCGGATAGAGAGTAAATTGTATGAAAGCGGCGGCGAAACCGCTGTAAGTGAAAAAGGCGCTGTGGGATTCATCGGATTTTTCGGTTTGAAGTTAGAGGCTGTAAAGTTCAGGATAACCCTCCGGCATTTCGACAGAGACTTCCGCAATCTGCGGGCGGTCTATCCCCAGGGCAATGAGCAGGGAATGACTATGGGATTGCGACTCGCTGATATATTCGGAGGCAGATTGAACGGATATATCGATATCTGGCGCAGACCCTGGCGCACTTACAATATCGAAATGCCGCCCGATGGATATACGGAATCTATCAGTTATCTGCGAAATATGGGCGGATTGGATTTTTCATTGCGAATCCGCCGTAAAGTATCGAATTATTACGAAAACACCGAAGATACCCGTCAATTCCGAGTCCAGTTGGAAAGGAAGATTGAGGATTTCCGAACCGGATGCCGGCTGGAAAAGGTGGTATCGTATCAAGATGATGAATCGTATTCGGGAAGTATGTTAAGCTGGTGGATGAGTGCTGACACTTTTTTAGGAGAGTTGTTCTTTAGGATAACCGCCTTCAGCTGTCCCTATTATTCCGCTCGGATATACCAGTATGAGCCTGAAGTGCCCGGACTGTTCAGTCTGCCTTTTTATTACGGTGATGGCGTACGGATAGTTATGATGTACGAATATGAATTGCGGAAATGGGTGAAATTATCCTATAAAGCCGCTTGGACGGAATATACTGAAAAGTCCGGAAGTTCCGAAGGGATGCCGCCTTTGGAGATGGCGCTATATCTGGGATTTGATTTTTAAAATCTTATGATTATCCCTACGGCTTTTTAACATAAGAGAATTAATAGACATATTGTTCGACAAGAAGAAGAATAATAAACGACATTAATCTTGGTGTCCTTTGTGATTTCTCTTTGTTTAATTCTAGCCAAAGATATTTGAAATTTGTTATGAATATTTGCCACAGAGAATACAGAGATACACAAGGCTAAAAGGTAAAGACTCAGGATAATTAACAGGGATTAAGGGGATGAAAGGGATAAAAAATGCAATATGAGGATATTAAAAAAAATCATTGCTTCGTGTTTTCAAGTATCTAATGAATTGGGTATAGGTTTCTTGGAATCTGTGTATGAAAGAGCCCTGATGATTGTTTTATCTGAGAAAGGCCTTAAAGCAAAGAATCAATTTCCTTCAAAAGTT
>JADHWD010000112.1 GCA_016783645.1 bacterium
TAGTTTTTCCTAAAGATTGCATTTTTTATCCCTTTTATCCCCTTAATCCCTGTTAATTATCCTGAGTCTTTACCCTTTAGCGTTGTGTATCTCTGTGTTCTCTGTGGTGAATATCAAATTTCAAATATCTTTGGCTAGATTTTAGATATTTGATATTTGATATGTGATATAAGAATAAGAGTTTAACGGGTTAGCTTCTTTGAAACCGGGGATGCCAGTAGATAATATCCGCTGTACAGCGGACAAAACCTGCCAGAACTAATCACTAGCCCCCAGCCCCTAAATGTATTGTCATTTAAGGTAGTATTACAGTTAAAGGAATATCCTATGTGTCATTGCGAAAGGCTGAAAGCCTTGCGGCAATCTCTCTAAATAATTATTAATCAGAGAGATTGCTTCAAGCCTTCATCCGGCAGCCGCCGGATTCACGCTTTCGCAATGACATTAAAGGTGTGATATAATCTTAAGGAACAGTACACCTAAACCCTATTTTCTGAATAAAAATACACCGCAGGATATTCATCCTGCGGTTTTTTTTATTGAAGACTCCGATGCGGTACAATATTGCATTTTTATACTATAATTGGTAAATTTAGAGTTAATATCAATAGAACAACCCCCGAAAAATTGTGAATATTTCTAAGAGAAAAATCCCGCTTCTAATCTTGTTTTATCTTGCAGTGATTCCGATGGTGTACTGCGGCGGAATTAACAGCGTTCCCGTCAGTTCTCATCATCCGATTTATCAATTTCTACAAAGATTGGAGAATAAAGGGATAATTGAATTCCGGGCGGCGGTCAAACCTTTGAGTAGAGGTGAGATCTATGAATTACTGGCGGAAGCGCGGACTAAATCAGCGTCAGAAGAATTCAGCGGACTTTTCACCGCCTTGGATAGAAGGCTCATCACCCGCTATTATCTCGAATTCGGTTCCGGCGGGAAAAGCGATAAAGATACAGAATTAACAGAAAATCATGATACAAAACTGGCGGAATTCCGCGAAAAATACTGGGCTTCAGCTCCTTTCTACCGGGATGGAACAAACTTCTATTCATTAAATGTCAATGATTTTACAATCAACTGCAATCCCATTGTAAAATATAATTTTGTGACCGATTCCACCGGAGAAATGATAATGCGCCGCATTAGTGGTGTAAATTTAAACGCCTCCTTATCCTCTTACATGGGATTATATTTTGATTTCCGCGATAATCTGGAGAAGGGCAGGGGACCCTATAATTACGGTGACCGGGAGAAGCTGTATTGCGATAATGCCGGATTTGTGGATATGAAGGGTGAAAATCATACTTACTATGAACTTGCCCAGGCGGCGCTTTCATACTCACGGAAAAATCTGTTTTTACTTTTCGGCAGGATGCAGTTTTGTATTGGGAGCGGGAGGGATTCTCATCTGATATTATCGGATAATCCGCCTCCTTTCGACTGCTTCTATCTCAGGTATGATATTGGTGAAATCGCCCGTTTCACTTACCTCACCGGAATATTGCATGCTTATCCGGAAATATACAAAACCGAATCCGCAGGCTATAATGGTGGACAGCGCAGGATATCGGAAAATAAATTCATCGCTGTCCATAGAATCGAAGTATATTCTATTAAAAACATCGAAATCGGATTGACCGAGTCGGTGATATACGGTCAAAGAGGCTTGGAACCGGCGTATCTCAATCCCATCAACCTTTATTATTCGGCGGAACATAATTTAGGCGATTTGGACAATGTCAATTGGGAAGCCGATATGGAAGTGAACCTGCCGTACGGCGTCAATATCTATGGTGAATTTCTGATAGACGATATGCGCACCGGGGAATTAGGCACGGATTATTGGGGTAATAAATTCGCTTATATCGGCGGAATTGACTGGGCTGACCCGGTAGGTGTACCCAATACCGATTTTAATATAGAATATTCCAGGATAAAACCCTTTGTCTATACTCATTTCTATGAGATAAATGTTTACAAGAACTGGAATTCCTGTTTAGGGCATTATTTACCGCCTAACAGTGACCAATGGCTGATGCGTCTGCAATGGCGGCCGTTCTATACCATATCAACTAATATATCGGCCGTATTCATCCGCCATGGCGCTAATCCCGATTCCGTCACCAATGCGGGAGGGGATATCGATACACCTCCGGTTTCCGGTTATGAAGGATCCGCTCCTTTCCTCGATGGTCTGCGGATCAACAGCGCGGTATATGAGGCGGGAATTAAATGGGAGCCTTTGGAATACTATTCGCTGTCCGGCGAAATCCGCTACCATAAATGGAGTGCCGGTGATCAATGGGAATGGGAATTGACTTGCGGAGTGAGTTTCTGGTGATAGATAGACGCATTCCTTATTTATTATGAGAGCAGGAATCAGGAAAATGGGTAATGGGTCAGGGGTAAAGGGTAAATAATATGTAGGGGCGAAGCATTTTCCGGCCGATGATGGAAAATACGATTTCGATGTTGAAAATGCTTCGCCCTTACATCCGATTATATATGTCATAATTAAGCGCTTATGGGGAAACATGCAGCCCGGTTTCTCCGAAACCGAGAACAATATATTTTTATTCAAGTTGACTGGATTCCCGCCTTCGCGGGAATGACATAAGCGGGATGTTTTACTAACAGCTATTATCAAGTTAAATGAACTGGACTTTCATCCGGAACCGCGAGCGGACGATATTAATTCTCCTCGATTTACTCGCCCTTAACAGTGCGTTTTTCATCGCCTATTATTTCAGATTTTCTTTAGGAATCCTGCCCCGCCCGCTGGAACTGCCTCCTGAAACGACCGGCGGCGGAGAATTGTTCTTTTTCAGATTTATTTTGCCCGCTCTGGTGTTCTATTTATACTGGCTTTTGCTGTTCGGTTTCAGAGGCCTTTATAAACGAGTCTACGGATTATCACGCTTAGATGCGGTTTTAAATGTGTTTAGAACCACCGTATTCGGCTGTGTGATAATTTTAGTGGTGTTCACATTCTTTAATTTTTCAGGGCCTAATACGGTTGAAGGCAAAGTGACGCTTTTAACATATTGGAGCGCCCTGTTATTATTCACCGCCGGCGGCAGGTTTTTCTTACGAACGGTTCAACATCACCTATTGATGCGCGGGATAGGATTAGCTCCTTCCATAATCATCGGATGTAATTCCCGCGCCCTTCAGCTTTACAAACAGACTTTGAAATTCCCCGCTATGGGATATAAGGTGATCGGGTATGTTTCCGGCGGAATAGAAAAAGAGGAGATGGACGGATGTTTAATACTGGGAACGATTGAGGAGCTGGGACAAATCATAGAAGAATCCGGCGCTGAGGAAGCATTAATCGCATTGGAAATAGGGGAAGAGGAATTGACCGAAAAGGTGATAGGAATATGCAATCAAACGCCGGTCCGCATTAAAATCCTGCCGGATCTGTACCGCTTCCTAAGCGGGCAGGTCAAAACTATGGGATTATACGGCGTACCCTTGGTGGAAGTGTTCCCCGTCTTGATGACGCCTTGGGAACGAGCGGTTAAAAGAGTCCTGGATGTGACCGTGTCGATATTCATTTTAGCATTCACTTCACCACTGTTTTTGCTGATCGCCGCTGTGATAAAGACCAGTAGTAAGGGACCGGTGATTTATACTCAGAGGCGGGTCGGTAAGAAGGGCAGAGAGTTCACTTTGTATAAATTCCGTTCCATGATTGAGGATGCGGAAGCGATGACCGGCGCGGTATGGGCGGAAAAGAACGATCCCCGTATAACTAAAGCGGGGAAAATCATCCGCCGCACGCGTTTAGATGAACTGCCGCAGTTTATCAATGTTCTGAAAGGCGATATGAGCTTAGTGGGACCGCGGCCGGAGCGCAAAGTGTTTGTGGAGGAATTCATTAAAAAGATTCACTTGTATTCCCGCAGATTGAATGTGAAGCCGGGGATAACCGGATGGGCGCAGATTAAACATAAATATGACGAATCTTTAGACGATGTCAAGGTCAAATTAACTTATGATCTCTATTATCTGGAAAATATGTCATTAAGGCTTGATTTGACGATATTGCTGCAGACATTGGCAGTGGTATTTAAAGGCAAAGGACAGTGAAAAATTTAAAATTAAGAATTTAAAATTCAAAATTAAGAATGAAATTCCATACAGAATATCTCTTTTTTAGCACTAAAAACCGTCGGGAATATATTAATATCACTCCCGATGTGGAAAAAGCTCTTGTTAAAAGCGGCATCCGCGAAGGGATGATTTTAGTGTCAGCGATGCACATCACCGCCGGAGTGTATGTCAATGACGCGGAACCGGGGATAATCAAAGACTTCGATGAGATGCTGGAAAATTTAGCGCCGTATGGTGAAGATTACAAACATCACCGCACCGGCGAAGACAACGGCGACGCGCATTTGAAATCATTATTGACGCATCATCAAGTCATCATCCCGGTCACTGACGGGAAACTGGATTTCGGTCCCTGGCAGCAGGTGTATTACGCAGAATTCGACGGCAGGCGGCGCAAACGGGTGATTATCAAGGTCATGGGCGAATGATCGAAGCTTTTGAATATATCGAATCCGTCAAAGATATCAGCCTGCTTTTAACCTGCGAACACGCTTCGCAGGACACTCCGCGGGAATACCGGAGCGGCGGATTGAATCCTGATAGGATGCGGGAATCGAACGATGAAGGCGCCGCGGAGTTAACCCGCGCTGTGGCGGTTAAAACCGGATGCGCCGCTATTTTAGCGAGATGGTCAAGATTCCTGATTGACTTAAACCGCAGTCCCGCCGATGATGAACTGATACTCGAAAGGCGGATGAAGACTAAAATTTACTGCAATCTTTTTATCTCGGAAGAAGACCGGCAGAAAAGATTGAATGATTATTATTATCCCTATCATCATCAAATCCATCGCTGGATAAGCGGGCAGTTAGTTCAGGGAAAAACACCTAAATTAATCAGCATCCATTCTTTCAAACCCTATATGGAAGAACAGTTCCGGGATTTCGATATGGGGATAATGTGGTCGGAGAGCGAAGAATGGGCGGCGGCTTTACGGGATGCGCTGGTGAGATATGGATTGAAGAAAATAGTTTTCAACAAACCCTATGACGCCAGGCGGAAAGCCGGATATATCATCAAGTCGGTTCAAAAAAAATTCAAAATCGACGCGTTACTTTTAGAATTCAACGCCGATAAAATCAGCTATCCTTGGGAGATCCAAGGTGTAGCTGAAGTTCTATCGAAGGCTTTGGAAGAGATATTAGTTGACAGTTGACAGTTGACAGTTGACAGTGAACAGTGGACAGCGATAGACTGAATGAAGGGCAGACACATTGGTCTGCCCCTACAAATAAATATCCAGGAATGTAGGGGCGACCCTTGCGGTCGCCCTTGATACTTTATAAAATAGAAAATGTACAACCTCAAATTCATACGCGATAACACGGAATCGATGCGCAGGGGATTGGCCCGCCGGGGCGAAGCCCATCGCTTGGACAGCATACTTAAACTTGAAGAGAGACGCCGCGGAATATTAGCGGAAGTGGAAGTGTTGAAGGCTGAACGGAACGCCAAGTCGCGGGAGATCGGCAGTATCAAGAAATCAGGCGGAGACGCTAACGAGTTACAGGCTTATGTCCGTTCACTGGGCGATAAAATCAAGGATTTCGATGATGAATTGAAGACGGTTGATAGTGAACTGCAGGAGAAAATATCCTGGCTGCCTAACCTGCCGCATGATTCAGTTCCCGATGGTGAAGACGCCTCTTCTAATGTGGTCAGGAAAGAATGGGGTGAGAAGCCGGAATTCCATTTCCCCATCAAAGATCACTTGGAGCTGGGCAGATCGCTGGGGATATTGGATTTTGAACGGGGGGCTAAGGTGGCCGGCAGCGGTTTTCCTCTATACACCGGTAAAGGCGCGGCTTTAGAGCGGGCGTTAATAAATTTCATGCTGGACACTCATGTGAAGGAACATAGTTACACCGAAATTTACCCGCCTTTCATGGTCAATTACGAATCGCTGTTCGCCACCGGGCAGATTCCTAAGCTATTAGAGGATATGTATAAATGCAAGGACGATGATCTGTATCTCATCCCCACCGCTGAAGTCCCGGTCACCAATATGCACCGCGATGAGACATTCAGCGAAAAACAATTACCGGTGAATTACGCCGCCTTCACCGCCTGTTTCCGCCGGGAAGCGGGTTCTTACGGGCGGGAAACGAGAGGCTTTCTGCGGGTGCACCAATTCAACAAGGTGGAATTGGTGAAAATCGTACATCCCGACGATTCCTATGATGAGCATGAAAAATTGACCCTCAACGCTGAACGAATATTGGAAATGCTGGAGATACCTTACCGGCGGTTGGAATTATGCGCCGGCGATTTGGGATTCGCCGCCGCTAAATGTTACGATTTGGAAGTGTGGTCTCCCGCAGAGGAGAAATGGCTGGAGGCTTCATCCTGTTCCAATTTTGAGGATTTTCAGGCGCGGCGCGCTAATATTAGATTCAAACCCGAAAGCGGCGGCAAGGCTTTATTCGTGCATACCCTCAATGGCTCCGGATTGGCGACTTCCCGTTTGATGGTGGCATTACTGGAGAACAATCAGACTGAAGAAGGAACGGTGATGGCGCCGAAGGTACTAGTGCCTTATACCGGATTTTCGATAATCGGATATAAGAAAAATACTGAATTCTGAATGCTGAATACTGAAAAAGCGCCATTTTTCCTCTCGTTCCCACGCTCCAGCGTGGGAATGCATAATAAGGTGGGTTAAGAACCCACTCTACTGCTATTTCGAGGTAAATGAATATTATCGGAGCAGATAGATATGAGTGATGTTGACAATGCAAAGCGGCGGGTATTCTTAGAAGTATGTCATCGGATTTACCGGAAAGGATTCGCCGCCGCCAATGACGGAAATGTATCCTGCCGGTGGAGTGATAATTTCCTAACCACACCCACCGGTCTGTGTAAAGGTGATCTGAAGAATGATGATTTGATTATCGTGGACTCGCAAGGGAACATCGTCGAAGGGAAATTGAAACCTTCTTCCGAACTGCCGATGCACTTAGCGATCTACCGGCTGCGACCTGATGTTCAGGCGGTGGTGCACGCTCATCCGCCCTACTGCACCGGCTTCGCCACCGCCGGAATACCTTTAGAACAATGCGTCTTACCGGAAATCGTCATGACTTTAGGTTCAGTCCCATTGACAAGATACGGGACTCCGTCGACCGAAGAAATCCCCAGCGCTATAAGTGAAGTTATAACCAAATCCGATGCGGTTCTATTGGCTAATCACGGCGCGGTGACAGTGGGTAAAGATTTAATGAACGCATATTATAAATTGGAACGGATAGAACATTTCGCCCATATATTATTCATTGCCCGGCAATTAGGCGGAGAAGTGCGGTTATCTCCTGAGCAGGTTAGTAAATTGTATGAACTTCGGCGGGAATCCGGCGCGGCCGGCCTTAACGCTGGCTGTATCACCTGCAATACTCTGTTTAGCGATGAATGCGGTGTCCAAGGATGCGCTCTAAAAAAAGATGATGACGCCGGAAGCGGCGGCGGCGATGATTTGAACAGCATAATTCAAGCCGCCAGGAATATTTTCAACAACAAGCGGAGGGATTAAGTCATGCGAATCATCATTCTCGGCGCGGGGGAAGTGGGTTTTCACCTGGCGAAGAACTTGACGCAGGCGGAACATGATATTGTGGTGGTGGATAATGATCCGAAAAAAATCGCCAAGGTCAATGATACCCTCGATGTGCTGTCGATACCGGGCGACGCCACCAGCCCTATAGTATTGGAGCAGGCTGGCATCAGGAGCGCCGATATTTTAATCGCGGTCACTTCCATCGATGAAGTGAATCTAATGGCTTGTCTGATGGCTCGCAAATACGGCGTCAAGACTAATATCGCCCGGCTTCGCAGATCCGAATATTCCTCCCCCGATTTTATACTATCTCCTCAAGAGATGGGTGTGGATTTGATAATTCATCCGGAACTGCAAGCCGCGGAAGAGATTGTGGATATGATTAGATATCCTCAAGCTTTTGATATGCATAGATTTGAGGATGGCAAGATATTGCTGGTGGGGTTATATATCGGCGATGAATCTCCAGTCATCGGAAAAAAACTATCGGAAATTGTCCCCGCTATCGGAAGACTATCCTTCCGCGCCGTCGCAATTTACCGACAGGGCAGGACAATCATCCCCTCCGGCAAAGATTTAGTGATGAAAGGCGATAAAATGTATGTGGCGGCGCTGGAGGAGCATCTCGATGAAGTCTTCATGTTCGCCGGAGGGGGGCGGAAAGAAGTGCGGAATGTGATGATATTAGGCGGCGGCAAAATCGGACGCTTAGTCGCGGCGAAACTGGAAATGATGAAGAACTTCAATATCAAACTGATTGAATCCAACAAAGAGAAATCCCAGATTATCGCCGAACAGCTGAAAGGGACAATGGTGGTGCAGGGAGACGGCACTGACCTTGATCTGTTAGCGCAGGAGGGGATAATCGATATGGACGCTTTCGTGGCTGTGACCGATGACGATGAAAATAATATCGTCTCATCCTTAGTTGTGCGGCACATGAAAGTGCCCCGCACAATCACGCTTGTCAGAAAAAGCGAATATATGCCCATCGTGAAAACTATCGGACTCGATGTGGCTGTTAATAAACGCCTTATCACTTCAAATGCAATCTTAAAATTCCTCAAGAGGGGTCCGATATTATCCTTCGCCACCCTTCGGGGAATCGACGCGGATACTATCGAATTTGAAATCCCCCATCGATGTAAATGGGCGGATATGCAGCTGAGAGATATTAAATTTCCTCAAGGATGCCTGGTAGGCGCTGTCAGCCATAACGGGAATGTGTCCGTCCCTGTCGGAGACACCATCCTGTTTGAAGGCGATCATGTGGTAATTTTTGTGGTGCCGGAAGCTGTGAAGGAATTGGAAAAGATGTTTTCCATAAAATGATAATAAGTAGGGGCGAAGCATTTTTACTTAACAATATAAATTTTAATCACTTAAAAAAATGCTTCGCCCTTACAAAAGTATAATAAACCGCTTAAGTAAGCGCTTATGCCCCCCGCCCCACTTTAGGAAAGGGGGGAGTTATATTTCCCCCTTTTTTAAAGGGGGACTAAGGGGGATTATTAAGACATTGTGCTAAAGTTGCTTTTTTTAGATTCAACTGTTCACCGTTCACCATTTACCGTTTACTGTCGACCGTCAACCGTCGACTATTTTCAGGATAAACCCTCATCAGCCGTACGGCTGACAACTTAGCATGAAAATAGTGCGACCCCTTCAGGGTCGGTATTGTACTGATTCTTTTTCCGTAGGTTTCACCTACGGCTATTCAAGTTTTTCCCCTTCGGGGAAGGGCGGCCGCAAGGGCCGCCCCTACATTAAGCGTTCACCGTTTACTGTCGACTGTCGACCGTCAACCGTCGACTATTTTCAGGATAAACCCTCATCAGCCGTACGGCTGACAACTTAGTATGAAAATGGTTCGACCCCTTCAGGGTCGGTATTGTACTGATTCTTTTTCCGTAGGTTTCACCTACGGCTATTCAAGTTTTTCCCCTTCGGGGAAGGGCGGCCGCAAGGGCCGCCCCTACA
>JADHWD010000113.1 GCA_016783645.1 bacterium
CTATTTTGGCTATGAAATGTGGAAAATATTCACAAGCTATTAAAGCGATGAAAGCTAAAAAATCCGAAGCACGAAATCCGAAATCCGAAACACCAATGACAAGTGACAAGTGACTGTTATTTATCCGCTTCATCCGCTTAATCCGCTGTGAATCTTATCCGCTTCATCCGCTTAATCCGCTGTGAATATTTTTCGTTTATTTCGTTTAATTCGTTGTGAATTTTACACTTTTGCCTTTTGCCTTTTCACTTTTGCCTTTTGCCTTTTCTTAAATCCTGAATATCCTGTGTATCCCTGTTAATTTTATTCCCCAACTCCGCTCTTAAAAAATCACATATTCCTGATTTTAATCAATTCAGCGGCGATACTCACGGCTATCTCTTCGGGGGTTTCCGAATTGATGTTCAATCCGATGGGCATGTGAATCGTGTCGATTTCTTCCTGCGAAAATCCTTCCCGTATGAGTTTTTCAAACAGGATTTTTTTCTTGCGGCGGGAGCTTATCACACCCAGATATTTCAAAGGTTTGCGCAGGAGTCTGCGCATGACGGCGTAATCGGTGTCATGTCCGGCGGTCACCACTACGGCGAAGGAGTTTTCCAAAGGCTGTAAATCCTGCGATAACTGCAATAAATCTCCTATATGCAGTTCCGCGGCGTCGGGGAATCTTTCCGAGGTTGTCAATTCCGGCCGGTGGTCGAAAATTTCCACCCGGAAACCGCACATTGCGGCGATATGCGCGGTGGGTTTCGCCACATGTCCGGCGCCGAAGAGGTAGAGGGTCGAAGATGTTGTGAAAGGTTCGATGAACAATTCCATTTCACCGCCGCAGACCATACCTGTGGCTTCTTTATCCTGAATATCTATCACTGTTTCATCGTGTAATAGATATTTCACCCGGCGGATTTTTCCGTCTTTTATAGAATTTACCGCTTCTTGAATCGCTTTGTATTCCATCGACGCTCCGCCGATAGTGCCGATTATATCGCCGGAGGGTAAAACAATCATCTTGGCGCCCGTATCCCGGGGCGTAGAACCCTTCACGCCGATTACGGTCACCATCGCGAAGGGCTTATTGGCGGCTTTCAATTCAGCCGCGGTTTGGATTATATCTTTCATTGGAATATCTTGGCAAATTTTCAGATGATTTTTATAACTTTCTTTATATAATTTACAAATAAAAAAGCCTTTGTCAAATATTGTTTTCAAATAATTAAACAAAGGCATTCAGCGGGAGCGTCTGGGAATCGAACCCAGCCAGGTTCTTTCAAACCTACAGCGGCTTTGAAGGCCGAGGCGCCCACCAGGGAGGACACTGCCGCTCCCCTATAAATTGAAATACGAATATCGAACAAGGAACAAGGAATTATAAAGTGCTGATACTATTCACCATTCACCATTCAGTATTCAGTATTCAGTATTTCATAACAGCCTGCCGTCCGCCATCTTCAATTTCCGGTAACTACAGGAGGGGATAATATCTTCTCGATGGGTGACCATCAATACCGCCGTCCCCATAGCGTTGATTTTTTCAAACAGTTTCATGATAGCTTTAGCGGTTTCCGGATCGAGGTCTCCCAAGGGTTCATCGGCTAACGCCAGATAGGGTTCACAGCATAACGCCCGCGCTATAGCAGTCCGGCGGGCTTCACCGCCCGATAAATTCTGCGCTTTCTCTTGCAGCCGATGCGATAATCCGACTTTAGCAAGCGCTTTTAAAGCCGTGTTCTTCGCCCGCAGGCGGCTCATACCGATTCCCCTAAGAGTCAATGCCACATTTTGAAACACCGTCTGCTCGCTAATCAACAGCAGATCCTGCGGAATCACTCCCAAATGCCTGCGCCATATCGGATAATCCCGCCGCCGCAATTCTTCCGAATTCATATTACCTAATACTATATGACCCCGGTCAGGTCTCTCCATCAGGGAAATAAGTCTTATCAAGGTGGATTTACCGGCGCCGGTGCGGCCGGTAAGCAGGGCGAATTCAGCGCGGCCGATCTCCAGATTAATGCCGGATATTCCCCCTCCGCCGGGATAAAGCTTAGTTAAATTAAATATTTTCAACATAATGATAGACTCAAGACGCAAAAATCAGGACTCAAGACTCAGGACTCAAGACTCAGGACTCAAGACTCAGGACTCAAGACTCAGGACTCAAGACTCAGGACTCAAGACTCAAGGCTCAACAAACAGTCCGATAACGCGTTTTACTTCATATAGGAGGCCGGACTTTAGTCCGACACATTTGAACAGACTAAAGTCTGTTCTCCTGAACGATACGAGACTTGAGACGCTAGACCTGAGACTTCCTGTTTTCAAATCACATATCAAATTCAGTTTTTCCTACATAAAAAATGTATGCGCAGTGAATGGGAATGCGCTTTGCGGAAACATATATCGTCAAATTCGGCTTCAAGTTTCAATCCCGCATGATGAACTGCGGATTTGATCTGTTTGGCGGTATAAATATACTGCTCATGATGCTCTTTGAACAATAATTTACGGCCGCTGATTTTATACATACTGAAATCGTTGATATGAATATGGGTGAAAACGCTGTAGTTCGACAGGCGGTGATAGAAGAAATCTCCGACAGAACCGCTGTCTTCAAATCCGATGAAATTAGTCCGGGAATTATAACGGGTGCAGATATCGAAGATGAAAATTCCGTTATCCTTCAAAACGCGATTGACTCCCTTCATGAAAGTGATTAAGTCATTATAAATCATCACATAATTAATGCTGTCATACAGGCAGACCACAGCGTCAAAACGCTTTTTTAACGAGATAGAACAGAAATCCGCTACGAGAAATTGCGGATTGTTCTTATAATTTTTTTCACAGGCTCGCTCAATCATGGCTCTACAGCGGTCTATCCCTGTCACATGGACACCTCTTTCCGCAAAATACCCCGCCATAATTCCGGTTCCGCAGGCTAATTCCAGCATTTCCGGGGGCCATGAAGGTTCCTGCATCAAAATATTGGCGATGAAATCGCTCCAACTGCGATACTCGACATGGGACATCAATTTGTCATAAATGGGAGCGATCGCTTCGTAGGGTCTGCAGATTTTGTATTCTTTGTTTTTAGCTTCAGCCAAGGTCATTGTATTTTCTTACACGGAATCCTGCCCCCATTTCTTTAGCTAATCTGCGGGAGCCTTCAATATCGGCTCCGGGAAATCCCACTACAGTCACTGCGACTTCCAGACCGGCGGCGGCGCATTTTCGGATGAAGCCGATGAGCGCGGGGAAAGCTTTATCGGCGAAATCCGGCCGGTTGATGCGCTGGTACTCCGCCGGATCCGGGCTGTTCAGACTTATTGAAACCGCATCGAAAACGGCGGAAATCTCCGGGACAATATCGCGCTTGTTTATCAGATTGCCATGACCGTTGGTGTCTAAGCGCAGTCTTTTAAATCTGCCCCGGAAATGCTTGGCGGTCTTCATCACCAAATCGAAACGCATTGACGGTTCGCCGTATCCGCAGAAAACTAATTCATGATATTCCGCAGGGTATTTTTCCACCGCCTTGACGATATCTGAAAATTCAGGTTCTTTTTGCAGTTTTAAGTTATGTCCTTTCACCACCGGATTACGGCTGCGGGGGCAGAAAACGCAATCGGAAGAACATCGGTTAGTGAGATTGATATATAGAGAATCGCGGATAGGATAGACAATCTTCGCTTCCGGTTCAGGTCCGATACCGAATAATCTGAAAGCGTTGTAACTGGTGATGCGGGCGATATCCTCTGGTGAAAGCTCTTTAATCTTCGCTAAAAATTCGGCGATGATTTTAACATCAGCAGGCTCCGACCGTTTTCCCCGGCGGGACTGGGGAGCCAGAAACGGGCAGTCGGTTTCCAGTAATATCCGTTCGATGGGAACATGTCCGGCAGTTTCGGCCAGATGGGATTTGTTGAAAGTTAGATTACCAGCGAATGAGATATAGAATCCCATTTTCAGCGCTTCATCGGCGAAATCCGCATCTCCGGCGAAACAATGAAACACGCCGGTCAGCGAATCATGGTGTTTCTCTTTTAGAATCCGCAGAGTTTCTTCCGATGCGGCGCGGTTGTGTATCACTAAAGGCAGTTTCTTTTCCGATGCAATGTCAATCATAGCGCGGAATAGCTTCCTTTGATTATCATGATCCGCGTAGTCACGGTAGAAATCCAGCCCCACTTCACCCAAAGCTTTAACTTTAGGATGTTCGGTTTTTACTCTCACCAGCTGAATATCATCATCGTTAATTTTATCCGCTTCATGGGGGTGCAAGCCAACCGCCGCATAAATATTTTCATATTTTTCAGTAAGTTTCAGCGTCTTCACGATGCTGGCGGGATCAGTGGATATGTTAAGCATATACCGCACATCCGCCTGAGACGCTCTGTCTATAACCGAAGTCAGGTCTTTTTCAAACTGAGAAAAATCCAGATGTGTATGTGTGTCTATTAGCATTATCAATATCAGTTAAAATAATCTTATATTAATCGGAAATTAGATTAGAGCTGTGAATTGAGAGTAAAAGTCTCAGGTCTCGTGTCTCATGTCTCAATAATATGTTCATTCTCTTCTTTACCCTTTGCCCCTGACCCTTTACCCAATTTTCAGTATAATGAAACTAAAAGTTTACTTCTGTAAATCTGGCTAACCTGAAAATGATCTTTCAGTTCTATCTTCCTCCATCAGTTTTCTGATAGCTACGATCAACTCATCGGCGATGGCTTTCCAGGTTTCGAGTTTATTCTCCATTGTGAAGAATCGTGACAGGTCAAGCGGTTCGCCGACTTTGATTATTACTTCTTTACTAAAGCGGGGAATTTTCTTCCCGATAGGTAATACTTTTTCAAATCCCGAATGATAACAGGGAATCACATTACAGCCGCTTTCGTATATCACTTTTCCGATACCGGGCTTGCCGGTTCCCAGTCTGCCGGAGCGGGTGCGGGTGCCTTCAGGGTACATTACAACACTGCCGCCGTTCTTCAAAGCCTGAATGATTCTGCCGATACCAGGCTGGTTTAATCCCTTTCCTCTGGTCAACGGGATGCATTTGGCATGTTCCATGATGAACGAAAAGACGGGGCCTACATAAAAATTTTTCCTTTCCGGCGTATGATAGGGCATGAATTTATAATCCCAGAATCCCCGGGGCAGAAATAGCAAGGGTCCTATGAAAGCGTCATCCAGCATCGAAACATGATTGGAGGCGAACAGGAAAGGGAGCCGGGCTTTCTGAATATATTCCTTTCCGATTATACGGGTCCGCGTGAATATCTTCATGAATATCCAAAAAGGCAGGACTAAAAAAAACATTGTGACTATAATAGTCACAATCCTGCGGAGAAGGCTGTCTTTACCATATTCACGCATGAAAAAGTTAGCAAGTTTGCAAGTTGACAAGTTTGCAAGTTAAAAAATCGACTTGTAGTGTAGCTTCCCCAAGTCAGTACTATACATTAGTAATAACAGTAATCGTTTATCCAGTTAAATCAGCAAGATTTGTTTCACAAGTAACTTAAAAATAATAATTGTGATTTCAAAGGCTTTAATTTTTCAAGAAATCCCCCTTTTTCAAAGGAGGAAATGTCGCTTCCCCCTTTTCTAAAGGGGGGAAGGGGGGATTATTAAACTTTTTTCATGATGATTCTATTACCTGAATAATCTGGATAAGCGATTAACCGTATGTTATTATTATTCAAGACGCAAATCATCGTATAAATAGTATCGACAGCAGGGGTGGCGTTTTGAGTGACAAGAAGATATTCTACCTTTCTTTTACCCCTTACCCTTTACCCTTTTCCCTGTTTTTCAGCCATTGCATATTCACACAGTTCCTTAGCGGCTTGCCTTCCAATACCCTCAGGGCAGTGCGGGCGGCTTTATATCGTAGTTCATGATAAACTTCCCGGCAGTAAAAAGCGGCATGAGGGGTGATAATCAATTTATACGCTATACATTGGCGCAATCTCAACACAACTAAAAGACAGCTGACAATGTCGTTTATTATAGCCCAAATTATTCATAAATTAACAAGGATGTACAAGATTCGCAGGATTTAAAAATTCACCACGAAATCTATATAAGGCACGCCGGGAAAAATCGCATATTCGCCTAAAATATTAATCAACGCTAAATCCACGCTGAGTTTTTCGCCGAAGAACCTGACGCCGTAAGAGATCAAGGGATCTTCCAATCCGGGAAAGATCCAATTTTCCGTAATAAGCGAAGCCCGGCGGGTCAACCGCGCTTCTCCTCCTACTAAAACCATCGGCTCGTCCGCCAGATTACCATTTTCAAAACCATAACCCAGTCCGAAAGTGAGGCTGTGATCGGTCGTCCCATAAGTGCTGACACCGTATAATATTCCTACCGTGTTGATGTTATCATCGTCATCCCCATTAGGAATTCTGATAATTAAAGCTCCGGCCGCTAAAGCAAATTTTTCAAATGCTTTTATCCCAACTTTAGGGGTAAGAAAGAATAACTGCTTCGAAAATTCGACGCCCGGTATAAGTGACATTCCGGCGCCCATGGTGATATTGTCTGTGATTCCGTACGCTATCCCCGGGAAAAACAGATAATAATCGGAAAAATAACCATCCCCTTTTTCCAGCATTCTTGCAGTCGGAGCGAAAAACAATCTGGTGGAATTCGGATTGGGAAACCAGTACCGCCCTTCCTTAATATTTTTCTTAGAAACCAGTTTAATTTTATCGATAAAATTTCTATGGATTCGTATCTCACCGTAATTCGTACGAAATACTACAGTGTCGCCCAATATCTCCACAATTCTCCCCATGTTGATACTCCCGTCTTTGAATTCGACAATCTGCAGATGATTGGAATCGGGAATGGAAAGACTAATTTTATCATCAGCGTAAAGGCGCTCCGGTTTCACAAGAAATATTACCGCGCCGATTATTACTGCGATGAACAAGTGATAATATTTGTAATTCATATTAACCTCTATTTGGACGATTTATCTTGAAAATAGAAAATGCCAAAGCGGGCAGACACACAGGTCTGCCCCTACAAATAAACATCTGGCTGTAGGGGCGACCCTTGCGGTCGCCCTTGAGACTATTTTCATGCTTGGTGGTGCGCTGCAGGCGCATGAGGGTTTATCTTGAAAATAGTCGACGGTTGACAGTCGACAGTTGACAGTAAACGGTGAACAGTGAACGGTAATTGTAGGGGCGACCCTTGCGGCCGCCCTTCCCCGAAGGGGAAAAACATGAATAGCCGTAGGTGAAACCTACGGAAGTAGAACATTAATCCTGACGACCCTGAAGGGGTCGAACTATTTTCATGCTTCGGGGTGCGCCGCCGGCGCATGAGGGCTTAATCTAAATAAATAATTTACTAAAAAATCAATCTTATATCAAGAATATATCGGAGAGCCGTTTCAAGTATGGGAATTCCAATTTCTTAACAACATTTTTATGATATCCCCAGGAGGCCCAGGCGCATTTAGCGCCGGTTTTCGCCGTATCGCGCAGATGCTGGGGATGATCGTCGATGAAAGTGATAGAACCGGGAGCGGCATTCATCGACTGGGCGATTTGCATGACAGCCTGCGGTTTGCCGGAAGCGCGGCCTCGCGCCCAGATCCTGTCCGCTTGCAGGTTCAGCTCCCATAATCTGTCGAAATGCGACACCGATTCCAAGTCCTTATCTGTCACGATGAAGCATTCACAGCGGGAATTCACTTCATCCCAATCAACCGCCGCTTCTTCATACCGGCGGTGAAGTTTTTCCCATTTTTCAGTATTCCGTTTCCGTAATTCATTGCGCGCTTGATAAAATAAAGGCGCATAATTCTGCATTTCCTGCGGATATTTCTCTTTTAACTTCTTGAATATTAACGATGTCAAATCTTCAATGGAAGTCTGCAGATGATGCGCAAGGATGAAATATTCCTCCGCCGAACGAATAAAATGCCTGAACTGACGAAACCTTTTAATAAATTTTTCGTCTAAATATTTGAGTGATTCATAGAGAGAATCTTCGCCGTTAAGATGATTGCAGGCGTTTAAAGCGGTGATTATGCATTCATCCATGCTGTCGCAGATGACGCCGTCGAAATCGATGGCTAATATGGGTTTATACATTTGACACCAATATGTGTAATTTTTACATTATGCGAATTTATTGCACAGCATATTTCACTGAAATATATTGATTTGCGTCACAATATTACCTTACTTTTTATCGTGCAATTACTGTGGCGCTGATTTTGCGCTTTCATAAATTGAGATTCACTGACTGTTGAGGAAAAAATGATAGCTATTTTAAGCAGTATAAAGAAATTCGGAAATCGGAATTCGGAAGAATTAACTACGAATTAACACGAATAAGCACAAATATGTACGAATGAATATTCACTGGCTGTTATAAAGATTTTAGATTTGTGATTTGTGATTTGTGATTTGTGATTTGTGATTTGTGATTTATTTAATTACTCAATTTACTGTGAATTCTTTTCCGCATTCTGCATTCCTAATGACCAGTGACGAGTGACAAGTGACTATTATTAATCCGTTTCATCTGCTGTGAATCTTCCCCAATACCGCGTTCCGCGCTTCTAATATTCTCTCCACCTCATTCCCATGCCGATCATAATTCCCGCTAAGGCGGCGTTAATCAGCAATGATGAACCTCCGTAGCTCAGGAAAGGGAGCGGCAGTCCGGTCACCGGCAGAAGGCCTAGTGCCATCCCTATATTCACTCCGGCATGTATGGCGAAATGGGCGGAAATACCGGCCAATACCATCCCGGCGAAGAGATTTCGATGCCGTACAGCGGCGGATAATCCCCGGTGGCATATACCGTAGAATGCGAGTAAAATTATTAACGCTCCGGCGAATCCCATCTCCTCGGAAAACACAGAGAATATGAAATCAGTGTGCCCTTCGGGGAGGAATTTCAAATGGCTCTGCGTACCCTGTTTATATCCTTTGCCCCATAACCCGCCGCTGCCGACGGCGACTTTGGATTGGATTATCTGATATCCCGCGCCCCGGGGATCGGATTCCGGATTGAGAAATGTCACAATCCGTTTCTGCTGATAAGGATGAAGACTGTTCCATATTTTCGGTCCGCTGAAGGCGATACCGATATTGAGTATTAACAACAGCAGGATCCTCAGAAATCCCAGTTTCCGATAAAGAAACAAGATAGTCATCGCTGCGATCACCGCCGCTGTCACTATGATATTGAAAGACGCCAGCAGAATTATAATAGGCATTAGCATGAAAAACAGATGTTTTAGGTTTATCCCTCCGAATATTAATATCGGCAGTCCTATCATTAAATATACTACAGAAGTGCCTAAATCCGGTTCCAGCATCACAAGTATCGTGGGAAGCGCAATTAACAGCAAGCTTCGTAAAGTCACTGAAAATTTCAGGATGTCTCTTCGTTTATCGAAGAGGAACCTTGACAGAGCGATAATAGTGCATAGTTTAGCTATTTCGGAGGGTTGAAAGTTTATGAATCCGAGATTGAACCATCTCGCCGGTTCAGGACCTCGGTTGACAGCGAGGATGAATATCAGTAACGCCAGCGAAACCGCAT
>JADHWD010000114.1 GCA_016783645.1 bacterium
AAGCCACGCCTCCGCCGGGGACTATGCCCTCTTCGACGGCGGCGCGGGTGGCGTGTAAAGCGTCTTCCACGCGGGCTTTCTTTTCCTTCATCTCAACTTCGGTGGCGGCGCCGATGTTCAAAACCGCCACTCCGCCGGCTAATTTCGCCAGCCGTTCCTGTAGTTTTTCCCGGTCGTAATCGGATGTGGTGTTTTCTATCTGCTTCTTGATCTGATTGATTCTGCCCTTGATGTCGCCGGTCTTGCCCTTGCCTTCTACAATCGTGGTGTTGTCCTTGTCGATACGGATTGTTTTGGCGGAGCCGAGGTCAGCCAATACAGTGTTCTCCAGTTTGAAACCGGTCTCTTCGGAAATCACGCGTCCGCCGGTCAATATGGCGATATCTTCCAGCATAGCTTTACGCCGGTCGCCGAATCCCGGAGCCTTAACCGCGGCGACCTTCAAGGTGCCGCGCAGCTTATTGACCACTAATGTAGCCAAAGCTTCACCTTCAACATCTTCCGAGATAATCAATAACGGCTTGCCCATCTGCGCCGTTTTCTCCAATATCGGCAGTATATCCTTCATCACCGAAATTTTCTTGTCGTGAATCAGAATCATCGGCTCTTCCAATACCGCTTCCATGTTCTCAGCGTTGGTGACAAAGTAGGGGGACAAATAGCCGCGGTCGAACTGCATACCTTCGACCACTTCTAAAGTAGTTTCCAAAGTCTTGGATTCTTCCACAGTGATAACGCCGTCCTTGCCGACTTTGTCCATCGCATCGGCTATCAGATTGCCGATGTCCATATCGTTGTTGGCGGAAATAGCCCCCACTTGCGCGATTTCCTGCTTATCCTTGACCGGGCGTGATTGTTTCTTCAGAGCTTCGACGACTTTAGCTACCGCTTTTTCGATGCCGCGCTTGAGGTCCATCGGATTAGCTCCGGCGGTTACATTGCGCATACCTTCTTTGATGATAGACTGCGCTAGAACGGTGGCGGTGGTGGTGCCGTCTCCGGCGTCGTCGGAAGTCTTGGAAGCCACTTCCTTCATCATCTGCGCGCCCATATTCTCAACGGGGTCTTTCAGTTCGATTTCCTTAGCGACGGTTACGCCGTCTTTGGTCACTGTCGGCGCGCCCCATTTTTTCTCAATCACCACATTACGGCCCTTAGGACCCAAGGTGATGCGGACAGCGTCAGCCATAGCGTCGACGCCCTTTTTCAATTTGGCTCGGGCGTCCGTGTTAAAAGTTAATTCCTTTATTGACATTAATTATCTCCTTGTTATTAATTATTTTACAATCGCTAAAATATCACCGCGGGATACTATCAGATACTTCTCGTTCTCAAATTCAATCTCAGTGCCGCCGTACTTGGAATAGACGACCCTGTCGCCTGTTTTCAACACTTCGGAAAACAGCTTCCCGCCTTCTTTCTTAGGCACATCATCACCCATCGCAACCACTTCGCCCATCTGAGGACGCTCTTTAGCGGTATCGGGGATTATGATTGATCCTATCTTCTTTTCTTCTTCGTCTTCCAGAGGCTTAATTATAGCTCTTTCATCTAAAGGTTTTAGATTCATTACTTTCTCCTATGTATTATTTAAGTTTACAAGTTTACAAGTTTTCAAGTTCCCTGAATGTTCTTGTAGGGGCGAAGCATTTTCAACATTGCATTAGTATTTTTCATCATATTCCGAAAAATGCTTCGCCCTTACTCGGCGTATATCATTGTAACTATCCGGCAGGTTACGGACTTTGCCCTTGAATCCCGCCGGGACATAATTATGTGATGGTGTCGACTGCGGAGAGTCGACACCACAAAATATTGATATTACCAATGACTAATGACCAATAACCATTGACAGTCTATTGTCCTTCAAACATTTCCGGCGGCTTCTTAGGCGCTTTTTCCTTATCTTCTTCTTTCACCCGGAAATCGTCTATTTTTTTCATCAAGGTGGCGGCGGTGCCTTTGTACACGATGAACACTGTGGGATTATCATCCAATTTCAAGTAATACTGGTTCTGTTCGCCGGGCTTCTCCTGAATCATGATTGTCCGGATATTGCCGCCTAAAGCGATGACCTTCATGCTGAATTCCGGTTTTGACCAGTCCAAAGCTTCAGCGCTGTCAGGATTGTAGAAATCCCCGGTGCGAAGTTTGGACAGATAATTCAAAATCCTGTCAACCAGTTTCTTATCAGCCGTGAATTCGGTCTTGTCGGAATGGAGAGTCCAGATTGTATCGGATAATTGCAATGTGAATTGTTCATCGGGATAGCGGAAATCCATCTCCCGCACATCATCCTTGTTCAATTCCATGATTATCTTGTCCCGCCAATCCTTCAATTCGCGGTTGAACTGATAGCGGAAGGTACTCTTGACCATATAAATATCATCGGAATCGGTTTTCCGCATATAAGTATGGCGGTAGGTGGGAGCGTTTTTACCCATATAGAAAGCGGTTAATAATTTGCCGCCCTCATAAACTTCAATCAAGGTTCCGGCGCTGTCAACCTCATACGCTGATTTTTGATCCTCACGTCCGGTCACCAGATTCTCAATCTCCATCTTCATCAATTGGGATAATGTCTGTCCCATATTGCGGGCGTCAGCCAAATAATCGATGGGTTCGACTACCCGCCACATTCCGCTCGCCTTGCTGAGCGTGACTTCACCCTTCTCAGGTGATATAAAATGTAGTTTGGTCACCTTGGTGGTATCGATATCGATGAAGTAATTTGCCTTGACCACCGTCTTATCGGACATGCGGTTGATGAATAAAATAATCAGTAATACAAGGAAAACAGCCGCTAATATTGTTATATTCTTTTTCATTTATATCTCCACTCTTTTACTGCGGCGAATCTGCCATCTGATGACACCAATTAATATCACTATCAAAGACGGGGCTAAGATATTGGAATATTTGACGAACCTTTTCAAACCCTCGGAAATCTCCGTCAACGGCCGGGCGGTGACTTCGCGGGTGCGGATATGAATCAGGCTCTCATCCTGCGCCAGCCAGTCGGCCATATTGAGGAAGAAATCCGCATTTGAGCGGGTGTTCATAAAAATATCCTGCGGAAAATGCCCGTCGCCCATCACAATCAAGCGGGTTTCCGGGCTCTCTTCTATAACTTCACCTTCATATGCTTTTGAGTATATTGATTTATCGTCAAGAAACTCATCAATCAACGGGATTTCTTTGTCTTTGAAATAACTACTGAAACTCCCGATCAATGTGATTCCTAAAGGAATATGAGATTCAGCGAAAGTCAGCTTCTTGAATCCGGGTGAAGTGGGATTGATATCGTAACGCCCGGTTTGACGGTTGCTCTTCTCGGAAGAAGTGACTAACACTTCCAAAGCGGCGCCCTTTTCAAAAGCCAGTGAAGTGTCGATTGAACTGGGGAAGAACATACCCAAATCCTCCAAATCCCGCACCATGGAATTATCCTGGCTGAAATTTGTCAACAGCGGGAAAAAAGGATACTGCACCTGGGTACGGATAGTCATCCATCCCCGCTGTTCCTGAATACTAACTAGTCCGCAATGCTGGTCATACACCAAATCATCATTTATACGGAAGCCGAAATTGCGGCAGAAATTATCGATGTTAAGATTAGCTTTAACCGCCCGCGATTCCTGAAGGTTGGCGTCGATTTTATTCAATAGAAATGCGGCCTTGCCGCCTTTCATGATGAACTGGTCGATGCAGAACAGATCCCAATCGCTGAATTCTGCAGTGGGACTTATAATGAACAATGCATCCATTGTATCGGGAATGGTCTTGCCTTCGGTCAAATCGATGGGAACTACATTGTAGTTTTTACTAAGACCACCCATCACAACTGTCATGTTTTCAGCGGGGTCGGGTTCGCCATGACCCTGCAGGAATCCGATATTGGGTATCCGGTCGGCGGTGATTTTCTTGACAGTGGAAGTGATTTCGTATTCCAAACCGCTGGTGGTTTGCACGATGGGAATAGTTTCATGCTTATCGTGGTAAAGGAACACCAACCCCATGAACACCCGCTTCACTTCAATTTTATCCGATTCAATCACCTGCACCTGCACCGGCATAATCTGGAAATCCCGCGCTTCCTTCTCAAGCTCCTCTTCCGAGCCCGGATCTACGAATTCATAATGGAATCTGCCATTGGAATTGGCGCGGTATTCATCCAATTGATCCTTGAGGTAGCGGGCGTTGGAAGAGTAGGGGGCAGGCAGATCTTTGGAAAAATACGCCTTCACCGTCAATCTATCCTCCAGATTCCGTACCGTTTCCTTCGACGCCTTCGACAGCGTGAAAATCTTACCCTCCGTCAAATCGACGCGGGTGAAGATATTGATGCTAATGAGGTTAATCAATATCAGGATGCCTAACAGCAATATTATTGTGGTGAATGTAGTATATCTCAACACGCGTTTTTTCTTCATAGTTTATAACCCGTTAGGATTCTTAATCTTGAACTTTGAATTTTGAATTTTGAATTTTGAATTTTGAATTTTGAACTTTTTAAGTCCATTTTCTACTCGCCAGCGTATGGCTGGAGAGCGCTAATGAGAATACTATCACTGTGAGATAGTAAATTACATCCCGCGAATCAATCACGCCTCGGGTAATATTGTTGAAATGGTAATCGATGCTGATGTATTCAAGGATAGGCGCGATGGCGGCGGGCATGAATATGAGGATTTTATCCAACATGAAAAAGAAGAAGATAATGACGAAGCCGACTATGAAGCTCACTATCTGATTTTCGGTGATAGTTGAAGCATAGACTCCCAGCGCCAGATAAGCTCCGCCCATCATTATCAGCCCAAAATAACCGGAAAAGATGACGCCTAAATCGGGATTGCCTAATAGCGATAGAGTCAGCACATAAGCCAGTGTGAACACCAGCGCAATAACTAACAGCGCTAAAGCGGCGAGGTATTTGGCGATGATTATCTCTGATTCCCGTATAGGCATGGTCAGCATTAATTCGATGGTGCCGGTCTTTTTCTCTTCTGATATGGTGCGCATAGTGATGGCGGGGATGAAAAATATGAACATCAAGGTAATGATTCCCATCACATTCCGCATACTCGCCTCATTTAGCAAAAAGAGGCTGATGGAGTAGAAATAACCGGAAATAATCAGGAAGAGGCTGATGATAATGTAGGCGATGGGGGAGTTGAAGTATGATTTCATCTCGCGCTTATAAATCGCTAATATATTTCCCATAACCCTTCTCGTTTATAGTTGAGTAATAAAATTTTATTTTACTAAATATTATTAGTTAGTGGTCAGTAGCCGGAAGACTTCTTCCAAGGAAGTGCGGTCGCGGCGCATTTCCAGCAGTGTCCAGTTGTTATCGACTATGGTGCGGAAAATTTTCTCCCGCGGATCCGAACCTTTTACCGTTCCCAGCCGGTAGCGTTTGGTGACTCCGGCGCCTGGCACCACTGCGACTTCCTCCACGCCTTCAACCGCCTTTAATACTGTTATAGGGTCGCCTTCAGCCGCCTGAAGCTCCAGATGGATACGGTCGCCGCCGGTTTGGGAAGCCGATATCTCTTCAATAGTGCCATGCGCGGCGATTTTGCCCTTGTTGATGATGAGCGCCCTATCGCAGGTGGATTGCACTTCGGGAAGAATATGTGTGCACAGCACTACAGTCTTTTCCTTGCCCAGTTCTTTTATCATATTGCGGATTTCCACAATCTGATTGGGGTCAAGTCCGGAGGTGGGTTCGTCCAGGATTACGATTTCCGGGTCGTGAATCATAGCCTGCGCAAGTCCCACCCGTTGATTGTAGCCCTTGGATAACTGACCGATATCTTTATGGAGGACATCGCCCAGTCCGCAGACATCGATCATCTTCTTAATACGCATACTGCGTTTATCGATGGGTATTTTACGCAGTTCCGCGCTGTAACGGAGAAAATCGACCACATTCATATCGTGATATAGAGGAGTATTCTCCGGGAGGTAGCCGATTTTCCGGCGGATTTCCAAAGCGTTGTCGAAAACATTCAACCCGTTAATCTCGACCGTGCCCGATGTCGGAGCTAAAAAGCAGGTGATGACGCGCACGGTGGTAGTTTTGCCAGCGCCGTTAGGTCCTAAGAAGCCTAAAATCTCACTGCGCTTGATTTCAAAGCTGATGTCGTCGACCGCCCTGGTCGTCCCGAAATTCTTAGTCAGGTTTTTAATTTGAATCATACATCTCCTTTCACAGAACTATGTATGTGATTATATTCTTTTAAATTCGTGCAACTTATTGTTCATCCACAGTTTAATAAAATATAACATTTTAGCTCTATGAAAAAATTAGCTTAAATTGTCATTCCGGGCGTCCGCCGAAGGCGGACTTGACCCGGAATCCACTGCTTCTATAATGGATTCTGAATCAAGTTCAGAATGACAATAGCGGTGGTACTTCATTGAACTAAGGTGTTACAAAAAATTAAGTCATTTGAAATAAACTCTTCTTAAAAACGAAAAGTTCCCGCCGGAGCCAAATAATTCGGAATCATACGGGCTCGTTTCAGAGATTGAAAAATCGTCGCAATAATAATAACGGGAGCTTCATTGACCTCTGTCTTTGTAATGATTTACTGACGGGTGAGGAAAAAGTTCCCTAAAAGGATTTCAGATTTCAAGTTCATAGTTCAAGGGATATGAGGATAGAATCGAAGGTGAGAAATGTTGAAAAAAAGAATGATGATGATTATAGTAAGTTCATGAATAATCTCGCATTAAATTCCCATATCGAAGAGCAGATCGCCGACCAATTAGCCCGCGAAGGCGGCGTACGGCGCAGCCCCATCCCGCCTTTAAAAGCGCCGGTGATCGCCAAGCGGCACACTCCGGTATATCAGATGCACCGTTATTTCGCCCGCAGACCCTGGAATGTGTTCGAACATATCATCAAACACTACACCAACGCCGGCGATATCATACTCGACCCCTTCTGCGGCGGCGGAGTCACTGTTTATGATGGTTTGAAACTGCGCAGGAGAGTCATCGGCGTCGATTTGAATCCCCTCGCCGCTTGGATCACCAAGATGCAGGTTCAGCAAATCGACCTCGATGAAGTGGAGAAAGCCTTCAATCAAGTGGTTGAGAAGTTCAAACCGGTCGAAGAAGAACTCTATTCCACCGTTTGCAATGACTGCGGGGAAAAAGCCATCGCGGAATGGTTCGAATGGTCGAACACATTAATATGCCCCGGGTGCGGCGGGAAAGTAGTCTTAGCGGAAGCGAAGAAACTGAAAGGCGCAACCTATGAATGTACTAATCCCAACTGCATAAGCACATTGGTGATGAAGGACTGCCAAAGAAGCAAAGATGTCCTGGTCAATAAAATGGTCGACTGCCCAAAATGCGGGAAAAAGGCGCAGAGTGTAGGCGAAGATGACATTACAAAAGCAAAATTCTATACGGAGAACGCTAAAAGGTTTATCCGGGAAGAGAATTTGTTCATACCGGATGTGCTTTTCCCGGATGGAGACTTAGAAAAAGATCATTCACTATTTAAAAAAGGTATAGGGAATTTCAGCGATCTCTTCACTGAACGAAATTTATTAGCTTTAGCGAAACTGAAAAAGATGATTGTTGAAACGGAAACGGATGATACAATAAAGGAAGCGCTATGGTTCATTTTCAGCGCGGCTTTAAGATATGTTAATAAGATGGTTTTCATAAATGAAGGCTGGCAGTCCGGACAACCGATTGAATGGGCCGGTCATGCATATTGGCTGCCGAATATATTTAATGAAAGAAATGTTTTATGGGCATTAGAGAACAGAAAAAATGCCTTTATAAGAGGAAAAAAACAGTCAGCCGAAGATTTGAATTTTTTCCTTCTGCCATATCCACATGCAAAATACACATATCAGGTTTCTTACAAATCAAGTGAAAGCTTGGAAGATATACCATATAAATATGCCGATTATATCATAACCGATCCTCCTTTCGGCGGCAATGTTCAGTATGCGGAGTTGAGCGATTTTTGGGTGGTATGGCTGCCGGAAGTATTCGGTTTGAAAGGGGTGATAGATAATACCCGGGAAGCGATAGAAACCCGCCATCAGGGATTTCCCACCGCCAAAGATCGTGATCATTACGAAGAGACGCTATACCTGGTATTCAAAGAATGCCATCGGGTGTTGAAGGATGATGGTTACATGGTTATGACTTTCCATAACCGCGACGCCGGAGTGTGGATGGCGCTTCATCGCGCAGCACGGCGCGCCGGTTTTGTTTTACCGGACCGGGAAGAAGTGGATAATCACGGAATGATATATCAGGATTTTGTTGAAAATTATAAACAGACAATTCAATTAAGGCGTTCAGGTTCCATGCTGGGCAATTTTATATTAACCTTCAAGAAAGTAGAAATTCCCGCCGGCATAGATGATGTGATATACGATTTGACCACTTCCCAGCAGGAGGAGATAATCAATCGAATCAAGGATAACATCGCTTTTCACGGTGGATTAGATCATACCGCTATAGGCAGTTTGGTGGTGGAGACTTTAGGCGATCTGAACCTATTGCACCGCTTCGCCGGCAGCGACCTCAGCCGTATTTACAAACCCTATTTGGTCTATGTGAAAAGTGAGAAGAAGTGGTACACTCCTGATATGGTGGATCCGGAGAACCGCCCTTTGTGTTTGACGACAATTATTTTTCCAACTCAGCGTCAATTAGAATTCCCGTTTTGTTTAGTCATTCCAGTTGGGGTTTCTTCCCTGGGCTAATGGAATGAAGCCGTAGGCGTAATGGAATTAGCCCAAGGAAGCATTCCAAAATTATCCCCCTACCTCCTTCCCCTTCATCTCTTTCTTCGACTGTTCCAACCGGTAACTTTGCAGATTCAATTCCAGAATGACGCTGTGATGCACCAGCCGGTCAATCGCCGCCGCCGTGGTCATCGGATCCTTAAATATACGCTCCCATTCCGAAAAAGGCAAATTACTGGTAAGCATTACACTGCCCCGTTCGTAGCGGTAAGCCAGCAGGGTGAACAACACTTCCATCTCCTCCCGGCTCTGTTGAACATAACCGATATCATCGATGATCAATGCGTCATATTTAGCCAAGTTCTTCAAAATGTGGTGGTGTCCCTGTTTAGTTGTCAGGAAACGGCATGTGTATAAATAACAATGACTTGCGGGATATACTTATGTTGTTGAAATTCCGGTGATTAGCTGAATCTAACAATTATACACGGACACTACCCAAAATGTTCTGCAGCTTCAAATCCCGCTTGGCGATCAACAGTTTCTGCACCAGCAGACTGCAGGGCTGACCGGAGCGAACTATAGCTTCCACTTGCTCAAAGGTTAGCGGTGAACCCTTGTCGATCAACGACCGCAATGCTTCATCCACCGCCGTTTCATTTTCCTTCGCCGAAAGCCGTAAAATCGAAATATACTCTTTGTCTGCTCGGCCGGAAAGGTTTT